>CANGJB010000014.1 GCA_947453945.1 Sphingomonadaceae bacterium
CGTGGAGACGACCGCGATGGGCGCGGCGTTCCTTGCCGGGCTGGCGACTGGCGTGTGGAACGATCTGGCCGCGCTTGAGGCAACCTGGGCTTCGGACCGGCGGTTCGATCCAACGATGGATGCCGATCTGCGCAACGGCCTTGTTGCTGGGTGGCACAAGGCGGTGGACCGAGCGCTGCTATAGGCGCTGCGCCGCGCGGGCGAGATCCTCGGGCCGATCAATATCGAGCGCAAGCTGCGGATCGAGCGCCACGGTGGGCGCCCGCTTGAGCCGAACCGCGCCGCCGCGATCGCCGTCTAGAGCGGTGAGGGCTGCGAAGTGCGCGGCGCCGAAGATCGCTGGGGGCATGGACACACCATCTGCCACGGTTGCGATGCGGTCGCCGTCAAAGCCGCTAACCAGCGCGCGGATATGCTCGGGCGGCACGAACGGCATGTCTGCAAGCGCAACGAGCACGGCGCGCGCGCCGCCGGCCTGCGCTGCCGCCACGCCCAGCGCAAGCGAGCGCGCCTGCGGCGCGCCGGGCGGATCAAGCTGCACAGGTTCATAGCCAAGCGCGACAAGATCGGGCACTTGCGCGCCGATCACCGCGTAGCGCGCCGCAAACGGCAGCCCGGCGAGCATTTCGGCAGCATGGAGCGCCAGCGGCTTGCCGTGGAGGGGCGCGATCAGCTTCGGGCCGCCAAAGCGCGCAGATTGTCCGCCGGCGAGCAGGACAAGTGCGAGCCCGGCGAAGGCTTTTTCAGGTGCGGGTGGGGACATGCGCGGCGGGATCGTGTCCCACCAGCCCCGGTGCGCGGCGGCGCCAGCCCGCTATGCCGGCGCAGGCCTGATAGTCCTGCACCAGTTCGGCCAGTATCGAGAGCGCCAGCGTGGCCGGATCGCGCGTGGCAGGGATGAGGCCAATGCCGCCGCGCAGCGCATCGCGCCGGTCTTGCGGAACGCCCAGCACGCGCAGACCGGCAAGCCGCGCGCGGTGCGTGCGCGCACTGCCCACTGCGCCGTGGTAGAACCCATCTTGCGCCAGCGCGTGCGGCAGAAGGTGCTCTTCCCAATCGTGATCATGAAACAGGAAAACGAAGGCCGTCCAAGGATCGCCGGCGAGCGCGGGCAGGACGGTTCGCGTGGTGAGTTGGGTCACGCCGGGCTCGGCCGCCGCACGATGGTCGTCTGCAGGCGCATAGGCATCGACGAGAATGCCGAAAGCGCGGGCGAGGCGCACGAGCGCGGTAAGATCCTCGCCATGGCCAAGCGTGACGAGCCGAAGCGGCGGGGCATAGTTGCGCTGGAAGCCGCCTGCATCTGGCGCGTTGGAGTATGCAGCGCCATCCTCGCTCAGGCGCAGGGCTGCGGCCTTGCGCTGATCGAGCAGGGCCAGCACCCGCGCGATGGCTGCGGGATCGGGGCGGGGGGTGAACAGGAGATCGATGCCGCCGCCGCACGGCAGGCGGATGTCGAGATAGGGCGAGCCCACGCCATAGCGGATAGTGCGGCCTCGGTTCTTTGCCAGGACGTCCTGCGCTTCTGCGATCACAGCGGCTTCGATGCAGCCGCCCGAAAACGAACCTGCGCTCCGGCCATCGGCGAGCACCGCCATCTGCGTGCCGATCCCGCGCGAGGATGCACCTTCTATACCCGTCAGCGTGACAAGCACACCTTCGATCCCGGCTTCTGCGCCAGTGGCGAGCAGGCCGAGAATGCTGGTGTCATCATGCGCGATCATTGGGCTGAGCCGGGGTACTGCAGACGGAGCGAGGCAGGTGCCCGGCACTTGTGGATTGCATCGTTGGCGAGGCGCAGACGTTCGGCCTTGAGCGACACGCTGGTGAGCGCGAACTGACGCTCATGCGCGACTTCTTCGGCAGTGAACGGCTTGGTCCCGGCGGGCGCGCTCTTGCCGCCCAGCACGAAGACCACATAGTTCATGAGGTCGGCAAGCTGGTGGTTATCGGTCAGGCGGCTGTGCGCAACATTGGGGAGGCGCAGAAGATAGGCGCGCGATTCCGGCGTGCACATGAACCAGCCGACGCGGTCCTTGATCTCCGGCAGATGCGCCGGAACGGTGCTGCCGCGCACGCCGTGGCATCCGGCGCACTGCTCGATGAAATCGCTTTGCGCGAGTTCGGGGTCTTCCATCATCGGCCGGACCGCCTCGGGGATATCGGGCGAATGATTGTCCGGCTCGGCCGCGTGCAGGGCGGGGAGCGTGAGCGCGCCCAGCAACGTGGCGGCGGCAATCAGGCTTGCGCGGATCGTCATGCGCTCCCTTATAGACCGGTCCGCCTCGCCCTGAAAGCCCCGCCGCGAAAACCGCCGCCGCATGCCCTGCTCAGGCCGTGCCGACGAGCACCGCAGTCGAGCAGTGGTACTCCATGCTGGTCGTGCCGAAGCACCAGATCACATCGTTGTTGAGCTGCGGCACATAGAGCTGCGTCTCGCGGTCCGTGCCGTCGCAATCGCACTTGTTGCAGTAGGCCTTGCCGCAGCAATCGCGGTACGCAATCAGATAAGCGCGGCCGTCATCAGGATTGATGCAGGTGCCGACCCACGAGACGGGCGAGTGCTCTGCGCCCGGCGGGCAGCGATTGACCGCGCCGCCGCAGCACGAGCACAAGGAACCGTCGATCGCGCAATAGCGCCAGTAGGTGCACTTCGTATCGTCGGCGCTCTGCGCGTTGCGGGCGAAATTGGTCTTCGCCTCAGGCGAACGATCGGGCTTCGCGGCATTGGCGCGGCTGACGGGCAGCAGCGGGAATGCGGGCGCGGCAACGAGCGCGAGGCCGAGCCGGGAGAGGATGCTGCGGCGCGAGGTGCGGCCGGCAAAGCGGCGGAGCAGCTTCTCGCCCATGGCGTCGGGATTGAAGGTCTTCATGAGCTTGTCCCCTGTAATGCGCTGGAACCGTATGGATAGGATGGAAGGCGGTTGATCAGTTAGCCACGGCTTTGAGTTTGCCGATGTAGTCCTGAACAGAACCGATGCCCATTTCGTGGGCGATGACGAGGCTTTCGAGGTGTTCCCGGCTGTTGACGAGGCCCTTCGAGAGGATGGTGCCGTGCTCGTCCATCAGGACGGCGTATGGCAGCTTGGCCACTTCGTAGGCCTGGCCGACTTCGGGACCATTGATGAACTGGTAGCCGGCAAGGCCTTGCTGGGTGATCATCTCGCGCTGCGCCGCCACGTCGTCATCGCCGACGAAGATCAGCTGGACGCGCTCATCGCGTGCGAAGGACTTGGCCATCGGGATGAGGTTCTTGCACAGCGGGCAAGAAGGCGAAACGAACATGAGGAGCCGCAGCGGCACGCCATGGAGGTGGCCGCCGACCGTGGTTGCCGCGCCTTCGAGGGTGGTCGCAGGGATCGCGGCGGCGCTGCTACCGACGACCGGGCCGGCGGCTGTGGTGAGCGCACCGGCAGGGGCCACGCGCATGTGCAGCACGCCGACCTGGCGGGCGAGCGCGAGAACGGCCACGCCGAGGAGGAGGATGACGACCCACGACAGGACCGTCGAGACGAGCAGGGAAAGCAGCATCGATTACCTCCGCGAGGTGGCCAGCGGCGATGCCGCAAGCGCCCCGATGGCGTTGAAAAGCTGGACGATAACAAAGACGGCAAGGCCGCCTGCGAGTGCGATGGCAAGGTCCGCCGTAGTCGCGGCGGGCGATGCCATCGGGACAAGACGCGGCACCAACAGCGCGGCAAGCACGAGATTGCGGCCGACAAGCAGCCAGCTGAGCGGTTGACGCAGCTGCGACCGGCCGCAGCCGCAATCAATCTCGCGCCGACCACGCGTGATGTTGATCCCCATGGCCGCGGCAAACGCCACCAGCAGAACAGCTGCAGCGGCGGCGGCCAGCCAGTGACCGGCCAGCAGGAGCGCTGCGCCCACGGCCAGTTCGGCCGGAGGAAGCAGCAAGGCAGCCGGGCCGACAAGCCCTGAGGGAAGCAGGCGGTAGTTCGCGATCACCCCGGACAGCAGTTCGCGGTGCTGCAGCTTGGCAAGCGCGGCCTGCAGGAACACGAGCCCGACGCCCATGGCTCCCGCACGGCCGAGTAGGCCGAGCCCGGCTCCGCTAAACATCGCCAGAGTGATCGAGCCGTTGTCCACTATCAGGGCTCGAGCGTCCGCAGCACGCCGCCGCCTGATTTCTCGAGCTTGAACTTCTCCGCGCCGGTCTTCGCATCGAGGATCAGCAGAGTGCCACCTTCGGTGCTCAGCACAAGTTTGGCATTGGCTTCCTGGGTGACTGTGACGGAGTTGGCCGCTTCTTCGAGAGGGATGCGCTTGATCACCTTCTTGGCGGCAACATCCAGTTCCCAGATTTCGGTGCCCGGGGCCTTGTGTGTCCAATATTCGCCCATGTGCATGAGGACGAAGGCGTGGCCGGTGGCAAGGTGATAGGCAAGGCCCTGCCGCGCGCCGGGGTACCAGTGGACATCGAGCGGCTTGGTATCGGCGGGCGAAACCCCGGCCGCAGTCTGGATCGAGAACGGCTCGGAGATGGTCGGCGTGGCACCGAGCTTGGCGGTGTAGACCTGGCCGGTATAAGTCAGGAACACGGCCTGCTGCTTAGCCCCATCGTAGCCGAAGTTATCGAAGATCGGATCATTCGTGGCAGAGAAGAACGGCGCAGAGCGCGTTATCTCGGGCTTGGCCGCCGCAGTCTTGACCGTGGCGAGCGAGCCGTCCGAGCAGAGCGCGGAGAAGCCCACACCGGTGACGGGCATGAGGCTGGCGCAACCGGGCAGCTCGATCTTCTTGACGAACTTGCCCTTGGCGAGATCAACCACATTGACCGACGAAGCCGGATCGAGGTTGTAGACATAGGCAGTCTTGCCAGCGTCAGCGATCACGAAGTTGTACTTGCGGCCGCCGATGAGGATACGGCCGGGCATCGTGATCTCGGTCTTGAGCTTAAGCGTGGCGGCATCATAGACCGTGATCATGTCCTGCCGCGTGCCGCGCCAGCCCTTGGTCCAGATGCTTTCGGAAACGTAGTAAGCCTTACCGGCAGGATCGAGCGCGAGATCCGAGAGCGTGGACGCCTCCACCATGCCGAGCATCTTGCCGGTATCGGTATCGTAAATCGAATTGCCGGAAACGACGAAGCCGCGCTCAACGAATACCCAGCTCGGCTTGGGCGCAGACAGCGTCACGGCCTCAAGCTCGGGATCGGGCTGGAGCGGATCGGCGGCGCTCGCTGCGCCAGCAGTGCCCAGCAGAGCCAGCGCGCAGACTGCTGCGGCAGTGTGCCTGGCCTTTGCGGAGAGCGATGATTTGCCCTGAACCTTCATCATCTTCATCTGGCCTGGCCCCTTTCGCCTGAAACGCCTGAACCCTTGAGCTTCGCCAACCTGATCGACTGTTGCCCGATCCTGACATGCACCTTGCGGTACAAGTGGCGGGCGATCAAGCCGCTCCGTTGTGCGGTTGCGAGAAAGTTTGACGGATGTCCAGTTTTAGTCAAGCGGTTTGTCGCCCATTCTTGATCGATCCAGTGGACAGAACGTTTTCGTGCCCGAAGGCTAGGCCGGTTGACAATCGGCTTGCCGTTGCCGCCGCGGCAATCACGCATGCCAAAATTCCTATTGCACCTGCGAAAAGGGCGCCGCGGCCAATGCCCGCAATCAGGGCCGAACCGATCAGCGGGCCGGCGATCATGCCCATGCTGTGCGTGCACGCCACGAAAGTGCGAAAGCGCGAATCATGGCTCGCTGCCGTGGCGAGGGCCGAGCAGCGCACGATCAGGGCGGTCGAACCAATGTTCAGGGCGATGATCGCGGCGGTGAAAGCAAGTCCGGCACCGGGCGTGGTCATGATCAAGGGGGAGGCAATAAGCCCTGCGCCGATCAGGGCCGTGAGCGGAAGCGGCACGACAATGCGTTCACGCATCACCGCGATGGCGGTGATTGCGCCGGCCAGCGAGCCGAGCGCCACCGCCTGACCGATCGTGCGCTCGCCGATCCCGGCAGCAGCGGCCAGTGCGCCGGAAAAGCTCCACACCAGCATCGTCGCCGTGATCACAGCGAATGTCGCGCCGGCGAGTGCCCAGCCCGCAGCCGGCACGCGTTCCATTGCTCGGGGAAGCTGCGCCATTGCCCCTCGCGCATGGTCATCACCGCAGGCAAGAAGCGCGGAAGCAGCCAGCGCGGGCGCAAGCGCCAGGACAGCCAGCGCGGCGGCGGGGCCGCGCGCTTCGGCGAGCGCGGGCAGGGCAGCTGAAACCAGCGTTGCCAGCAACAATTGCAGCAGGAACATGCCGGCATAGGCCGAGCTGGGGCGGCGGGCAGCGCAGCGCGCCATGGCATGCGCAAAGACCATGCCCATGGCCGCGCCATAGAGGCCGCGCAGCGCGAGCAGGAGCGCAAGGCTGCCCGCCGCAGGTGTCAGCAGGCTGGCGAGGACCGCGAGCGAGGCGACGCCGGGCACCACACGAGCGCTCAAACGGTGGCCGAAACGCCAGATGCCGAGGCTGCCGAGCGCAGCGCCCGCCTGCGTTGTGGCCACAATGAGGCCGTGGGCGGCCATCGGCACCCCGCTGGCCGACGAAAGCAGGGTCAGGAACACGGGATCGATCGCGGGCTGAAGGCATCCGAGCGCGGCGGCAAGCATGGCCGCGCTTTCCGCCACGGCCAGCGAGGCCCGGCGGGCGGGCCCTGGCATGGGCGCAGAGGATGATACGGCCTCAGGCATGACGCAGTCTCGCACAGCGGACGCGTGGTGCGTCCGTTCCGGTTCAGTGCTCGTTCCTGCGTGCGGTCTTGCATCGACCCCCATTTGGGGGCCCTGCGCGACCTTATGGCTTGTGTGCAATCTGCTGCGGCGTGATCGACTTGGCAAGCATTACGAGCGCTTCCTCGGCAATCGCGGTGATCTGCCCTATCTTCTCGGCCCAGGGTTTACCGAAGCCGAGGAATGGCGTCGCGCCCTCCATCGAGGCGCTGATGTAGAGCGCCACGGTCTGCACTTCGTCAGGTGACAGCGCAGGATTGAGCTGAGCAACCACTTCGCCGATGAAATCGTGCACCCGCTGGTAAAATGCGCGTACCCGATCGGCCACGAAGTCATTGTGGTTGGCCAAGGCCCAAAGCTCGGTGAAGAGGCGAGTGGTTCGCTTGCCTGCAATGTCATCAAGGCACAACCTGATCATCAGCCTGAGGCGGTCCTCTGGCGAGAGGTTGGGGCGGCGCACATCGCTTTCGAGCAGCTTGTCATAGCTGTCGAGCAGTTCGTCCAGCATGATCTTGATCAGCATTTCCTTGCGCGGGAAATGGTAGCTGACATTGCCGACCTTCATGCCGCTGGCCGTAGCAATGCGGCGGATGGTGAAAGCACTGGCGCCTTCCTCTATCAGCACATCGTGCGCGGCCTTGAGTATGGTGTCGACCGTCTCGGTACCGCGGGCGTAAGTGCCGGGGCGGGGACCCGAACTTTTCGCCTCGGCATTCTCCGGGTCGGCGACGCGCAGGTCGTGCACAAGCGTGGAAGCACTGCCAGTCATGACCCCGGCGTACCACGCGGGCCGCCCTGTCGCCAGCCTGCCTTCCGGCAAATCGCGCTTGACGGAATCTTGAAGTTTGTACAGAATTTAAGCCGCTAAGATAAGATACTGAAAACGCATTAGTATTACCCAGTCCTTCGCCGATTGATACCATGCTGTATATAGCGCGAAACAGGGCCTGATTTTTTCCACATCTGCCGGTCCGGTGCGCATGGTGCCCGGGCTGATCGAAAGGACCGCAATGGCGATCTCGCTGACCGTTAACCGCAAGCCCCGCACCGTGGATGTTGAGCCGGACAAGCCCTTGCTGTGGGTGCTGCGCGAGGATCTCGGCATGCCGGGCACAAAGTTCGGCTGCGGCGCTGGCCTGTGCGGGGCCTGCACCGTGATCCTGAACGGGGAAGCGGTGCGTTCGTGCCAGACGTCGCTGGCCGATGCCGCCGGCAAGGACATCGTGACGATCGAGGGCGTTGCCGCATCGCCGGTGGGTGCCAAGGTGGTCGAGGCGTGGACCGCGCTGGACGTGCCGCAGTGCGGCTATTGCCAGGCAGGGCAGATCATGTCGGCCACCGCACTGCTCACTGCAACGCCCAAGCCGACACCGGGCGAAACAACCGCTTTCATGGCTGGCAACGTTTGCCGCTGCGCGACCTACCTGCGCATTCAGAAGGCCATTGCGGAAGCCAGCAAGGCCATTGCGGGAGCTTCGGCATGAGCACGATCTCGATCAACCGTCGCTCCTTCATCGCGGCCTCGCTGGCGGGCGGTGCTGCGCTCACGTTCGAGGCGAAGCTGGCCTTTGCCGCGCCGGGCAAGGCCGAGCCGTCCATGCTGGGCGCCTTCATCACCATCGCTCCCGATAACACTGTTACGATTCTCGCCAAGAATCCTGAGATCGGGCAGGGCGTGAAGACCATGCTGCCGATGCTCATCGCCGAGGAGCTCGACGTTGCGTGGAGCCAGGTGAAGATCGAGCAGGCTGATGACAACGCGGACAAGTATGGCCCGCAGTTTGCCGGTGGCAGCATGACGACGCCGCTCAACTGGCTGCCCGCTCGGCAGGCAGGGGCGGGCGCGCGGGCCATGCTCGTGGCCGCCGCAGCGCAGCAGTGGGGCGTTCCCGCCGCCAGCCTCACCACCGGGGCGGGCACGGTGAAACACGCCGCCAGCGGACGCACGATCACGTATGCCGCGCTGGCGCCGGTCGCGGCAAAGATGCCTGCGCCGGATCTTGAAAAGGTGGCGCTCAAGTCGCCCAAGGACTTCGGGATTGTCGGCAAGCCGATGAAGGGGGTTGATACCGCCGCAATTGTGAAGGGTGAGCCGCTGTTCGGCATCGATGCCCATCCGGCGGGGATGCTCTATGCCGCGATGGTCAAGTGCCCGGTGATCAGCGGCACCTTAAAGCGCTTCGATGATACCGCCGTCCGCAAGGAAAAGGGCGTACTGGCGGTCATGCCAATAACCGATGGCGAGATTCCGGCAGGCAAGCACAACGCCGTCGCGATTGTTGGCGACAGCTGGTGGCGCGTCCACAAGGCGCGCGAGAAGCTGGTGGTGGAATGGGACACCGCAGGGTTCGACGGCTATTCGACCGAGGGGTATACCCAGCAGGCCCACGCCCTGCTGGGCGCAGCGCCTTCGGGAGACCTGTTCAAGGCGGGCAATGCCGACGCGGCGTTGGCCAAGGCGGCCAAGGTCGTCACCGCAGACTACGAGTATCCCTTCCTCGCCCACGCCACGCTCGAGCCGCAGAACTGCACCGCGCTGTGGCATGATGACGGCAAGCTTGAATTCTGGGCGCCGACCCAGGATCCGGGCACGGCGCGCGGCGATATCGCCAAGGTGCTGGGGATCGAGCCCGCATCGATGACGATCCACATGACGCGCATCGGCGGCGGCTTTGGCCGGCGGTTGATGAGCGATTTCATGATTCTCACAGCCTGCGTTGCCAAGGCTGTGCCGGGCCGTCCGGTCAAGCTGCTGTTCGATCGTACCGACGACATGCGCAACGACTACTACCGGCCGGCCGGATGGCATCGCATGACCGCAGGGCTCGATGCGCAGGGCGCGCTGGTGGCGCTCAAGGACCATTTCGTGACGTTCGGCGAAGGCGGCAAGGCCATGCGCGCTGCGGGTATGAATGCGACCGAATTCCCCGGGCCGACGCTGCCCGACGTGCATTACGGCGTGTCTTACCTCAAGACCAACCTTACCACGGGCTGGCTGCGCGCGCCGACCTCGAACGCGGTGGCGTTCGTGTTCCAGGGCTTCCTTGACGAAGTGGCTGAAGCGGCCGGGACGGACTTGCCCGAACTGATGCGCCGCACACTGGGCACGGACCGCAAGCTGCCGCCCGAGCCGGACGAGCCGCCGTTCGACACTGGCCGCGCGCGGGGCGTGATCGATGCTGTGTGCAAGTTTGCTGGCTGGACCGGCAAACGCTCGACCACGACCGGGAAGGGCCGCGGCTTCGGGTTCTATTTCAGCCACCGCGGCTACTTTGCCGAAGTGGTTGACCTGACGATTTCGGACGACAGCACGATCACCATCGACAAGGTGTGGGTGGCGGGCGACATCGGTAGTCAGGTGATCAACCCGCTGAATGCCGAGCATCAGATGCAGGGCGCGGTGATCGATGGCATTGCGCAGGCGCTGGTGTGGCAACCGATCGAGCAGAAGGCGGGCGCGGTCACGGCCGAAAACTTCGGCGAATTCCCGCTGATCCGCATCAATCAGGCTCCGGGCGACGTGGCGATCACCTGGGTGGTGACCGATAACCCGCCCACCGGGCTTGGCGAACCAACGCTGCCGCCTGTGATCCCCGCGAT
Organism: Sphingomonadaceae bacterium; assembly: GCA_947453945.1. Taxonomy (GTDB): domain Bacteria; phylum Pseudomonadota; class Alphaproteobacteria; order Sphingomonadales; family Sphingomonadaceae; genus Novosphingobium. Next base: position 10,333 of record CANGJB010000014.1, read on the forward strand.
TGCCAACGCGATCCGCGACGCGACTGGGAAACGCCTACGCAGCCTGCCGATGTCCTTGGCCTGAGGCGAGGCATCCTGCCGGGGCTATAAAACCCCTCCTGCTGCCGCAGGAGGGGTTTTTTCTTGGCCGGACAGCCTGTGCAAAAGAAACCCCTCGCGGCCGAGACCGCGAGGGGCAGAGTGCCTTTCGGCAGGGTAAAACGATTGCGGTGCCGCTTAGTAACGGTAGCCCAGCTTGAGCCCGAAGAACTGCGGCCGGATGGGGAACGTCCGCGATGAACCAGCGCAGACCGAGATCGAGCAGAAAGTGTTGCGTGTCAGCTGGCCGCGACGATCAAACGCGTTCTGAATGAAAACGTCCGCCGTCCAGTGATCCTTGCGCACGCCTGCGCCAAAATCGAAGCTGACAAAACCTGGGGTGTTACCAAGGAGATTGTTGTTGAACTCGTTGAGGTCCTGCGTTGCACCGGTCTGGTAAAGCGCCGCGCCCTGGAAATAGGCTTTGAGCGAGCCCAGATCGGTGTCGTAGCGGATTGTCGAGGTACCCTTGAACTTGGGCTGGCGTGGCAGGCGCGTGCCATCGGCCGCCGCGACCGATGGCGTATCCAGGTTGCCGGGAATGAATGTGCCGGGCGAACAGGTGGCAAGCTGGGAAATGACCTTGGTCTCACGGTTGGCGACGAAGTTGCAAAAATTGCCCTTCAACTTGCCGTCGTTGTAGGCGCCGCTGCTGGAGATCGTGAACCTTCCCAGCTTGAGCTCGGCGTCAAATTCGACACCCTTGACCTCGGCCTTGCCGGCGTTGCCGGTGTAACCAGCGCCCTGGGCACCGGCCACAACGAGGCCGTACTGGATATTGTTCCATTTTTCCAGATAGATGGCCGCGTTAAGCCGGAACACGTTGTTGAACGTACCCTTGAAGCCCAACTCGAAGTTGGTGAGCGTTTCGGATTCGAACGCCGGCGCGGCCACCACGACCTGTGGCAGTGTGTCGGTTTTGCGCAGGCGCAGCGGACGGTTGTAGCCGCCGGGGCGGAAGCCGGTCGAATAGTTGGCATAGAGGAGTTTCTGGTCGGCAAATTGCCAGTCGACCACAACCTTGTGCGTTTCGCCCTTTTCGCTGTAGCGCCCGATGCTTTCGGGATCGAGGGCATTGGTATTGCGGCACTGCAAGCGTGGTCCGGTCAGCGGCAGCGGACAGCCGACCGCTCCTGTTGGCAGGAAGATCGAGGGTGCGACGGCAGCGGATGCGCCGACGCCCTGGAAGCCTGCCGTCTGGAAATCGGTCCAGAAATACCGGATGCCGCCGGTGACCTTGATTGTCGGCGTGATATTGTAGTGTGCCTCGGCGAACACGGCCGTATCGTGATACAGCGTATCGAATTCCTGCAGGTAATAGGCGTCGCCGCGCACCGCCGGGGTGCCGAGGACCATGGTGCCACCCTGCGCTTCGGGGATGCCGAAACCGTCGGGGTTGGAATCGCCGCCACCCGATGCGGTGTATCCGACGATCTGGTCGAGGCCGCGGATTGCATAGTAGTCGTCGGTCTGGTTCTTCTGGCGCTGGTAGAACCCACCAATCGTCACGTCAAACGGCCAGGACTTTGGTGTAGTCAGCCGGACTTCCTGGGTGAACTTGCGGTTGCTGATATCGGTCTGATAGTACTGGTTTGGGTTCAGCAACTTCGTGCACTTCAGCGCAGCTCCGGATCCGCTGCAACCTGACTTGTCAAAGAACTGCAGGTAGTTCTCGTACCCGGCGCCGAAGCTGTCGTAAGTCACTGTGTAGTAAGTGTAATCGTTATTGATCTTGCGATCGCGGTAGAAATAGCCCGTAGCCGAGACCAGATCGAAATCGCCGATATGTCCGTGAACCGTGAGCGATGCCTGAACCCACTTGTCATCGTTTCGGGTCAGATCATAGTCGTGAACCTGCAGATCGCCGACGCGCGTGTCATACCCGAAGTAGCCATAGGAAATCTGGCGTTGCGCTGTGGCCGTTGGGGTTATTTCCCAGCCATCTGCAATATCCCACAGCATCGAAAGGCGCCCGCCGTATTCATAAACGGGGTTATAGTCCTTCCTGGCAATGGCTGCGTTGCTCAGATTGTAGAACGTTGCCGGGTTGTTGTCGCCGAGATTTAGGGTAGCGGGGCGCGGGTCCGGCTTGAGGGGGTTATCGCTCGTACCGCTGATGAACTGGCCCTTGTTGTCGACATTGTCGATGTAGCCGCCTTCCTTTCGGTAGTAGCCCATCGCGCGAATGGCGAGGCGATCATTGACCGGAATGTTGATGTACGATTTGATCGTGCCGCCGACGGCACCCTTGCCGAACTTGTTGACTTCCGCGTCCATGCCGAATTCGAACGAGCCGATCTTGGGCTTGTTGGTGATGAAGCGCAGCACGCCCGCCAGCGAGCCCGCGCCGAACAGGGTGCCTTGCGGGCCGGAAATGGCCTCGAGCCGTTCCATGTCATAGACTTGGATGTCCGGCACTTGCTCGCCAGTAATGGGGATTTCGTCGAGATAATACCCGACCGAGGCATAGGCGCCGCCTGCAGGCACGATACCGCGGAAATAGACCTCGTTGCGGCCGGGCCCGATGCCCGCGAAGGAGACCGAGGGGAGCAGGGCGGCGTAATCCTGCAGGCCCTTGACCTGACGCTGTGCAAGGAAATCGGAGCTCAGTGCCTGAATCGCGATCGGCACCTTCTGCACGCTTTCTGACTTGCGCGTCGCGGTGACGATGATCTCGTCAAAACCGCCGGTTGTCTTGGTTTCATCGGCGGGAGCAGCCTGCGGAGCGAGGGCTTCCTGCGCAAACGCGGCATGAGGCGCGGCAACGCCCGTGAGGATCGTGGAAAGGAAGAGCGCACTCAAAGTGCGCGACCGGCGACCGGTTGTTTTTTTCATGACGTGTGGTTCCCTGTATCGATTTTCTTATCCGAAGAAGCTCCTTCGTGTCCGATCCTGCGAAGCGGCCTTTGGCCGCAGGTGCACCGCTTGCACGGTACCTTTCACCTGGATTTGCTCGCCTGCGATTTCGCAGTTTGCGAAAAACCCTTGGGCCTTGGCCACTTAGAGACCTTCAGCCAACCGTGAGATGACACGGCATCAACCATGAAAACTTGACCCCCGGACGGTGCCATTCTTGACCCATGTCCTAAAGGGAAGGATGCTACATTGTTGACAAGAGTCAACATCCTTTTTCGCAGACGCAGCATTGCTGGACCAAGGGCCGTTGCGCCTGTGGCAAAACCTGCACATGATGCAGAGCAGAATACTATCGGGATAATCCATGGACATTGCCAACCGCACTCTCTCGGCCCGCGCTCCCGCGCCGGATGCCACTTTGCGCGCGGCACTCGATACCGCAACTGCGCAGGTCGAGACGATGCCCGAGGCGGCACTCGCGGCGGCGGATGCGGCCTTGGGAGCTGCGCCCGGCCTGCCACCCGCGCTGTTCGTTGCGGCACAAGCGCTGCGCCGGCTCGGCCGCCCGGCTGAGGCATGTGCGCGGCTCGCAGGCATCGCCGGCGGCGCACGGCGTCCGCCCATGGTGCTATGGGAACTGGCGCAGGCCGCGAGCGAAGCAGCGCAGCATGAGACGGCGATTGCTGCGTTGGAAGGCCTCACCCGCCAGCAGCCCGGCGTGGCCAGTGGCTGGTTCCTGCTTGCTGCCGAGCTGCGCAAGGCAGGCCGCGCGCAAGATGCCTGGCGCGCAGACCTTTCCGCGGTCCACGCGGCTTCGCGCGATCCTGAACTGCTCGCGGCTGCCGCAGACATGAACGCGGGGAAGCTCGACGAAGCGGCGGCGGGTCTGGCCGCAAGGGCCGAGCGCCAACCGGATGATCCGGTCGGCACGCGCCTGCTGGGCGAACTTGCCTGGCGGCGCGGGGACATGACTGAGGCGCTTCAGTTGGTCGGACGCGCCGTCACGCTCGCGCCCGGGTTCGATCTGGCCCGCGATTTCCTCGTGCGGCTGCTGATGCAGGTCAATCGCCTGCCCGATGCGCTGATCCACGCCGAATTGCTGGCGCAAAGCCCAGTGGCAGGTTCCGGGGCCGATCTCGTGCTCGCTTCGGTGCTGGTACGGCTCGGTGATCAGCAGCGTGCGCGCAGCATTTATGTGCGTCTGCTGGAAGCGCAGCCGGATCAGCCGCTGCTGTGGCAGAACCTTGGCCACGTGCTCAAGACGCTGGGCGAGCAGGGCGAGGCCATCGCGGCCTATCGAGCCGCGGTTATGCGCCAATCCACGCTGGGCGAGGCGTGGTGGAGCCTCGCCAACCTCAAGACCGTCAAGCTGGGGGCTGACGACATTGCGTGCATGGAGGAGGCACTTTCCACACTTGCAGGTGAGGAGGACCGCGAAGAGGATGTCTTCCACCTGCATTTCTCGCTCGGCAAGGCTTATGAAGACGCCGGCGATGCGGCAAAATCGTTCGGCCATTACGACAAGGGGAACCGCCTGCGACGGACGCTGGTTCGCTATGATGCGGATGAGCTTTCAGCCGAAGCGGGAGTGGCGGCAGCAACGTTCACCAGCGCGTTCATCGCGCAAATGGGTGAGGGCGGATGCCCCGCTGAGGACCCGATCTTCATCGTCGGCCTGCCGCGATCGGGCTCCACGCTCGTCGAGCAGATCCTCTCCAGCCACAGCATGATCGAAGGCACGATGGAGCTTTCGGAAATGATGGTGATGGCATCGCGCCTGCAATCGCGGGTGGATGAAGGCGAATTTGCCGATTTCGCCGCGATGGTGCGGTCGCTCGGGCCGGCGGAGCGGCGGCGACTGGGCGAGGAATACATCGAGCGCACCCGCGTCCACCGCAAGACGGACCGGCCGCACTTTACCGACAAGATGCCCAACAACTGGCAGCATACCGGGTTGATCCGCCTGATCCTGCCGAACGCGAAGATCGTGGATGCGCGGCGCCATCCGATGTCGTGCTGCTTCTCAGGCTGGAAGCAGCATTTCGCGCGCGGGCAGACCTTTACTTATGATCTGACCGAAACCGGGCGTTATTACCGGGACTACGTCCGACTGATGGCGCATTACGATGCGGCCGCGCCCGGCGCGGTGCACCGGGTGATCTACGAACGCATGGTGGCGGAAACCGAATCCGAAGTGCGATCGTTGCTGGCCTACCTTGGCCTGCCGTTCGAGGAAGGCTGCCTTGAATTCCACCGCAACACTCGCGCGGTGCGCACGGCGAGTTCGGAACAGGTGCGCCAGCCGATCTATACCGACGCGGTCGAGCACTGGAAGGCATTTGCGCCTTGGCTTGGCCCGCTGGAGGAAGCCTTGGGCGATGTGGCGACCTCCTATCCCGAAGTGCCCGCCGCGCTGCTGCCTTAGCGGAAGGCTACCCTGACCCCGGCCCAGAGCGTGCGCGGGGTGCCAAGATCGATCGAGCCGCCGGAATTGCGCGTCACGATTGCTTCGTCCAGCAGGTTTTCACCGCGCAGGACGAAGCTGAAGGGGCCAGCAAGCGGCACTTCGGCGTAAGCATCGAGCGTGGTGGCGGCGGGCAGAATGTCTGTCTCGAGATCATCTTCGTACTGCGCGCCGGTGTGGCGCAGGGTCAGCGCGAAGGTGGTGCGGGTCGTGGGTCGCCAGGCGGCGCTTACGCTGGCGGCATAGCGCGGGGTCTGCGCCGGGCGCTTGCCATCGAGTGCGGTGCCCGGGGCTTCGACCTTTGCGTCGGTATACGCGAACGAGCCGCTGAGTGAGACCGTGCCCCGCCGGGCTTCGGCACCAAGTTCGATCCCCTTGGCATGGACGGCATCCACATTCTGCCGTTCGCGCACGTTCGGCGCGATGGTCACGTTGGCGATGGCGTGCCGTACCTTGTTGTCGAACGCGGTGGCCGAAAACGAAAGGCCCGCCAGCGGGCGCCAATCGAGCCCGCCTTCAAAGCCGCGCAGTGTCTCATTCTCCAGTGCGGCGTTGGCCCGGGTGACCACGGGGAACACGGTGAACGAGCGGTAGAGTTCGTTGAGCGTGGGCTGGCGCAGGCCGGTATAGGCCGATCCGCGCAAGGCGAGGCCACTGGTGACGTTCACGACCGCGCCGCCCCGGAAGCTGCCCTGCCAGCCCGCGCGGTCCGGGAAGAGTGTGGTGGACGGCGTGCTGCTAAGCACTTGCTCCAGCTTGCCATCACGCACCGACCAGCGGTCTGCGCGCGCGCCTGCCGTCAGCACGACAGGGCCGAGTGTCCAGTCATCCTCGATGAACGGGCCTAGATCGCGGTTGCTGCCGCCTGCGGTGCGCTGGCCCGATACCTTGCCCGCCGTGTAGAGGTCTTCTTCGGTACGACCTTCGGCAAAGCGCCAGTCTGCGCCGATCCGCAGGACATGTGCCTTGCTGACCGGTGGGCGCAGCTCGATCTTGCCACCTGCGCCGGTCGAGGGTGTGGCGCGCTGGTTCAGCGTGGGCAGGAATGTCCGCGCGCTGATCACCACATTGTTGAAATCCCGGGTCTGGACGTATGCAAGTGCATCGAACTGCCATGCGCCACGCCCCACAAGGCGCAGGCTCGCGTCTTGCCCGCTGGCGGCGGTATCCGCCCCGGCAAAGCGCAAGGTGCGTGCATCGTTGAAGGCAGCAACGCGGGCCTGAAGCTCCACATTCCCAGTGAGCGGGGCAACCGCACGGAGGCTGGTTGACCAGCTTTGATACTTCGCCCGCACGGTGGCAGGAACGCGCTGATCCACGGGCGTGGTCCAGAAGCCCTGGCCTCGATCCCAGCGGCCCGCAGCCACGAGGTATCCCGCACCAAGCCGGGGGGCGAGCGTGGCGGATAGTTCGGTTTCGCCGCGATCATCGACCAGCGCGCGGCCGCCAAACAGGCCGAGCTGTTCCGGCCCGGCACTGGTGAGGTCGATCGTGCCGGCAACCGCGCCCGCACCGAACGCGCCCGAGCCGCCACCACGTGTGACGCGGGCCACGGCAAGCCGCTCAGGCGCGAGCGCGGAAAGCGGAACATAGCCGAAGAACGGATCGGCTACCGGCACGCCATCAAGCAGCAGGAGCGTGCGGCTGGTGGCATTGCCGCCCAGCGCGCGCAAGGTGATGCCTTGGGCGGAAGGATTGGAAGCGCGGCTGTCAGACCGGCGGAACTGCTGGAAGCCCGCAGCGGCGGACAGCGCGTCTTCGAGCCGGCCTGAGGCGGCGACGGCGAGGCGTTCGCTATCGATGGTCTGCACGTTGTAGGCGACGGCTGCGGGCGCGGCTTCAAGGCCCTGCCCAGTCACGACGATCTGTTCGGGCGCGGTTTCGTCCGCCAGTGCGAGCGAGGGGGCCGAAATCCCGGCAAGGAGCGCGAATGTGGCTACACGGACAGGATATCTGGGCACGGAGCAGGGGCTTTCTGGTGCGAACTGAGCGACGGCCCTCGCCCGGAGGGAAGGGGGTGTCAAGTGGTGGCGGGAGGAAGGTGCCGTAACGGCCTGCGCGGGGCGATGGTCGTGGTGGGCAGGATCTGCGAACGCTCGCTTGGAGATTAAAAAGGAAAACTCACTGCGGGAAAGCGCAAGGCTGCGGCATGGGGTAGATGTATCAGCTCCCAGAGGAAACGCCTACCGTGATCCACCTGCCGCCAAGCTTCCCCTCGACCGGCCTCGGTGATGATGCCGCCTTTGAACTTCTGGGCGTGCCGGCACTGCAACAGGCCGCCGATCTGGCCGCGCCGGATGCGCTTGCACATATGGATCCGCCATCCGCCCCGGTCGCCGCGCGGATGGCTTTTCTGGTGGCGCAGGCCAACCAGAACATGCTGCACCCCGCGACCAGCCCGTTTGCGACCGAAGCTGAGCGGATCGTGCTCGATTGGATTACGCCGTATTTCGGCATGGCATGGGGCCAGTTCTGCAGCGGGTCCAGCCTCGCGAACCTTACCGCGCTGTGGGCCGCGCGCGAGGCAGGGGCACGGCGGGTTGTCGCCTCGGCGGATGCACATGTTTCGGTTCCCAAGGCAGCCAACATTCTGGGATTGGCCTATCACCCTGTACCGGTTGACGAGCATGGACGGCTAATCCGGGCAGAGCTTCCGGATTTGGCCGATGCAGCGCTGGTGCTTACCGCCGGGACGACCGGTCGCGGCGTGATCGACGCGCTTTCGCCAATTGCGGCGAAATGGTTGCACGTAGATGCGGCCTGGGCCGGACCGATGCAGTTTACGCGTGCGGCTCCGCGCCTAGCCGGGATCGAAGCGGCAGACAGCATCGCAATCTCGGCGCACAAGTGGTTCTTTCAGCCCAAGGGCGCGGCGCTGGCGCTGTTTCGTGATGAAGCGACGCGGGATTTCATTACCTTCAAGACGTCTTACCTTGCCCGGCCTAATGTCGGCGTGGAAGGCACGCGCAGCGCCGCTGCCTTGCCGCTGCTCGCAACGCTGCTGGCGTGGGGGCAGGACGGCCTTGCCGAACGGATCGAGCGGTGCATCGCGGTGGCCGATGTGCTGGGGCAGCGGCTTGCCGAGGACCCGCGCACCGAACTCAAGCAGATGCCCGAAACGGGCGTGCTGAACTGGAGGCCGGTTGCGGGCGGCGTGGAGAAGACCATCGCCGCGCTTTCGGGCACAAGCTCGGCATTCACGATCAAGGACACGCTCTGGGTTAGGCAAGTTTCGGCCAATCCCTACGCAGATGTCGAAAGCATCTGGCAGCGCATCGTCGCCACGCTAATCTGATCGATCGGATGGAAGGGCCCTGGCCCTTCTCCGGTAGAGCTCAAGAAAAAGACCCACGCCGCGCTTGCGGCATGGGTCCCCTTCTTGTTGGACTGTGGCGAGAAATCAGAACTTCGCAGCCAGCTCCACACCGATCATCCGGCGCGCGCCGGGCGAGATGAACGAGCCGCCGAACTCGATCGCGGGGATCACTTCGGCAAGGTACTTCTTGTCAGTCACATTGTTGGCGAAGACCGCGAGGCTGTAGCGGTCGGTCTGCAGTGCAGCGCGCAGGTTGAGCACGCCGAAGGTGCTGCGGCGGGCCACATCGTACTTGGCATCGCCGACCACCGCCGGAAGCTGCAGCGCCGAAATCGGCAGCAGACCCGAGAAGATCGTCGGTGCGCTCTGGTTCTGCACGGTGCTGAACCAGGTCGGGCCGGTCACGCGATAATCTGCACGGGCAAGGAAGCGCAGATCGCCGCTGATCGGCTGCTCGATCTCGCCGCCCACGTTGATCGTGTAGTCGGCGGTGTAGGGCGACTTGTTGCCGATGGTGTTGGGGCGTGAAGAGTTCTTCTTGATCTCGCTGTCGGTGTAGTTGACCGAACCGAACAGCTTGACACCCTGTACGGGCTTGACCGCTACGTTGAGCTCCACGCCCTTCACGTCCACCTTGTCGATGTTCGAGACGACGCGAAGCAAGCCGAAGCTGCCAACGAAGAACTCGAAGAACTGCATGTTGTGGATCTGGGTGTAGTAGCCCGCGAGATCGAAGGTCAGCTTGCCATCAAGCAGGCTACCCTTGAAGCCCGCTTCATAGGCGCTGGACCATTCCTTGTCGTACTGGTCCTTGATCGTAACGCCCGCATTGATCGTGCCCGGTGTCACGCCATTGTTGAAGCTGGCGTTGACCACGGCTGCCGAGCCCTGGTTGTTGAAGCCACCCGATTTGAAGCCGATGCCCCAGTTTGCATAGAGGTTGAAGTCAGCGGTGGGCTTGTAGCTCAGCGTGACCTTGGGCTCGAACTGCTTGAACGTGGCGCTCTTGGGTGTGAATGCACCGAAGGCCTGGCCGGGGTTGATCGGGCCGCCGGTGAACGGATCGGTCGCGGTCGGCACCACGCTCTGCGCGTCGCGCTTTTCGATGTCATAGCGCAGGGCAAGGCCAGCCTCGAACTGCGAGGAAGGCTTGTATTCCACCGAGCCGAACGCCGCGTAAACGTTGGTCTTGAACTTGTCGGCCAGCAGAAGCGAGGTGGGGTTAGCGCTGTCCGGCGCGTTGTAGAGCTGCTTGATCACGCCCTTGCCGGTGTCCGCGCCAAGGCTGACGCCCGTCGAACGGTCGATATGCAGATAGTAGGCGCCCAGCTGCCAATTGATGGTGCTGCCGACATCGCCGATGACGCGCCACTCGGTGCTGAAATCCTTCTGCTTGCGCACCTGGAACTGGGTGCCGTCGCACGTCGTCGGGCTGTAAGGGCCGAAGGTCGAGCCGTTGGCGGGGGCGAAGATGAACGGCACAGGGATCGCACCGATGCCGCCGGGCTGGTTTACCGGGAAGCCGGTGTTGGCCGCGGTGCTGGCGAAGCAGGCATTGACCGCGCCCTGAGCGGCGGGGTTCGCTGCGTTGATGTAGCGGGCGAAATCGGCCGAGGTGCCGTCAGCCACGAGGTCCTGATCGACCTTCGAATAGAGCGCCCAGCCAACGAGCTTGAGCCCGTCTGACAGCTGCTGATCCAGCTTGATCGAGGCATCGAAGCTGTTCTGATCGTTGGTTGCGCGGATGTTCGGGTAGAAGCGGAACTCGTGCTTGTTCACGTCCTCGTAGAACGCGGGGTTCGCAGCGGCGAACAGCGGCAGGTGGAACGCGGCGTTGAACGGCAGCGAAGCGCCGCGGAACTGCGCATAGCGGGCCTTGAGGTCGACCTGGGTGTCGGTACCCTTGCCGTAGAGGACGCGGCCATCAATCGACCAGTCTTCCTTGTTGGCAATGGTCTTGCTGTTGTCGATGAGGTTCCGCCAGAAGCCGTCGGTTTTATAGTAGGTGCCTGCGAGCACGAAGCCGACGTTTTCGCCGAGCGGCCCGGCGATGTGCGCAGCGCCGTCGAAGGTGTTCTGTTCGGCATAGGATGCGCGAACGGCGCCCGTCAGCGTCTCGGTCGGCTTGATCGTCTGCAGCACGATCGCGCCGGCGGCGGCGTTGCGGCCATAGAGCGCGCCCTGCGGACCCTTCAGCAGTTCGACCTGGCTCAGCGTGCCCTGACGCTGGTTGAGCTGCGCGGTATTGGTCTTCAGAATACCGTCGACGACAAGGGCGACCGAGCTTTCCGCATCGCGGGCGCCGTTGATGCCGCGGATATTGATCTGGGTGTCACCCGCTTCGGCCGTGCCGGTCACGATGGTGACGCCCGGGGTCAGCGCAACGAAGTCCTGCGCGCGGGTCGAGCCGGTGTTGCTCAGCGTTGCGGCGGTCAGCACCGAAACCGAAGCCGGCACGTCCTGCAGGCGCTCGTTCTGGCGCCGCGCGGTGACGATGATGGCGCCTTCCTCAGCCGGGGCGGCTTCAGTCTGCGGCTGGCTCTGCGCGAGCGCGGGCACGGCCGTGAAGGCGAGGCCTGCGGCCGTGGCCGAAAGGAGGCTGGCTGTGCTCAGCCATTGCGAGATGCGCATCGTATGGAACTCCCTGTGTGGTTCGTCGCCGTTTGTCGGCCGCCGCGTTGTGATCTTGCCCCCATGGCATTCACGGCTTGATAGGCGACATGGATATTGTATACAAATGCCATCGGTCAAGCCGAATGGTTGCTTAAAGTTCCAGGAGCCACAATGTCGCGCGCCTCTGATCGTGCCTATGGCGCGATCCGAAACATGATTCTTTCGGGTGAACTCCCTGCCGGTGCGCAGCTGGGGGAGGAAGCGCTCGCCGAAATGTGTGGCGTTTCCCGGACTCCGGTGCGCGAGGCACTGCGCCGGCTTGAGGCGGACATGCTGGTCGGGCGCACGGATACACAGCGCACTTTCGTTGCCGATTGGTCGATTGACGACGTGGCTGACGCTTTTGAATTGCGCGCTATGCTGGAGAGCCGCGCCGCGCGCCGGGCAGCAGAGCGCATGACCGACGCCGCGATGGCTCGCATCCGTGGCGCGAATCGATCGCTGGCCACGGCGATCCAGCAGTCCGTTCCGGACGTTGCTGGGTTCCTTGATGGAAACCGTGAATTCCACGCGATCATTCTCGAAGTGGCGGGCTCGCGGCGCCTTGCTGCGCTGCTTGGAACGCTGATCGAGCAGCCGGTCGTGCTGCGCACCGCGCGTCAGTATTCGCGCGAGGAGCTGCGCCGCTCGCATGCCGAGCACGAGGAGCTGACCGCAGCCTTTGCAAGGCGCGACGGTGCGTGGGCCGAGGCGATCATGACCAGCCACATCCTGCGTGCCTACCATGCCTACGCCGATGCCCATCGAGCCCGTCTCGATGCGGGAATGACCCAGGAAGCGGCCGAGTAAATGTATACAAATTCAATCGAAATGGTCGAAGTCAGTCCTCGCGACGGGCTGCAGAACGAGAAGGCCATGGTCAGTACGGCCGACAAGCTTGCCCTGATCGACCGGGCCCTGGCAGCCGGCGTGCGCCGCATCGAGGTGGCGAGCTTCGTCAACCCCAAGGCCGTGCCGCAGATGGCTGATGCCGAGGGCGTTTGTGCCGGGCTGCCGGTGCGCACAGACGTCACATACATCGGCCTTGTCATGAATGCGCGGGGTGCGGACCGCGCGCTTGCGACCGGGCGGATCGACCAGCTTGGCGCAGTATCGGTGGCGACCGATACCTTCGCCATGGCAAACCAGGGCCAGACTTCTGACGGTTCGATCGCGGCGGCGAGTGACATCATCCATGCGGCGCGCGCAGCAGGCAAGCTGGGGCAAGTGACCATAGCTGCCGCGTTCGGTTGCCCGTTCGAGGGCGAAGTGGCCGAGGCGCGGGTTCTTGCCATGGCCGAGGCGCTGGCCGCCTCCGCGCCGGTCGAGATTGCGCTCGCTGATACTATCGGCGTCGCCAATCCGGCCCATGTCTCGCGGTTGGTCACGGCAGTACGCGAACTGGTCGCTCCGATCCCGGTGCGGGTCCATTTCCACAATACGCGCGGCACTGGCATCGCCAATGTCTGGGCGGCGGTGGAAGCCGGGGCGCGTACCATCGATGCCTCCATAGGCGGGCTGGGCGGTTGTCCCTTCGCGCCCGGTGCGGCGGGGAACGTTTCGACCGAGGACGTGGTTTACATGCTCGAGCGCGCCGGGGTGCGCACCGGGCTCGATCTTTCGGCGCTCATCGCCACCAACCACTGGTTGGCCGAGGTGATGGGGCGCCAATTGCCGGCCATGGTCGCGAAAGCGCCGGCTTTTCCTAAACAGCTTCAAGAGGGATAAGGTATGGGTTACCGTCTGGGTGTCGACGTTGGCGGCACATTCACCGATCTGCTGCTGTTCGATACGTCGAGCGGCGCGTTCTGGCGGCACAAGACGCCGTCGACGCCGCAAGACAGCTCTGAGGGCATCCTCAACGGTGTCACCGCGATCTGCGCAAAGGGCGGGATCACCCCGCCCGATATCGACTACTTTCTCCACGGGACGACCGTTGCGACCAATGCGGTGCTCGAAGGGAAGGGGGCGCGCGTCGGCCTCGTGACGACCGAAGGCTATCGCCATATCCTGCAGATCGCGCGCAGCTTTGTGCCCGGCGGCCTTGCTGGCTGGATCATCTGGCCCAAGCCGGCCCCGCTGGCGGCGCTGGAAGACACCGTCACGATCAAGGGCCGCATCGATGCAGAAGGCCAAGAAGTGCGCCCCCTCGACGAGGCGGATATCCGTATGCAGCTTGGCGTTCTGAAGGCGCAGGGTGTCGAAGCGGTGACGGTGAGCCTGATCAACGCTTATGTGAACGGTGCGCACGAAGCGCGTGTGGGCGAACTGGCGGAAGAAATCCTCCCCGGCGTGCCCGTCTCGCTCAGCCACCTGGTCCTGCCCGAAATGCAGGAATACGAGCGCACGCTGACAACCGTGGCCAATGCGGCGGTGCGTCCGGTGGTCGGCCGCTATGTCTCGAACCTGCGCGAGCGGCTTGCGGGCGAGGGGATGAACGGCAAGCTTTCGCTGCTGCGTTCGGACGGCGGCCTCATGTCGGCCCAGAAGGCCGAGGAACAGCCGGTCAATATCCTGATGTCCGGCCCGGCAGGCGGCGTGACCGGGGCGATCTGGGTGGGGCGCAATGCGGGCATCCGCAATATCCTCACGCTCGACGTGGGCGGCACCTCGACCGACGTGGCGCTGATCGAAAACCTTGAGCCGCGCCGCCAGCGCACGACCGAAGTGGGCCACCTTTCGGTGCGCGCTTCGGCGCTCGATGTGAAGACCGTGGGCGCGGGCGGCGGCTCGATCGCCTATGTGCCGGAACTGACCAAGGCGCTGCGCGTTGGCCCGCAATCGGCCGGCGCAGTTCCCGGCCCGGCGGCTTATGGCAAGGGCGGCGAACTGCCGACAGTGACCGATGCCAATGTGGTGCTCGGCTATCTGCCTGAGAACCTCCTCGGCGGCGCCTTCCGGCTTGACCGCGAGGCTTCGACCAAGGCGGTGCAGACCATCGCGGATGCGCTGGGGATCGATCTCATGGCGGCAGCGCGCGGGATCATCGATATCGTCAACGAGAACATGTTCGGCGCTCTGCGCATGATCTCGGTGCAGCAGGGCTATGACCCGCGCCACTTCGCGCTGATGGGCTTTGGCGGTGCCGGACCGATCCATGTGAACGCGATTGCGCGCCTGCTGGGCGCGTGGCCCGCTGTTTCGCCGGTTTCGCCGGGCGTGCTTTGCGCGCTGGGCGATGCGACGACGCGGATGCGCACGGAAACGGCGCGCAGCTTCTCGCGCCTTGCCAATCAGACCGAAGCCAGCGAGTTGATCGCGGTGCTTGCTGAAATGGCGGCGCAGACGCGCGGCGAGCTCTTGTCTGACGGCGTGCCGGAAGACGAGATCACCACCGAGTTCGAAGTCGATGTGCGCTATGCGGGCCAGGCCTTCGAAGTGCCGCTGACGATCTCTGCCGAAGTGCTGGAGGCGGATGGCATTGCGGGGATCCTCGCGCGCTTCGATGCCGAGCACAAACGGCTGTTCACCTTCAACATGGATACCCCGCACGAGATCGTGAACTTGCGCGCTGTGGCGCTCGGCCGCGCGCTCGATCTGCCGGCGGCCGAACTGCCCAAGGGCGACGGCAACCCGGCGGCGGCAAAGATGCGCGACCATACGCTGTGGATGGATGGGCGCGAGCAGGCGGCGGTGATCTATGATCGCGCCAAGCTGCGCGCCGGGGATGTGATCCCGGGCCCGGCCATCGTGTGCGAGATGGACTCCACGACGCTTATCGAAAGCGGCTGCGTCGGCACGGTCGATGCTGTCGGCAACATCCTGATCAATCTGGCCTGAGGGACACGCGAACCATGCCTGCAACCATTGTCCAGACGAACCCCGTCCCCTTCAACCGTGTCGCCATTGATCCGGTCACGCTCGACATCATCGAGAACGCGCTGCGCAATGCGCGGATCGAGATGGACGCAACGCTCGTGCGCACTGCGATGTCGCCCGGAATCCGCGAGCAGGGGGACGCGTTCCCGCTGATCGCAGATCACACCGGCAAGATGATCGTCGGCCAGTTCGGCAGCTTCATCGGCGGCTTCCTCGACAACTTCGACGGCACGCTGGAAGACGGTGACATGATCTTCCTGTCCGACCCCTATTCTGTCGACGGGGCGATCAGCCACTCGAACGACTGGCTGGTGCTGCTGCCGGTGTTCAAGGACGGGCGGCTCATCGCCTATACCTCGATGTTCGGCCACCAGAGCGACATTGGCGGCAAGGTTGTCGGCTCGATGCCGATCAACGCCCGCTCGATCTTCGAGGAAGGCGTGCGCATCCCGCCGGTCAAGATCTGGAAGAAGGGCGAGTACAACGACGACCTGATGAAGCTCGTCATGCACCAGACGCGCAAGCCAGACTGGTGCCAGGCCGACCTTAATGCGCTGATTGCGGCCTGCCGCGTCGCCTCGCGCCGCGTGGTCGAGATGGCCGAGCGTTTTGGCGATGACGTTTATGTATCGGCCACGCAAGACCTTCTGGCGCGCAACCACCGCGCGATGCAGGCGCTCATCGGCATGGCGATTGCCGAGGAGCCGGTGAGCTTCGAGGACTACATCTGCGATGACGGCATGGGCTATGGCCCCTACAAGATCAAATGCACGATGTGGCGCCAGGACGGAAAGGTCGTGCTCGATTTTGCGGGAACCGATCCGCAGAGCCAGGCATCGATCAACTTTTTCCTCAATGAGAACATGTTCAAGATGTTCTTCGGCATCTACATGATCATGGTCTTCGATCCGCAGATCCTGTTCAACGACGGGTTCTATGATCTGATCGACGTGCGCATTCCCGAAGGCTCTCTGCTCAAGCCGAAGTTCCCCGCAGCCCTATCGGGCCGGACCCATGCGCTGGGGCGGATCTTCGATATTCTGGGCGGATTGCTGGGCCAGAAGACGCCTGAGTTTCTCAACGCAGCCGGGTTCTCGTCTTCACCGCACCTGTTCTACTCGGGTAACGATGCGCGTCCGGGCAAGGGGGGCGATTGGTTCCAGCTGTTCCAGATCGGCTTCGGCGGCATCCCGGGCCGTCCGATGGGTGACGGGCCGGACGGCCACTCGCTCTGGCCGGGCTTCACCAACGTGCCCAACGAGTTCCTCGAACGCTACTTCCCGATGCGCATCGAGCGCTACGAATGCGCGGTGGATAGCGGCGGGGCGGGGCTCCACCGCGGCGGCAACGGCATCCATATGACCTACCGCTTCCTGAGCGCCGGCACGATCTCGATCCACGACGACCGCTGGTTCGTGCCGCCGTGGGGCGTGAACGGCGGCGAGCCGGGCACCCGCGCGCGCAAGGTGCTGGAGCGCGCCGACGGCACGAGCCTGATCGTGGGCAACAAGGTCGAGGACGTGGAGGTGGAAGCGGGCGACCAGCTGCACTTCATCACCTGGGGCGGCGGCGGTTGGGGGGACCCGCTGGCGCGCGATCCGGCGCTGATCGGGCTCGAGATCACGCAAGGGCTCGTTAGCGCCGCAGGCGCACGGGACTATGGCGTGGTGGCCGATAGTGCTGGCGTCATCGATCTGGCGGCGACCGAAGCGCTGCGTACCGAACTGCGTTCAAGCCGCGGCGAGCTGCCGCTGTTCAACTACGGCCCCGGAATCGAGGCTCTGCGCACCGCCTGTGCAGACGAAACCGGGCTCCCTGCGCCGATCCAGCCTGTCTGGCCGCATCTCGAAACGGCGGAGTAAGTTCAGATGAACGCAAGTGCATTGAACGACATCCGCGTCGTGGAACTGGGCCAGCTGCTGGCAGGCCCGTTCTGCGGGCAGTTGCTGGGCGACATGGGTGCCGACGTGATCAAGGTCGAGCCGCCGCATGTGAACGGCAAAGGCGGCGGCGACCCGATGCGCGATTGGGGCCTTGGGGACGAGAAGGTCCACTGGGAAGTGATCGCGCGCAACAAGCGCTCGGTTTCGGCCAACCTGCGTATTCCCGAAGGCCAGGCGCTGGTGCGGCGCCTGATCCGCGAAGCTGACGTGCTGATCGAGAACTTCAAGCCGGGTACGCTCGAAAAGTGGGGCCTTGGGCCGGATGTGCTGCTGGCCGAACAGCCGGGCCTGATCATTGCCCGGATGTCGGGCTATGGGCAGGACGGTCCTTATTCGGACCGCGCAGGCTTTGGCGGGATCGGCGAGGCAATGGGCGGTTGGCGCTACATCGTGGGCGAGCCGGACCGGCCGCCGAGCCGCATGGGCGTCTCCATCGGCGATACGCTGACGGCGACCTATGGCTGCATGGGCGTGCTGGCCGCGCTACATGTGCGCGAGAAGACCGGGAAGGGTCAGGTGATCGACGCCGCGCTCTATGAAAGCGTGCTGCAGGTCATGGAAGGGCTCGTTCCTGAATACGACCATTCGGGCGTGATCCGCGAGCGCTCGGGTTCGATCCTCAAGGGCATTGCGCCGTCCAACGTCTATTCGTGCAAGGACGGCGAATTCATGATCGGTGCCAACAAGGATTCGCTGTGGAAACGCCTTGCAGTCGTTATGGGCCAACCCGAGCTGGGTGACGATGCGCGGTTCGCAACGCACCTCGCGCGCGGCGAGAACCAGACCGAGATCGACAACCTGATCAACGACTGGACCAAGACGAAGACGATGGAGGAAGTCGACGCGCTGATGATCGAGGCTTCGATCCCGGCGGGCCGCGTCTACCGCGCGCCTGACATGCTGGCCGATCCGCACTTTGCCGCGCGCGGCGCGATCATCGACGTCGAAACCGAGCGGTACGGCACGATGAAGATGCAGGGGGCTTTCCCCAAGCTTTCGGGCACTCCCAGCACCGTGCGCCGTCCGGCGCCTGCCGTGGTCGGGCAGCATAATGCCGAGATCTATGGCGAGCTTCTCGGCATGAGCGCGGCGGAACTGGCTGATCTGGCCGCCATCGGCGCGATCTGATGGCGCACGGAGAGGCGGATCTCACGGGTAACTACGCGGGCGCATTCGACGGCTCTCTGCCGTTCGGATCGCGCCCTGCTGTAATCTTGATCGATATGGTCGAGGCCTATCTTCAGCCCGGCTCACCCCTTTATGCCGGGGTAGAGGCGGCGGTGGAATCAGCGGCGCGGCTCCGCGCAGCGGCGCACGCGGCGGGCTTTCCTGTGATCTTCACCAACGTGGAGTATGCACCGGGCGGTGCCGATGGCGGGGTGTTCTACCGCAAGGTGCCGGCGCTTGCGGTTTTCCAGCAAGGCTCTCCGCTGGGCGCCTTTCCCGCAGCGCTGAGCCCCGAAGACGGCGATCTCGTCATCACCAAGCGCTATGCCTCGGCGTTCTTTGCCACGCATCTGGCGGCGACGCTGACCTCGCTGGGCGTTGATACGCTGGTCATTGCCGGGGTGTCGACTTCTGGTTGCGTGCGGGCGACGGCGCTCGATGCCTGTCAGAACGGCTTCCTGCCATTCGTGGTGCGGGAAGCCTGCGGGGATCGCCATGCCGCTCCGCATGAGGCGAACCTGTTTGATCTTCAGGCCAAATATGCCGAAGTGGTCAGCGAGACCCGGGCGCTCGAGCTCATGGCGGGTGCCGTCACGCGCTGAGTGGTTCAGCCCTGGGTTGCTCGGCGAGGGGTGCAAGCAGGCGGGCAAGCGCTGCGCGATCCTCCTCATCCATCCGGGCGCCAAGCGCGGTTTCGATGGCTTCGGCGTAGATCGGCCACATCGCGGCGCGCATCGCAAGTCCTTCGATCGTGAGCTGCAGCAGGTGCCCGCGCGCATCGGCCGGGCATGGCGTGCGCGAGACAAGACGCGCCTTGACCATGCGATCCACCAGCCGCGAGAGCGTGTACTGCTCGATGCCGAGCGCGGCCTGCAGATCGCGCGGGCGCTGAGCGCCGCCCCTTTCGAGCGCGAGCAGCACGTCGTACCATTCGGGCGGGGGCAGGCCGACCGCGCGCAGCGCGCCGGCGCAGTGCTGGTTGGCAAGATCAGCCGCGCGGACAAGACGGTTCCAGGCAAGCAAAGTCATGGCAGCGGGCATTGCCATGGTGCACGGCCCTTTCGATGCATCTGCATGGAAAAGCCCATGCGGATGCATGAGTGATGATGCAGCTGCATGGGGAAGTCCATGCGAGTGCAAATACTTAGCCGGGTTCGCCTTCGGCTTCCTGCGGCTCGGGCCCTGAAAGCACCTGCTCACGCGCGGCGCGCGGATCGCCAGTTTCGACTTGCCGATCGAGCCGGGCAGTGTCGCGGCTGCGGAACAGGGTTTCGGCGCGGCTGATCGCCTCGTTGCTGAGCCCGGCGTTGTCGAGCGCGGCGCGGGCCATGGAGACGGCGCTTTCGAAGGTTTCGCGCACGATGAGTGTGGCAGGCGCATCGCGCAGCTTGATCACGGCGCGGCGATCGAAGGCGCGGACATACAGCGCGGACCGGGGGAACGCCTCGAGCACGGCCTGGAGCATGGGCGCATCGATCTGATCGCCATCGAGGCAGAACAGGATCATTTCGGCCTCTGCCGCGCCGGCCTGCCGCAACATGTCTATACGCGTGCCATTACCGAAATAGACCTTGGCGCCAAAGGTGCCGGCAACATCAATCATGTCGACATCGGTATCGATGAGCGTGACCGTGATCCCGGCGGACTGCAACACTTGGCCGACGGCTTGCCCGAAGCGGCCATAGCCGACGATCAGGGCATTGGCCCCGTCGTTGCTGGGACCTTCGCGCTCGCCCGAGCCTGCGGGCTGAGGTTCGGCGCGGAAGCGGCGGGTGGCGATCATCAGGAACGGGGTGGTGGCCATCGAAAGCGTGACGACCGCTCCGAACAAGCTAGCCGCCTCGGGCGCGATCAGCAGCGCGTGGCTCGCCTGCGTGAACAGCACGAAGCCGAACTCGCCGCCTTGGCTGAGCAGGAGCCCCAGCGCGAGCGCGCCGCGCCACGGCACCCCGAACAGCCGCGCCAGCCCGAACATGACCGTCGCCTTCACCGTGATAAGCATCAGCGCCATGGAAATGACGAACAGCGGATCGCGGGCAATCGCGCCCAGATCGAGCATCATGCCCACGGCAAGGAAGAACAGGCCGAGCAGGATCGAGCGGAACGGCTCGACATCGGCTTCCAGTTCGTGCCGATAGGGGCTGTCTGCCAGCATCACGCCGGCAATGAACGCACCCAGCGCGGTCGAGAGGCCGAGCAGTTCCATGACTGCGCCTGCGGCTGTCACGGTGAAAAGCGCGGCGACAACGAACATCTCGCGCTCACCGAGATTGCCGATCAGGCGGAACAGCGGGCGGATCAGGAAGCGCCCTGCCGCGACCAGACCAACGATGGCCGCCACGGTTTGCAGCGCCAGCAGCCAGCCCGGCGGCCCCCCGGCATCGGCCGGGTTGCGGCTCATCGCCGTGATGATCGTGATCAGCGGGATGATCGAGAGATCCTGAAACAGCAGGATCGAGAAAGCACGCTCGCCAAACCGGGTCTTGAGGCGGCCGGACGACTGGAGCATCGGCAGCACCTGCGCGGTGGACGAGAGCGCCAGGGGCAGGCCCAGCGCCAGTGCAGCGGCTGACGAGAAGTTGGTTGTCAGCATGATCGCGCCAGCAAGGGCAAGGCCGCAGATCGAAACCTGGAGCAGGCCAAGCCCGAGGATGTCGCGCTTCATCTTCCACAGCTTCGACGGATCGAGTTCGAGCCCGACGAGGAACAGCAGCAGCGTGATGCCGAGTTCGGCAAAACCCAGCTTCTGTTCGGCGTCCCCGACCATGTTCAGCACGAACGGCCCGAGCACTGCCCCTGCCACGAGATAGCCCAGCGTGGCGCCGAGACCGAGGCGGCGGAACAGCAGCACGAACGCGAGCGCAAAGCCGAGCAGCAGGAAGCCGTCGTGCAAGATCGAGGCGGGTTGAGGTGATGACACCTGATAGTTGTCAGGCCTTGTGGGCCCAAGGTCAACCATGCTTGGTCCATGGTCCTTGATGGACCTATCCCGTTGACATTAGTGTAGGCAGCGTGGTTCCTCTTGCGCACAACCACACAGGAGAGGCCCATGTCTGTTGCCGGCAAGTATGAATGCATCACCCGTTCGCCGATGGGCGATCAGACCTCGATCCTTACTATTGAAGTGGACGGCAGCAGCTTCAGTGGCAGCAATTCCGGACCGATGGGCAACATGGCGATCACTGGTGGAACAGTGGATGGCAACACTGTCAGCTGGTCGAGCGACATCACGGTGCCGATGCCGATGAAGCTTGATTGCAAGGCAACCATCGAAGGTGACGAGCTTTCCGGTACGGTAACTGCCGGCATGTTTGGCAGCTTTCCGATGACGGGCAAGCGCATCGGTTGAGCGGCGAGATGGGGGAGGGCGCGCGCCACCCCCACACAGCCGTTACCGGGCGCGAATGCGCTTGAATGTGCCCGAGAACGCGAGCGTCGGTTCTCCGTCTGCCGTGATCAGCCCGCGCGCGAAAACCAGGCTGTACCCAGCGCGGATAACTTCACCGCGTGCTTCGAGCAGCTGGCCGGCACGGGCTGGCCCGACGAACTCGCTGTTGAACGTGACCGTCACCCCGCTCATTTCCTCGCCTGTGGCGCTGGCGATCATGAACAGCGAAAAATCGCCGAAGGTCATCAGGCAGCCGCCGTGGATGCTGCCATGGGCGTTGCAGTTCTTTGGCTGCGGGCGGAAGCCGGTAACCACGCCTTGGTCGTCGCGGCGGACGTAAAATGGACCGACATCGTCCTCGAACGGATCGTTGCCCGCCCAGTGATACCATCCCGCCCAGGCAGGATCGGCGGCAGGTTCAAGCTTTCCGGCAAAGGGCGGGGCAGTGGTCATCGCGGTCAGGTTCCCTCTAAACGGCGGCTTTGTGCCCTAGAGCAGGATGTCCGCCGCTACCAGTGCGCGGGTCGCAAGAACCTTGCCGAGCCAGCCGCGCCCGCAAATCGCACGTCAGTTTCTGGTCTAAGCATTGTACGCAGAAGTGTTTTTACGGTTGAATCACAGGGTCAAGTGTGATTCTGTCGTTTTGATGAAACGTCGCAATACCCACCTCAAGCTGCCGCGTGAAAGCCTGACGCAAACCTCCGCACTGGTTGCGTTGCTGCTCATGGGCGCGGTAGCTCTTGCGGGGCCGAGCGGCGTATTGGCGTGGACCGAGAACGCCCGCCTGCTCGAACAGCATCAGGCTGAGGTCAAGAAGCTTGAGGCTGAGCGGGATCGCTTGCGCAACCGCGTGAACCTGCTTGATCCTCGCCATGCCGATCCCGATCTGGTCGGTGAGCTGCTGCGCGCCGATCTCAACGTGGCTCACCCTGACGAGATCGTCATCCAGCGCAAATGACGCAAACCGCCGCCATGCGCGGCAGGTTCCAAGGAGCATTTTCGAGCATGGACGTCCACCACGGGCACGATGACGACGACGCCAGCGAAGCGGGCAAGATCCCAGTTCCTGCCGAAGTCCAGAACGCGATCCGAACGCTGATCCGCTGGTCGGGCGATGATCCGGAGCGCGAGGGCTTGCTCGATACGCCGCGCCGCGTGGCGCGTGCGTGGAAAGAGTACTGCCAGGGCTACGGCGAGGACCCCGCTGCGCATCTGGCGCGCCAGTTCGAAGAGGTGGGCGGCTACGACGAGTTGGTCCTGCTCAAGGACATTCCGTTCCAGTCACACTGCGAACACCACATGGCGCCGATCATTGGCAAGGCGGCCATCGCCTATCTGCCCCGGGACAAGGTGGTGGGCATTTCAAAGCTCGCACGTGTGCTCAACGCCTATGCCCGGCGGCTGCAAATTCAGGAGCGGCTTACCGCGGAAGTTGCCACCTGCATCTGGGATAACCTCAAGCCGCATGGCGTGGCCGTGGTGATCGAGGCGCAGCATGGCTGCATGACCGGGCGCGGGGTGCGCACGCCGGGCGTGGGTATGGTCACCAGCCGGATGATAGGCACATTTCTTGAAGACAACCGCAGCCGGAAGGAAGTGCTCAGCCTGATGGGCTATTGAGCATGGCATGGCCCAAAGGGGCTGCATGCCGCAGTGACATGGTCTCCCCGCTCAGGCGAGCGCCTTGGCGAACCGGCGCTTGATCAGCCACGCCTCCAGAATGCGGCCGAGCACATAGAGCGCGGCGAAAATCCCGGCAAAGACATAAGCCGGTGTCGGCGAAAAGCCCTTGGGCGCATCGTCCTCGTCCTTTTTCTTCCCGTTTTTGGCCTTTTCCGCGTCCGGCTTTTCGGGGGCTGGTGCGCCGAGGAACTTGTCGACCGGATTGAGCTGAAGCGCCTTGCTGTCTTTCGCCTTGGCCTTTTCCTTGGCCTCTGCCTTTGCTTTCTCTTCAGGCGTTGGTTTGGCAAGCTCACCCAACGACAGGGTTAATTGCGCAACGCCCAGGAACAGCAGCGGCGCGAGGAAGCAGTAGAGCAGGGCCCTGCAGACGAGATGATAGCGTAGCACCGAGCCCTCACCCGAAGGTTCGACCCGAAGAGTTGCGCTGTCGACGATCGAGAGCGGATCTTGCGCCAGCGGGTCCTTCTTGGTCAGAAACACGACATCACCCAGGCGGGCATGGGTCGTGCCGGAGTGAGCGAACAGCGGGTCGATCCGCGCAAACGCCTCATCGGCGCTCTGGTCTGAGGCCAGCGGGACTTCGCCCCGGATATGCCAGATCCAGGTGATCAGGGAGAGCAGGGATGCCTTCTCGGCAGGGAGGGACAGCTGTTCCACCTGGAGAGCGCTAAGCGATGGCACCGTTATTCGGCCGGAACCGCACTGGCTTCAGCCGGCGCGAACAGCGGCGTCCGGGTCGCGCGCTCCTTCCAGGCCTTCCAGCCCTCGGTGAAGGGGTAGAGCATCTGTTCGCGGATCGACATGCGGCGGCCGCCTTCCATGCCGAGCAATTCCGCCTCGCCATCGATGCAGGTGCCGAACATCCGGTCGATGAAGATGAAGGTGTTGGCGTAGTTGCTGCGCGTCGATTCAAAATCCTGCGAATGATGCAGGCTGTGGTGCTCGGTCGTGTTGAACGCCCAGCGCCACCAGCGGGGGCTGTTGAAGCGCACGTTGATGTGTTGGTACGCGCCCACCGACATGCCGATTGCGCCTGCCAGCAGGAATGCGCGCGGGAGGAAATCGAACAGCCCGCCGATGCCGAGCCCGATGAGGAACAGTTCGACCGGATTGCCCACCGCGCCTTTATGGACGTTGAGCTGGGTGATGTAGTGGTGCACCGAATGCGGCAGCCACAGCGGGTACCAGTTGTGCATGCCGCGGTGCATCCAGTACTGGCCGAAATCGAAGACGAAGAGGATCAGGAAAGCCTGCAAGAGCAAGGGCAGGCCCATGAACCACGCGAACTTCTCGAGGTGCAGACCCTTCTGCAAAGCCTCGACCGCAACGTCGCTGCCGATGTAGTTCTCGGCCAGGTTCACCAGAGTGTAGGATACCCCGACATAGAACAGGTCTGTTGCCAGTTCCTTCCACGTGATCTGCCAGCTGGCGTGCCGGGGGAACAGCAGTTCAAGGATCTGGAGGAGCAGGCGAAAGCCGATGCCGATGCCGATCGCAGTCGAAGCCTTGGCGATGGAATTGGGCGCATAATACCAGAAGGCGATCATGCTGAAGAGCACGGCAGGCTGGAACCAGGTGAAGAACAGGCGCTTGACGGGGCCGCCTTCGACCATGGGGATGTTCTCCCACCCGATCGTGACCGGCGATTGAATCCCGACAACGCGCTTACCGACTCGAATACCGTCCATCAGTGCCCCCATGGTGCGGTGCAGCGAAGGGCAGGATGGCGAATATTTGACGGTCGTCAAGCCCAAGAACGGGCGGATTTTGGGGCAATTCGTGCCGCAGAAAAACGCAGTGTGCGCTGCACTGCGGCACGAGTATTACGAATTATTACGTCACAGGTTCTCGAGCACATACTCGGCCGAGGAGACCTTGAAGTCGCCCGGGGCTTCTACATGCAGCTGCTCGACGGTGCCGTCGTTGATAACCATGGCAAAACGCTGGCCGCGGATGCCGAGGCCGAAGCCGGTGCCGTCCATGGTGAGGCCGAGCGCCTTGGCGAAATCGCCGTTGCCGTCTGCCAGCATGGTGATATCTGCCGAACCCGAAGCCGCGCCCCATGCCTTCATTACGAAGGGATCATTGACGGCGGTGCAGGCGATTTCATCCACGCCCTTGGCGCGGATCTCGCCAGCCTTCTCGACGAAGCCCGGAAGGTGCTTGGCCGAGCAGGTGGGGGTGAAGGCACCCGGCACCGAGAACAGCGCGACGCGCTTGCCGGCAAAGTATTCGGCGGACTGCACCGCATCGATCCCGTCAGCCGTGGCTTTCACGAGCTTCACATCGGGCAGCTTGTCTCCAACCGCAATCGTCATGGGCAAGGTTCCTTTTTGGTGTTGATCTGTGCGTTCATGCGCGAGAGCCGATATAGGCACGGTATGTGACAGCGCAACCATTGGCCAGCCAGCAGGCAATTGCCGGGGCACATGGTTAAGTGCGCTTCACTGCGTGTCTTGAAGAACCGGTAAAATCCCCTGGGCAGACTGCACTCCCGAACGCCGGGGAGGCTTCGAGGGGAGATTCGGGACATGCGCATTCGCTCTGTGATGAAGTCGGTATGGACCGCTGCGGGATTTAGCGCGCTTTTGGCTGTGGCCGTCACCGGGGCGGCGGCACCTGCTGTGGCGGCTCCGGCCTGCTGGTCGGCCAATCTGGTGCAGGCCGCCAAGCTGCGGCAACTTGATGTGATGCTGATGGTGGGATCGTTGCGGTGCCGCGGCACAGCGCAGGACTATCGCGCCGCCTATGATCGGTTCCTTCTGCGTCACCGTCCGCTGCTGGGGAAGGCCAACTTGGCCATTCTAGGTGAGATGCGCGGCCAACTGGGTTCTGTGGGCGCTCTTCAGGCACTTGATCAGGCCAGTGTGCGCATGGCCAATCGCTATGGCGAGCAGGCCGGATATGGCTGCGGCGATCTTGGTGCGGTGACGGCTGCCCTCGCTGACAGTGGCAGTGAAGCGCTGCCAAACGCGGCTGAGACGCTGGTGGGCGAGGATGTAGCACTGGAGGCATGCCCGTTGCAGATCGCCGTCGCGCAGGCTCCGGCACGCCGCAGGTAAGTGGTTCACACCGGTTTTCAGGGCACGATATAAAGACTTCTTTATATAGCAATTGCAGGACGGCTTCGGGCCCGCTATGGAGATGGCATATTGCCCGTCCTTCTGGCGGGCCTGTTCGTTTGCATGTCGTTTGTGACAATTTATCTTGGAGACTGCCTCGTGGCCAGCGTGCTTGACGCCCGGAAAGACTATGTGATCGCCGATATCGGCCTGGCCGACTTCGGCCGCGCTGAAATCAGGATCGCCGAGACCGAAATGCCTGGCCTGATGGCGCTGCGCGAGGAATTCGGCGCTTCGCAGCCCCTGAAGGGCGCTCGCATCACTGGTTCACTGCACATGACGATCCAGACCGCCGTGCTGATCGAGACGCTGACCGCGCTCGGCGCCTATGTGCGCTGGGCCACCTGCAACATCTACTCGACGCAGGATCATGCCGCTGCCGCGATTGCTGCCTCGGGTGTGCCCGTCTTCGCGATCAAGGGTGAAAGCCTCGCGGACTATTGGGACTACGTCGGCTCGATCTTCACTTGGGACGCGGACGTTGCAGGTCAGACCGCCAACCTGATCCTCGACGATGGCGGCGACGCCACGATGTTCGCGCTGTGGGGCGCGCGCATTGAAGCGGGCGAGACCATGGGCGAGCCGTCCAACGCCGAGGAAATCGAATTCCAGCGCGCGCTCAAGGCGTTCCTCAAGGCGAAGCCGGGCTACCTCACCGAGACGGTCAAGGCCATCAAGGGCGTTTCGGAAGAGACGACCACGGGCGTGCACCGGCTCTATCAGATCGCAAAGGACGGCAAGCTGCCGTTCCCTGCGATCAACGTGAACGACAGCGTGACCAAGTCGAAGTTCGACAATCTCTATGGCTGCAAAGAATCGCTGGTCGACGCGATCCGGCGTGCGACCGACGTGATGCTCGCCGGCAAGGTCGCCTGCGTTGCGGGCTTCGGCGATGTCGGCAAGGGCTCGGCCGCTTCGCTGCGCCAAGGCGGCGCGCGCGTGATGGTCACCGAGATCGATCCGATCTGCGCGTTGCAGGCCGCGATGGAAGGTTATGAAGTCGTCACGATGGACGAAGCGGTGAAGCGCTGCGACATCTTCGTGACCGCGACCGGAAACGAAGACGTGATCACCGCCGATCACATGAAGGCGATGAAGCCCATGTCGATCGTGTGCAACATCGGTCACTTCGACAGCGAGATCCAGATCGCGGCGCTCGACAACTACAAGTGGACCGAAGTGAAGCCGGGCACCGACCTCGTGGAGTTCCCCGACGGCAAGCAGATCATCGTGCTCGCCAAGGGCCGTCTGGTGAACCTTGGCTGCGCGACTGGCCACCCCAGCTTCGTGATGAGCGCAAGCTTCACCAACCAGACTCTCGCGCAGATCGAACTGTTCACCAAGGCGGAGCAGTACAAGAACGACGTTTACGTGCTGCCCAAGCATCTCGACGAGAAGGTGGCCGCGCTCCATCTCGCCAAACTTGGCGTGCAGCTGTCGACGCTTTCGCCCAAGCAGGCCGCCTATATCGGCGTGCCCGAGGCTGGGCCGTTCAAGCCGGACCACTATCGCTACTGAGCGAAGGGCGGCGGAGCCTTGAGCGTCCGCGCCCCAGCAAGAACAGGGCCTGCGTGCGAGCGCAGGCCCTTTTTCGTTGGCCCCTCCCACAGCTTGTGCTTGGCATGACATTGTAATTTGCCGCGCTGCACCCTAGCCAAGCCGTGATGGTCATCCCGCAGTTTGCCCTTGTTCTGATCGCGCTTGTGCTTGCCGCCTGGACGCTGGCCGCAGCCTGGGCTGTGCTTGCGGCGCGCAGCCGTCTGGCCCGGACAGAAGCGACGCAGCGCCTGGCGCGGCGGCTCTCGCGCATGATCGAGGAATCCCCGGCGCTTCCGTTGCTGGTGCGCGCGGATGGACGAATCGAAGGGCCCGCAAGGCTGGCGGGATGGATTGGGCTCGATGCGATGCCCGGCTACCTCAGTGAGCTCGACGCAGGCGACACGGGCCTGGACGAAGTCCAGTTGTCGCAGCTGAGCGATGCGGTGCGCAAGGCGCAGAAGACCGGCGCACCGTTCGAGCTGGCACTGACTCCGCGCGGCGGGCGGCGCAGCCTTGGCGCGCGCGGGCACCTTGCCGATCCGCAAGTCTCACCCGGCGGCGCAGCGCTGGTGTGGTTCTTCGATTTCACCGAAAGCTTGACCGAGCTTCGCCGCCTGCGCGGTGAGGCTGCTGCGGCCCGCGCTGACTTTGCCGCGTTGGCCGGACTGATCGAGGCCGCGCCCTTGCCAATGTGGTTCCGCGGTCCGGACATGGCGCTGCGATTGGTCAACAGCGCCTACGTCAAGGCGGTTGGCGCAGGCACCGCGGCCGATGTGGTATCTGCCGGAACCGAGCTGATCGAGCCGATAGAGGGCGTGAGTGCTGCGCGGATCGCGCAGCAGGTCTTCACGCGCCGGGCGCCGATGGAGCGTGTGGTTTCGGCCACGATCGGCGGCCAGCGGCGCTCGATCCGTGTGTCCGATCTGCCGCTGGGCGACGACGGGGTGGCGGGCTATGCGGTCGATACCGAGGAAATGGAGGAGCTGCAGCGCCAGTTCCGCCGGTTCCGCGAGGCGCAGCGCGAGATGCTCGATACGCTTTCGGCGGGGATCGCGCAGTTCGACGAGAAGCGGAATCTGGTCTTCGCAAACCAGCCGTTCCTGCGGATCTTCAGCGTGCCGCAGGCCTGGGTGGTCGATACCCCGCCGTTCGACCGGGTGCTCGACCGGATGCGCGACAGCGCGCGCCTGCCCGAAGTCCGCGATTTTCCTGAATGGCGGCGCGAACGGCAGGGGTGGTTCCTCGCACGCGAACCGCGCGAGGAATCGTGGCACTTGGGCGATGGTACGCACCTGCGCGTGATCGGCCAGCCGATGCCCGATGGCGGGCTGCTGATGATTTTCGAAGACCGCACAGAGCAGCTCCAGCTTTCGGCAACGCGGGATACCCTGCTGCGCACGCGCACGGCCACGTTCGACAACTTGTTTGAATCGCTCGCGGTGTTCGGGCCGGATGGCCGGTTGCAGCTTTGGAACCGGCGGTTTGCCAGCGAACTGGGGCTTGAGGAAGAATTCCTCGGCACGCATCCCCGCGCCGATGCCTTGCTCAGCCGGATCGCGAAGCTGCTCAAGCGGCCTGCGCAGGTGAGCATCATCGGGCAGGTGATCCAGTCCGCCTCGCTTGAGCGCAAGCAGCAGAGCGGGCGGATCCTGCTCGCAGACGGGCGCTCGTTTGCGATTGCCGGGGTGCCGCTGCCTGATGGCAACGGCCTGTTGACCGTGCTCGACATCACCGACTCCGAAAAGGCAGAAGCGGCCCTGCGTGAACGCAATGCCGCGCTGGTCGAGGCAGATGCGGTCAAGACCCGCTTCATCGCCAACATGAGCTATGAATTCCGCACGCCGCTCACCTCGATCGGCGGCTTTGCCGAATTGCTGCAAAGCGGCATGGCGGGCGAGCTGACGCCGCAGGCGCAGGAATATGTCACCGCCATCCTGAGCTCGGTCGAGCGGCTTGGCGAGCAGATCGAGAATGTGCTCGACTTGTCGCAGAGCGAGGCCGGAACGCTCCCCTTGGCGGCTGAACCGGTCGATCTGTTCCCACTGCTGGGCGATGTGGTGCGCGAGCGGGCGGAGCGCCTGTCCGAAGCCGGTATCACGCTCGATTTGCGCGGCAGCCCGGCGATCGGCAACGCCACCGGGGACCGACGGCGACTGCGGCGCTTGTTTGGGCAGCTTGTCGACAATGCCATTGCAGCAACACCGCCGGGCGGGCGTATTCTGGTGGAGGCGGCGCGTCGCAAGGTCGGCAAGAGCGGGAAGGGGGCGCTGCAGGTGGTCGTTTCCGACAATGGCGGCGGGATGGATCCGGCACAGCTAGCGCGAGCGCTCGAAGGGCTCAAGATCAGTGCGGACGGCCGTTCGGTCGAGCGGCGCGGCGGGGTCGGCCTGCCGCTGGTGCGTCAGCTGGTTGCGGCCCACGGCGGAACGTTCGAGCTCCTCTCCGAACCGGGTGCAGGGACTAGTGCGATGGTGACGCTGCCGTGAGGGATTTTGGGCCATGAAGGATTTTGGGCCATGAAGCAGTTTCGGTCATGATCATCCCGCTTCCGGATCTGGCGGCCACCGATGCCTTGGCGCGGCGCATTGCCGGCCTGCTGCACTCCGGCGATGTCGTGGCGCTGAGCGGCGGCCTTGGCGCGGGCAAAACCACGCTGGCACGGGCGATCATTGCCGCGCTGGGCTATACGGCCGAGGTGCCCAGCCCCAGCTTCGCGATCATAGAAGTCTATGATCCGCCGGCACTCCGCCTGCGCGTGGTTCATGCCGATTTCTATCGGCTTGAAGACCCGGCCGAGGTGGAGGAGCTGGGCCTTGACGACTACCGGGCCGATGCCGTGCTGATTGCGGAATGGCCAGAACATGCCGGTGGCTTCGGCCAGGAACCGGCCTGTCTGTCGGTCAGGCTCGAAATCCTTGAAAACGAGCGCGTCGCCATTGTCGAAGCGGGGCCGGATTGGCTAGAGCGCAGGGGATGGACGTGACCCAGACCGATGAAGCGCTGCCCGATGCTGCCCACCCCTTCCTTGCCGCTGCGGGCTGGGGCAATGCCGCCGTGGAGCCAATCCCGGGCGATGCTTCTGCGCGCCGCTATTTTCGTCTTAGGCGCCCCGGCGCCACGGCCATGCTGATGCACGCGCCGCCGCCGGGCGAGGACCCCGAACCGTTCCTGCGTGCTGCGCGCTGGCTCGATGCCAACGGCATGCGCGCGCCGCAGATCTTTGCCGAAGATGCCGCCAAAGGCTTCGTGCTGCTGCAGGATTTCGGCGAAGTCAGGATGCGCGAATATCTCGATGCCTGGCCGCAGGACGAGAGCGCAGTCTATACCCATGCGGTCGATGCACTGCTGCAGCTGCATCGTCTGCCACCGGGGCCGTTCACGCTCTATTCGCTAGCTGAATACCAGCGCGAGGCGCGCCTGTTTGTTGAATGGTACTGCCCAGTGCAAGGGCTGACTGTCGATCTGCCGGGCTGGACGCAGGCGTGGGAAGAGGTGCTGGGCCCCTTGCTTGCGCGCCAGCGCCCGGGTGTTGCGGTGTTGCGCGATTACCACGCCGAAAACATCATGCTGGATGGCGGGCTCGAAAAGCAGGGACTGCTTGATTTCCAGGACGCGCTGGTCGGCCATCCGGCCTATGATCTGGTCTCGCTGCTGCAGGATGCGCGGCGCGATGTGGACGAGGGTCTGGAGCGGGCGATGCTCGATCACTATATCGCGGCCAGCGGCGCGGATGCCCATTTTGCCGAGGACTACGCCCGGCTCGGCGCGCAGCGCAACGCCAAGATTGTCGGCATTTTCGTGCGCCTGTGGCGGCGCGACGGCAAGCCCCGCTATCTCGATTACATCCCCCGCGTCTGGGCCTTGCTCGAACGCGATCTGGCGCATCCCGCGCTCGCCCCGGTGTCGCGCTGGTTCGATGCGAATGTGCCGGCGGAATTGCGCGATCCTGCGCGCCGTCTCGGCGGGACATTTCCGGTATGAGCAAGACAAGGCCCCCACTGGCGAGCGATGTGGCGATGGTCCTCGCCGCCGGGATCGGCAAGCGCATGCGCCCGTTGACTGCGTCCCGGCCCAAGCCGCTGGTGCGCGTCGATGGGCGGCCGCTGATTGATCACAGCCTCGACAAGCTGGTCGAGGCCGGCATTTCGCGCGCGGTGGTCAATGTGCATTACCTGCCCGGACAGATCGAGGCGCATCTGGCGCATCGCAGCGCACCAGCCATCGCGATTTCGGACGAGCGCGAGGCGCTGCTTGAAACTGGCGGCGGCATGGTCAGGGCGCTACCGCTGATCGATGCCGATCCGTTCTTCTGCCTCAACAGCGACAATGTGTGGCTGGATGGGCCGCAGACTGTGTTTGCGGCCCTGAGCGATGCCTGGGATCCGGACAAGATGGACGCGCTGCTGCTTCTGGTCAGTCATGCGCGCGCGTTCAATTACAACGGTCGTGGGGATTTCCATCTCGATCCGCTGGGCCGGATCAGCCGGCGAAAGGCTGGCCGGGTAGCGCCGTTCATCTACACCGGTATTCAGATCGTCTCGCAGCGCTTGCTGCGCGATGCTCCTGACGGCGCCTTTTCAACCGGCGTGCTGTGGGACCGGGCAATCGATGAGGGGCGGCTCTTCGGTATCTCGCACGGCGGGCTGTGGTTCGAAGTCGGCGCGCCGCAGATGATTGCACCCACCGAAGCCGCGTTGCAGCGTGGCTGACCGAAAGCCCAACGTCTACTCCATCGCCGCGCATCGCGGCTTTGCCGACGCGCTCGTGGCAGGGCTCGTCCCGCGTTATCACGAACAGGGCTTCGGCCTTGCGCGGCTGACGCTGCTGCTACCAAGCCGCCGTGCAGTTCGCATCGTGACCGAAGCCTTCGTGCGCGCAAGCGGGGCTGAAGGGGGCCTGCTCTTGCCGCGCATGGCGGTGGTGGGCGATCTCGATCTGGATGAGACGCTGGGGCCGCTGCTCGATCCGCTGGGGCAGGGGGCCGATCTGCCCCCCGCCGCCGATCAGGCCCAGCGGCTCCTCGCGCTGGCGGACATGCTCCGCACCGATCCCGCAACGCGTGCAACCTCCGCGCCGGGGCTGTTGCGGCAGGCGCGCGCACTGGCGCAGGCGATGGACCGGCTCGCGGTTGAAGATGTCGCGCTCGAAGCGCTGCTCGATCCCGAAGTTGTTGGCCTGGTGGGCGAACTGGCCGAGCATTGGCAGAATGGAACCGCCCAGTTCGCGCGCATTCTGGCGCGGTGGCGGGCTCGATGCGAGGAGCTGGGCGAGATCGATGCACCTGTGCGCCGCAACCGGCTGCTGGCACATGTGGCGGAGCGCTGGCGCCGCGAGCCTCCGCCTTTTCCGGTTGTCGCAGCCGGGGTAACATCGGCGGCACCGGCAGTCGCGAGGCTGCTGCGCGTGGTGGCCGATTTGCCGCACGGCGCGGTGATCCTGCCCGATCTCGATCTGGCATTGCCCGATGCCGTCTGGGACGCATTGGGCGCTGCGGGCAACACCGAGCGGCCCGATGCCCCGGTGTTCGGACGCGGCGACGTGACGACCCATCCGCAGTATCACCTGAAATTGCTGCTCGCGCGAATGGGGATTGCGCGCGGCGAAGTTCAGGCCTGGCACCGCTCTGGCCCCGCGGCTGCGCCGCCCGCGCGCAGCCGCGCCATCTCGAACTTGTTCTTGCCGCCCGAGGCGAGCGCGGTCTGGGCCGAACTGCCGGCCGAGGCGCGCCGGCTTTCGGGCGTGCGCGTGATGGAAACCGCGCATCCCGGAGAGGAAGCGCAGGCCCTCGCCGTGCTGGTGCGCGAGGCACTCGCAACGCCGGAAGCACGTGTCGCCGTTATCACCCCGGATCGCGATCTGGCGCAGCGCCTTGTGGCGCATCTGGAACGCTGGGGCATTGTCGCCGATGATACGGCGGGCCGCCCCCTCTCGCAGGCTCCGGCCGGAAGGGTGTTGCTGCAACTGGCCGAGATTGCCGCCACCGCTGCCGCGCCGGTCCCGCTGCTGGCGTTGCTCGGCCATCCGTTGGTGCGGCGCGGGGAAGGGCGCGCGGCCTGGCTGGAACGGGTGCGCCAGCTCGATCTGGCGCTACGCGGACCGCGCCCCGGGCCGGGCCTCGATGCGGTGCGCAGCGCGGCGGCCTTGAAGGAGAAGGCGTTCCCGGGCCTCACGGCGTGGTGGGACGAGACTGCCGCCCTGCTGGTGCCGCTCCTTGATGATGCGGCCCCGCCTTCGCTCGGGCTGGGGCTCGATACACTGGCTGAAGTGGCCGAGGCGCTGTGTGGCAACGCGATCTGGGCCGAAGCGGACGGCCGGGCGCTCGCCAGTTTTGTCGAGGATTGGCGCGGCGCGGCTGAAGGCAGCGCGCTTCCGGTAGAGCCCGCCGATCTCCATGCGCTGCTAAGTGATGCGCTGACGGAAATCGCGGTGCGCCCGCCCTATGGCGGACATCCGCGGCTCGCGATCTATGGTTTGCTGGAAGCGCGGATGAGCCGGGCCGATCTGGTGATCTGTGCAGGCATGACCGAGGGCAACTGGCCCGCCGCGCCATCGCCCGACCCCTTGCTCGCGCCGCCGGTGCTGCGCGCGCTGGGCATTCCCGGCGCCGATTTCCGCATTGGCCTTGCTGCGCACGATCTCGCCGCTGCGCTCGGCGCGCCTGAAGTGGTGCTGAGCCACGCCGCGCGCGATGCGGCAGGGCCGGTGATCCCATCGCGCTTCCTGCTGCGCATCCGCGCGATGCTGGGCCGCGAGCTGGAGCACGAGACCGAGGCCGTGCGGATTGCGCGGGCGCTCGATCAGGCCGCGCCTGCAGACGCTTATCCGCAGCCCGCGCCGATGCCTTCGGCCCAGCAGCGCCGCGTGAGCATAGCCTCCACCGCGCTCGACAAGCTGCGCAGCGATCCCTTCCAGTTCTATGCGCAGGCGATCATGCACTTGCGCACGCTCGATCCGCTCGATGCCGCGCCCTCTCCGGCCTGGCGCGGAACGGCGGTGCATGCGGTGCTGCAGCAGTGGCACGATGGCGGCAGCCGCCGGGGCGAGCTGCTGCCGCTGGCCGAGCGTACGCTGGCCGAAATGAGCGCGCATCCCTTCATGCGCGGGCTGTGGCGGCCCAGGCTGATGGCAGCGCTGCAATGGGTCGAGGACTACAATGCCGAACTCGCCCTGCAAGGCCGCGCGCCGGCGCTGTGGGAGAAGACCGGCGAGATCGCGATCAAGGGCGTGACGCTCCATGGCCGGGCCGACCGGATCGACCGCCTGGCCGATGGCACGCTGGCGGTGGTCGACTACAAGACCGGATCGCCGCCATCGGGCCGCATGGTGCAAGAAGGCTATGCTTTGCAGTTGGGGCTGGTGGCGCTGATTGCCGAGCGCGGCGGGTTTGGCGGTGTGTCGGGCAAGGTCCACGGCTTCGAATACTGGTCGCTGCAAAAGAAGCAGGGCACCGAAACCTTCGGCTATCAGGTGGAGCCGTTGCTGGAGGGCCGGAAAAAGACCGGGCTCGCGCGTGAGGATTTCGTGGCCGAGACGCTGCGCTTCCTGACCGAGGCCATCGACTTGTGGATTCTGGGCGATGAACCCTTCACCGCGCGGCCCAATCCTGATCTGCCCGGCTATACCGATTATGATCAGCTGATGCGGCTTGAGGAATGGCAGGGGCGGGGGAGCAAGACGGCATGAGCCAGCTTCATTCGCTCAAGGACAACCAGCGCCTTGCCGTGCAGCCGGAACGCACGGTGTGGCTCTCCGCCTCGGCCGGCACGGGCAAGACGCAGGTGCTTTCCGCCCGTGTGCTGCGCCTGTTGCTGCAGGACGGCGTGACGCCCGATCAGATCCTCTGCCTGACTTTCACCAAGGCGGGCGCGGCGGAAATGGCCACGCGCGTCAATGATGTGCTGGCGCGCTGGGTGCGATTGCCTGAAATCGAGCTGGCCCGTGAACTTGGTGCGATTGGCGCATCGATGGGGCCGCAGGCGGTGGCGCGCGCGCGCAGCCTGTTTGCCGCTGTGCTCGATTGCCCGGGCGGCGGCCTCAGGATCGAGACCATCCACGCCTTCTCGCAGTGGCTGCTGGGCGCGTTTCCTGCGGAAGCGGGGCTGGTGCCCGGCACCCGCGCGATGGAGGACCGCGACCGCGATCTGCTTCTGCGCGAGGTGCTGGCAGGCATCCTGATTGCCGCGCAGGAACAAGGCGACGACGCGCTGTTCGCCGCGCTCGAAGACCTCAGTCTGCGCATGGGTGAAGATGCCGTGCCCGCCTTCCTGCTGCGCTGCGCCGGGGCGCAGGAGCTGTGGGAAGGGCCCGGTGCTTGGCAACCGCCGCTTCGGCCGCGCATCAACCGGCTGCTGGGGCTGGATGCGGAGGAGGACGGTTCGGGCCTTGCCGATCTTCTGCACGACGCGGTGTTCGATGTTCCCGCCGCCGAGGTCTGCATGGAGGCGAACCAGCGGTGGGGCGCTCGGACCGGCCTCGATGCGGCATCGATCATGCGCGATTGGCTGGAAGCAAGCCCGGCGGCGCGGATGGCCGGGCTCAATGATTTTGCCGGGCAGTTCCTCAACAAGGACGGCACCGTAAAATCGCCGCGTTTTCTCCTGAAGCACGAACCCGACTACGCCGATTATCAGGCGCGCGTGATCGCGGCGCTGGAGCCGGTGTTCGAGCGCCGCGCGCTGGTTGCGCTCGCCGCGCGTCTCGATCCGGCGCTCACGCTGGGGCGGCGCTTTGCGCTGGCATGGGCCGAGGCCAAGGCGCGCGAAGGGTTCATCGATTTCGACGATCAGATCCGCGCCGCCGCCGATCTCCTGACCAAGCAGGCCCCGGCGGCATGGATCCGCTACAAGCTGGACCGGCATTTCGATCACATTCTGGTCGACGAGGCGCAGGATACCAATCATGCGCAGTGGCGCATTGTGCTCGACGGACTGGTCGGTGATTTCTTCAGCGGTGAGGGCCAGCGCGGCGATGTGAACCGCACGCTGTTCGTCGTGGGTGACTACAAGCAGGCGATCTTCGGTTTTCAGGGCACGAGCCCGGAAAACTTCGCCGCCGCGCGGGAGCGGGTGCGGCGCCAGCTTGATGCGCTGGCCGAAGTGACCGCCGATCCGGCCAAGGCGCTGCTGCCGCTGGGACTGGGCCGATCCTATCGCACCGCCGCCTCGGTGCTTGCCTTTGTCGACCGCGCGATCCACTCCATCGGTCCGGACCGCTTCGGCCTCCCTGAAGCGCCGGAACGGCATCAGGGCGATGAAGGTCGCCCCGGCATGGTAACGCTGTGGAAGACAGTCGGCGGCGCAGCGGACGAGGACGACGAGGCGCCCGAAGGCGAAGGCGACGAAGGCGGCGAGAGCTGGCTTTCAAGGCCCGACCGAGTGATGGCCGATCAGATCGCGCAGCAGGTTCGGGTATGGCTCGATGCCGGCTTCCCGCTGCACAAGGGCACCCCGCGCCGGGCGACGCCGGGCGATATCATGGTGCTCGTCCGCTCACGCAAGGCGCTGGCCGGACTGATCGTGGCGCGGCTCCATGCGCGCGGCGTGCCGGTGGCGGGAGTGGACCGGCTGCGGCTAGGCGCGCCGCTGGCGGTCAAGGACCTTGTCGCAGTGCTGCGGTTCTGCGCGCAGCCGCTCGACGATCTCAATCTGGCCTCGCTGCTCGTCTCGCCGCTGGTGGGCTGGTCGCAGGATATGCTGCTGGAGCATGGCTACCGTACGAAGGGTGTGCGGCTGTGGGATCATCTGCGCAGCACGGAAGAGCCCGCGACCCACGCTGCGATGGAGCAGCTTCGCGCGGCGCTATCCCGCGCGGATTTTGGTACGCCCGCCGCGCTGCTGCACTGGCTGCTGGTCGGGCCGTGGCAGGGCCGCCGCAAGCTGGTCGCGCGGCTTGGTGCAGAGGCCAACGATCCTATCGACGAGCTGATCAATGCCGCCAGCGCCTATGCCACCGGCCAGACGCCGAGCCTCGTCGGCTTCCTGCAGTGGTTCGATGCAGGCGACGGCGAACTGAAGCGAGAGGCGGGGCAGAAGGCTGATCTCGTGCGGGTGATGACCGTGCATGGCTCCAAGGGGCTGGAGGCGCCGATTGTCATTCTTGCTGATGCCGTTGCTGATCCCGGCGCGTCCAGCCCGCGCGGGCTCGCTCTGGAAGAGCGGGTGGTGGACGAACGCCGGAAAGTGCCGCTGCCGCCCTTGCGTAAGGCAGAGCACGCCGGACCCGTGCGCGAGGCGGCCGAGCGCGCGGCGGAAGCGGAGCGTGAGGAACATTGGCGTTTGCTTTATGTGGCGATGACGCGCGCCGAAGAAGCGCTGTTCATCGGCGGCGCGCTGGGCAGCCGCGCCAAAGCACCGCCCGAGGAAAGCTGGTACGCGCAGCTTGCGCCGCTGTTCGGCGAAGAGGACGGCGCGTGGCGCGAAGATCCGATCTGGGGTGCCACGCGCCAGCTTGGCGGCCTTGGTCCGCTGCCGGCGGCCATCGCGGCCTTGCCGGTGCGGCGTGAGCCCGCCGCGACTTTGCCCGAATGGCTTTCCGCACCGCTCCCGGCCGAACCGCGCCCGCCGCGCCCGCTGGCGCCTTCGGGGCTGGGTGAGGCTGATGACGCGCCCGATCCCCCCTCGCGTCCGGGGCCTGCTGCGCGCAGCGCCGCGCGGCGCGGGACACTGCTGCACAAGCTGATCGAGCGCCTACCCGAGCTTGCGCCCGAAGCGCGGGCTGATGCCGCGCGGGGCTGGCTGGCGCGCATGGCCACCGATTTTGCCGAGGAGGAGCGCGAGGCCATGGCCGCGGCGGCCATCCGCGTGCTCGCAGAACCTGCTTGGGCCGAAGTGTTCGGACCGGGCTCGCTGGCCGAAGTGCCGATTGCCGCCGTGGTCGGCGAGCGGGTGGTGAGCGGCACACTCGACCGGCTGCTGCTGGCAGAAGGCCGCTTGCGCGTGGTGGACTTCAAGACCGACCGCCGCCCGCCGCAGGATCTTGCCGAAGTTCCGCCGCAGAGCCTGCGGCAGATGGCGGCCTATGTCGCGGCGCTGGAGGTGATCTATCCCGGCCGCCGGGTCGAAGCGGCGCTGCTCTATACCCACACGCCGCAGCTGATCGTGATACCAGATGCGGTGATCGCGGCGCACAAGCCAGCCCTTCAGGCCGCGCAGGAAAGCTTTTAGCGCTGCTTTCTTGCGCCCTGCGCCAGACCGCTTACATACCCATCCAACCTCAAGGAGTTTCTCTGCCATGGCGACCAAAGCCGTTACCGATGCCAGTTTCGCGACCGATGTTCTGGGTTCCGACAAGCCGGTGCTCGTGGATTTCTGGGCCGACTGGTGCGGCCCCTGCAAGATGATCGGCCCCGCGCTGGAAGAAATCTCCGACGAGCTGGCCGATCAGGTTTCCATCGTGAAGATGGACATCATGGAAAACACCACCGTACCCGGCGAAATCGGCGTGCAGTCGATCCCGCTGCTGATCCTGTTCAAGGATGGCAAGGCCGTGGCGCAGAAGCTGGGCGCTGCACCCAAGAGCCAGCTCAAGGGCTGGCTGGAGAGCGTTCTCTGATCAAGTCCTGATTGCCGGTTGGCAAGTTCGGAGCGGGGTGCAAGACTGGTTCCTGCACCCTGCTTCCGGAGCGATCTTGCCATGCCGAAATCGACTACACCTCGCTTTGCCACGATGTTCGCGGCGGGCCTGCTGGCTTGCGCCGCAGCGCTTCCCGCCTCCGCCGCGCCTGAGGGTGATAGCGCTGCCGTTGCCCGGATCATCGACGAGGGCATGAACCGCAGCGAGGCGATGACCACGGCCTCTGCGCTGATGGACCGCATCGGCGCGCGCCTCACCAATTCGGAAAACCATCGCAAGGCGGAAAGCTGGGCGATAGAGCTGCTCAGGAAGCAGGGGCTTGCCAACGTCCACGTCGAGCCGTTCGATTTCGGGCTGGGTTGGAATCTCGACAGCTATTCGGTCGCGATGGTCTCACCCCGGCCGCTTCCCCTGACCGCCATTCCGGTCGCATGGTCACCGCCGACAGAGGGCACCTTGCGTGCACCGTTAGTCATCGCGCCGATGTCGCGTGAGGAGCACTTTGCCGAATGGAAGGGCAAGCTCGCGGGTAAGATCGTGCTGGTTTCGCTGCCGGGCCAGACGAGCGAGAGCAAGGACGGCGTGTTCCAACGTTACACAGACGCCCAGATCGCCGAACTTGATACCTACACCAAGCCGGTGTTCGATCCCGATGCCGCCGCGCTGCAAGTCAGGAACCGGCGGTTTCAGGGCAAGCTCGCCGCGTTCCTCAAGGCTGAAGGCGCGGTGGCGCTGGTCAAGATGAGCTACCGTGATGGCAAGCTGGTCCACGGCGAAGGCTATGATTTCCAACCCGGCCAGACGCTTGCGCTCCCGGCGATCGAACTGGCGCAGGAAGATTACCGCCGCCTTGTCAGACTGGCGAAGACCGGCCCCGCGCCGGAAATCGCGATCACAGTCGCGGCGCGCTACGACGAAAGCACCTTGCGCGCCGAAAACGTGGTGGCGGAAATTCCGGGCAGCGACCCCAAGGCGGGCTTCGTGATGGCCGGCGCGCATTTCGACAGCTGGATCGCGGGTGACGGCGCCAATGACAACGGCGCTGGCAGCGTGACGGTGATCGAGGCCGCGAGGCTGATCGCCAAGCTGGGCGTGAAGCCCAAGCGGACCATTCGCTTCGTGCTGTGGAGCGGCGAGGAGCAGGGCCTGCTGGGCAGCCGCGCCTATATCGAGCAGCACCTCGCCACGCGGCCGGTCGATCCAGCGCTCAAGGGCATCGATTCCTATGTCGCTTGGCGCAATGCCTTTCCGATCACGCCAAAGCCCGAGTACGGCCAGCTCAAGGCCTATTTCAACATGGACAACGGCTCGGGCCGGTTCCGCGGCATCTACAGCGAGGGCAATCTCGGCGCAGAGAAGCTCCTCAAGGAATGGCTGAGCCCATTCAACATGCTCGGCGCCGACAAGCTGGTGGTGAGCAAGACCGGCGGCACCGATCATGTGTTCATGCAGGCGATCGGGCTACCCGGCTACCAGTTCATCCAGGATCCGCTCGATTACGATATCCGCGTCCACCACTCCAGCCTCGACACGGTGGACCACATGCGCGCCGATGATATGCGCCAGGCGGCCGTGATCATGGCGGGAATGCTGTGGCAGGCCGCTAACAGCGACAAGGAACTGCCTCGCGCTGTTCTGCCGACACAACCGGTGCCGACCGACCCGTTCAAGGTGCGCGATCCTTCGCAGTGACCGCTTAGCTGGCGGCGCTGCTGCGCTTCACAAACTCATCGAACAATACGGGCGAAGAGGCTGCAAACAAACCTTTTTGGCCGTGCTGATCGGTGCGGTAGGGTGAGCCATCGGGCCGCGCCGCCATGCCGCCTGCCTCATTGACGAAGAGCACGCCGGCGGCATGGTCCCATGGCAGGGTGCGTTCGAACACCGAAATGTCGTTCACCCCGAGCACGAGGCGTGGATACTGTTCTGCAGCGCAGCGCGGTATATCGACCAGTGTGTAGTAGGGCGCGATCCGGGCCTGCACGGCCGCGCGCTGGGCGGGATCGAGGAACACCGTGCTAATCGCGGCAATGGGCGGCGTCTCGCCGGTGGGGCGGGCCGCTACCCTCTCGCCATTAACGAACGCGCCCTTGCCCTTGTGCGCGATGCACAGCCGGTCCTGCAGCGGGTCGTAGATCCACCCGCTTTGCGTTTCGCCGCCATCGCTCAGCGCAAGGATGATGCCGAAGGGCGGTTTGCCGGCGGCGAAATTGTTGGTGCCGTCCACCGGATCGATGATCCAGCACAGTCCGCTGTCGAGCCGCGCTGACAGCGAGGGATCGGTGTGAACCGCCTCTTCACCGACAATCGCAGCTTCGGGCATGATCGCTG
This sequence comes from Sphingomonadaceae bacterium, assembly GCA_947453945.1. Lineage (GTDB taxonomy): Bacteria > Pseudomonadota > Alphaproteobacteria > Sphingomonadales > Sphingomonadaceae > Novosphingobium. Next base: position 52,262 of record CANGJB010000014.1, read on the forward strand.
CGAGGCCCTCGGCCAGCAGGGCCTCGGCCTCGGTATCGGCGATGGTCACCATGTCGTTTGCCGCCTTGGCGATGACTTCGTGCTCGGCGAGCGTCTGATAGCGCGGCAGGATCGCTTCTGCGGCCACGCGCCGCATCAGCGCGGCAACGGCGGTGTCCAGCGCGGCGCTCATGAGCGGTAGTCGGCGTTGATCGCGATATAGCCGTGGGTGAGATCGCAGGTCCACACGGTGGCACGGCCTTCGCCGAGGCCAAGATCGACCTCGATGGTGATCTCCTGCCCCTTGAGATGCGCGGCGACCGGCGCTTCGTCGTAGTCGGGGAGGGGTTGGCCCTCACGCGCGGCCCACACGCCGCCGAAGCCGATCGAGAGGCGGTCGCGGTCGGCCGGTTCGCCTGCCTTGCCGACCGCCATGACGACGCGGCCCCAATTGGCGTCCTCGCCCGCGATGGCCGTCTTGACCAGCGGCGAATTCGCGATGGCAAGCCCGACGCGGCGGGCGCTGGCATCGCTCACCGCGCCCGAGACGGTGACCGCGATGAACTTCTGCGCGCCTTCGCCATCGCGCACGACGAGATGTGCAAGCTGGCGGCACACATCATGAAGCGCAGCGGCAAAGGCATCCGCGCCGGGGCTGTCTGCCGAAACCAGTTGTGCATTGCCTGCCGCGCCGGTCGCGAAAGCCAGCACGGTGTCGCTGGTCGATGTGTCGCTGTCGACCGTTATGCACGAGAACGTGCGGCTATTGGCATCTAACAGGCAGGCCTGCAGGAACCCGGGATCAACCGCCGCATCGGTGAAGACATAGCCCAGCATGGTCGCCATGTCGGGCGCGATCATGCCGCTGCCCTTGATGATGGCGCTGAGCGTGACCTTGACGCCGCCGACCATCGCCGTGGCGGTCGCGCCTTTGGCGAACGTATCGGTGGTGCCGATGGTGTTGGCAGCTTCTTCCCACGAGCATGGCTGGGCAAGCAGGGCGGCCGCGATCCCGGCGCGCGCCTTGTCTTTGGGCAGCGGCACGCCAATCACGCCGGTGGACGAGACGAACACTTGCTCGCGAGCGCAGCCAAGATGCCCAGCGACCTGCTCCATGATCGCCTCGACTGCCTCGCGCCCGCGGTAGCCGGTGAAGGCGTTGGAATTGCCGGCATTGACCACCAGCGCCCGGGCACGGCCTTGTGCGGTGTTTTGCCGGCCCAGTTCGACTTCCGACGAGCAGCACACATTGCGCGTGAATACGCCGGCCACCGCCGTGCCTTCCGCCAGTTCCACGAAAGTCAGATCACAACGGCCCCAATCCTTGTAGCCGGCCCGGGCGATGCGCGGCGTCGCGCCGGCGATGGCGGGGAGCGCAGGGAAGGGCTGGGCGAGGGGGGAGACAGTGTGTGCCATGGCACGCGCCTAGCGCGCGGCGGCACAGCGTTCAACCGTTTGCGGGCCCCGGAATCGCCGGGGATTGCGGATGGCTGCGGTGTGGTGTTTCAGCCAGCCTGATACCTTTTGCCACCGGGCTTGCCGCGAGCCGGGCAGAAACCGCAAGGATGGCCAGGACCACGGCAATGCGGAATGCGGTTGAATCCTGCCAGCCTGCCCTTGCCGCCAGTTCGACAGTGAAGGCGAACAAGGGCACGTGCAGGGCATAGACTGGATAGGATATTCCGCCGAGCCAGCGCATGGCAGGAACGGCCCGGTCCGGCACCCGCGTCCCGGCGCTGACCCAGAGCACGGCCGGCATGATCAGCATGGCAATCACAAGGTCGCCGATCACGCGCGGCACCAATGGGGCGAACACGAGGATGGCCGGAAGCAGCGCGACCGGTATTGTCCACGACACGTGCCATGTGCGCCGGGCTGTGCGATGCCACCGGCCCAGCAGGACGCCAAGGGGATAGGAAAACCCGATCCGGCAGAAACCGAACCACCAGTTATCAGTCATATCGCCGAAGGCCATGCGTCCGACGGTGAAGGTTGCATAGACAAGGCCGACGCCAAACCCGGCGACGATCACCCCAAGCTGCCAATCGCGGAGGCGGTTCAGCACGAACACATGGGCTGCATTTGCGACCAGTTCGAATGCCAGCGACCACATTGGCCCATTGACTGGATAGATCGCACCCGTGCCGGCAAGATGCGGGATGAGCATCAGTGCCATGGCCATCATCATGATCGCGTCGGCAGTGCCGGCGTGGCTGGCAAAGGCTGCGGCGCCTATGCCGATGCCGATGGCCATGATCGGCCCCAGTCTGGCAACCCGTTCGGCCAGCAGCCGCAAGGGCGGGGTGCCTTGCGCAAGGCGGCTCTCAAACACGGAGGTCAGGACGAAACCGCTGAGCAGGAAAAAGAAATCGACGGCCAGATAGCCGCACGGCACTATCTCGGCGGCCTTGTGATAGCTTGTCTCGTGATGGAGAACGACACACAGCGCAGCAATGCCGCGCAAGGCATCGAGCACGACCAAGCGGCCCGAAGCAGATGCAGGCCGGGGTTGAGCGGCAGCCCGGTCCGCCTGATGCGCAGCTTCGCTTGTCATGGGTCCTGCGTAGAGCAGAGGCGCTAAGATAGTGTTGAACGCGACCGATACGCTTCGTGCGCGGAAGAAATTGCCTTTTGATCGCGATGATCCTATTTGCGTTCGCGATGCGGCTTCTGCTTGTCTTTCTTGCCCTGCTTTCGGGCCTTTCACTCTCTGATGTGGCTGTTGCCTCGTCGCGGGCGGAAGTTGTCGGCTCGGCGTCGGGCACGGTTCTGGTTGCGCGCCATGAGGCCAAGAGCAGCGCCAGCCTTGCCAAGCCGCACCATCCGTCTGGGGAGACCCGGGCCGCACCGGCGGGATTGCTTGCCATTCCCGCCCCGATCCATGCGATCAGCATCACCATTCCGGACCGCCCGCGCGAATAGCGCGCGGCGTTTTTCGTGATATCGCGTTCCGCCCTGCGTGCGGACGCATGACTAGCGCGGCTTGGCCCGCGCATCCCATCTGACAACAGGAATTCAGCCATGTTCGGCAGCATTGCCAAGGCCATTTTCGGCTCGTCCAACGATCGTTACGTCAAGTCGCTCGACAAGATCGTGCGCGCCATCGCCGCTTGCGAGCCCGAGATGCAGGCGCTCAGCGACGAGGAATTGCAGGGCCAGACCGCAAAGCTGCGCGGGCAACTCGAAGCCGGCAAGACGCTGGATGACATCCTGCCCGAAGCTTTCGCCACATGCCGCGAGGCCTCGCGCCGCGTGCTGGGCATGCGCCACTTTGATGTGCAGATGATCGGCGGCATCGTGCTCCACCGCGGCGAGATCGCGGAAATGCGCACGGGCGAGGGCAAGACGCTGGTGGCGACGCTGGCCTCCTATCTCAACGCGATCGAGGGCAAGGGCGTCCACGTTGTCACGGTCAACGACTACCTTGCCAAGCGCGACGCGGAATGGATGGGCCAGATCCACCAGTTTCTCGGCCTTACGGTCGGCGTGATCGTGCCCAACATGAACGAATATGAGCGGCGGCAGGCCTATGAGGCCGATATCACGTATGCCACCAACAACGAGCTCGGCTTCGACTACCTGCGCGACAACATGAAGCACGAGCGCAGCCAGATGGTCCACCGCCCGTTCAATTTTGCCGTTGTCGATGAAGTTGACTCGATCCTGATCGACGAAGCGCGCACCCCGCTGATCATCTCCGGCCCGACCGACGACAAGAGCGAGCTCTATGTTTCGGTCGATGCTGTCGTGAAGCTCATCGATCCCTCGCTCTACGAGGCGGACGAGAAGACCAAGAACATCTCGCTGACCGAAGACGGCGTCGAATGGGTCGAGCGCAAGCTGGAGGAGCACGGCCTGCTCGTCGGCTCCAACCTCTATGATGTCGAGAACACCATGGTGGTCCACCACCTTGACCAGGCGCTCAAGGCCAATGTCATGTTCAAGCGCGACATCGACTACATCGTGAAGGACGACAAGGTCGTCATCATCGACGAGTTCACCGGCCGCATGATGGACGGGCGGCGCTGGTCGAACGGCCTGCACCAGGCGGTTGAAGCCAAGGAAGGCGTGCAGATCGAGCCCGAGAACCAGACTATGGCCTCGATCACCTTCCAGAACTACTTCCGCATGTATCCCAAGCTTTCGGGCATGACCGGCACAGCTGCGACCGAAGCGCCGGAATTTTTTGACATCTACAAGATGAACGTCGTCACCATCCCGACCAACGTGCCCGTCCAGCGCGTTGACGAGGAGGACGAGTTCTACAAGAACACGGCTGACAAGTTCCAGGCGATCGCCAAGCTGATCCGTGCCCGCTACGACACTGGCCAGCCGGTGCTCGTCGGCACGGTGTCCATCGAAAAGTCGGAAATGCTGTCCGAATTCCTCAATCAGGAGGGGGTCAAGCACAGCGTGCTCAATGCGCGGTTCCATGAGATGGAAGCGCATATCGTGGCGCAGGCCGGCCGGCTCGGCGCGGTGACCATCGCGACCAACATGGCCGGGCGCGGCACCGACATCCAGCTTGGCGGCAACTCCGAGTTCCGCATTGAAGACGAACTGCGCGATGTGCCCGAGGGGCCTGAGCGCGAGGCGGGCATCGCCCGTATCAAGGCCGAAGTGGCCGAGGAGAAGGCCAAAGTTCTCTCCGCAGGCGGCCTTTGCGTGATCGGCACCGAGCGGCACGAAAGCCGCCGCATCGATAACCAGCTGCGCGGCCGTTCGGGCCGGCAGGGTGATCCGGGCCTGTCCAAGTTCTACCTCTGCCTGGAGGATGATCTGCTGCGCATTTTCGGGCCGGACACGCTGTTTGCGCGCATGATGAATTCCAACCTTGCCGACGGCGAGGCGATCGGTTCGCGCTGGCTTTCCAAGGCGATCGAGACCGCGCAGAAGAAGGTCGAGGCGCGCAACTACGATGTGCGCAAGCAGGTTGTCGAATATGACAACGTGATGAACGACCAGCGCAAGGTCATCTACGAACAACGCGCCGACATCATGGATGCCGAAGCGGTGGACGATGTGGTTGAGGATATGCGGCAGGACTCGATCAACGCGATCGTCGGCGATGCCTGCCCGCCCGGCTCCTACCCCGAGCAGTGGAACGTAACGGCTCTCGCTGAGCGGGTTGGCGAAGTGCTTGGCCTTGAACTGCCGCTGGATGCCTGGACGCACGAGGACGGTCTCGAGCCCGAAGTCATCGAGGAGCGGATCGCGGCGATGGCCCAGGACAAGATGGCCGGCAAGCTGGCCACGGTCGATACGGCTTCCTGGCGCAATCTGGAAAAATCTGTGCTGCTTGAGCGGCTTGATCACCACTGGAAGGAGCACCTCGCCACGCTCGATGCGCTGCGCCAGGTGGTGTTCCTGCGCGCCTATGCACAGAAAACGCCGATCAACGAATACAAGCAGGAAGCCTTCGGCCTGTTCGAGAAGATGCTCGAAGCGATCCGCGAGGATGTGACGCGCATCCTCATGACGAGCGAGATCCGCATGGGTTCGCCGGAAGACTTCCAGCTTCCCGAACTGCCTGATTTCCTCACCAGCCACATCGATCCGCTGACCGGCGAGGATGATGCGCGGCCAGTGCCGGCCGGCCAGCTGTTCGGCACGTTCGCGCCGTCGATGGCCGGAAGCGGAGCGCCAGCGGATCCTTATGCCGACATGGGCATCAGCCGCAACGCGGCGTGCCCGTGCGGTTCCGGGCAGAAGTACAAGCACTGCCACGGGGCGCTCGCCTGATGCTCAGCACGGCGAGCTCTCGTGTGAGCTTGCCGGTGCGCTCCTGAGTGGGCGCGGGCGCGGGCATCGGCAGGCGGATGGCGGGTGTCGCCTCCGGTCGATACGCGCCTGTTGTCCTTGCTGCTCTGGCACTGGCGGCGGGGTCTGCCGCCAGTGCGCAAGTCGGCGCGCCGGGCATCGCCGGCCCCAGCCGTGACGAGCTTGGTGGTATCACGCGCGCGCCGGCAGCGCCTACACCGCGCCTGACGGTTTCCGGCGGGATCGAGCGGTCTGCTTGTCCGCTTGCTGATCCCAGGTACGCGGCGATCACAACCACGATCACCTCTGTCCGTTTCAACGACCTCAAGGGCGCGACCGCCGCTGAACTGGAAGCGGTCTGGAAGCCGCTGGCCGGAAGGCCCCAGCCTATTGCGGTGCTGTGCGAGATCCGCGATGCCGCCGCGACGATCCTGCGCGCAAAGGGCTACCTTGCCGCCGTGCAGGTGCCGGTGCAGCGGATCGAGAACGGCGCGGTGCGCATGGAAGTGCTCTATGGGCGGATCACCGCGATCCGCCTGCGGGGCGAGACCCGCGGCGCCGAGCGCAAGATCCTCAGCTATCTCGCCCCCCTCACGCGCGACGCAATCTTCGACCGCAACCGTGCCGAGCGCTTTCTTCTGCTGGCGCGCGACCTGCCGGGTTACACAGTGAGGCTGACACTGCGCCCGGCGGGCACACTTCCGGGTGATCTTATTGGTGAAGTTATTGTTCTGCGCCAGCTTTTTACGGCCGACTTCTCAGTTCAAAACCTAGCTTCCGCAGCGACCGGGCGCTGGGGCGGGCAAGTGCGGGCGCAAGCCTTCGGGCTTACCGGCACGGGCGACGCGACGACCGTTTCCTACTACGCCACGGCAGACTTTCGCGAGCAGCGCATTCTGCAGGTTTCCCACGAATTTCGCCCCGGCAACGAGGGACTGTTGGTGGGGGCATCGCTCACTTACGCCTGGACGCGTCCGGATCTCGGGCAGGCGACCGGCGGCGCAGTTCTTGATGCCCGCACGCTGCTGGCCAGTCTCTATGCGCGCTATCCGCTGGCGCGCAGGCAAGGCGGCGATATCTGGGTGGGGGCCGGTTTCGATCTTCTCAACCAGAGTACCACGCTGATCCTGCCGCTGAGCCGTGATCAACTGCGCGTGCTGTGGGCCCGGCTCGATTTAAATCGCGTCGATCTGTCGCGGCCTGAACCGGGCTGGCGGGTCAGCGCCTCGGTGGAGATGCGCCAGGGGCTGGCAGGGTTTGGCTCCAGCCTGTCGTGTCTGGCGGCGACTTGCGATGGGCGGGTGCCGCCGAGCCGCTTTGACGCGAGCGCTTCTGCAACCGTGGTGCGCGCCGAGGCCGAGTATGAGCGCGCGCTTGGCCGCTTCACGCTCTCGGCCCATCCACGCGGGCAATATGCGCTGCGCAAGGTGCTGGGCTTCGAAGCTTTCGCGCCGGGGAACTACACCGTGGGCCGCGGCTATGACCCCGGGGTGATCACGGGTGATAGCGGGCTGGGCATTGCCAGCGAACTGCGCGGGCCGCAAATCAGTCTCGGGCGCGGCAACGGGCCGGTGGTGCAGCCGTTCGCCTTCCTTGATGCCGCCTGGGCGTGGGAGCGGGGGGCGGGCAAGCCGCAGAGCCTGCACTCTGTCGGCGGGGGCATCCGGGCCGATCTCGGCAACCGCTTGCGCCTTGACGCCAGCCTTGCCGTGCCGCTCGATCGGGCGGGGTTCGCAAATGCAAAGCCGGCGCCGCGCCTCATGGTTTCGCTCTCAACCCGGCTTGTACCGTGGGGAGACAACTGATGCGGCGCAGGTTCTCCCGCCTGCCAGCGCTGCTGATGGCCGCGCTGATCCTTGGCATTGCGGGGGGCACAGTACGCGCGCAGTCGATCAATGCCACCGGCGTGGTGGTTGCGGGCGCCGCCGCGATCTCCGCCGGCTCTGGCACCACGACCGTGATGGCCACCACGCCCCGTGTCGTCATCAATTGGTCGCCGGATGACACGGGCATCGGCGGGGATGCGATCAACTTCCAGTCAGCCGGAACGAGCGTGCTGCTCGTCAATCACGCGGCGGCGCCGTTGACGGTGCTGAACCGGATTGTGCCAAAGGACCTGGCCCGGACGATTGGCTTCAGCGAGGCGGGCATCGCCCAACTGGTCGACCTTGCCACAGGCGCAGCGCGGCGCGGCGGAACGCTCTACTTCTACAGTCCGGACGGCATCCTCGTTTCGGCAGCGGGCGCTTCGGATGTCGGCAATCTGGTGCGCTCGGCTTCGGATCTGACGTTCGATGCAAGGACCGCCGCGGGGTTCAACGCCGGACCTCGCGCCGCGAATGCAGCGCAGATCGTTCCAAACCCCGGCAGTTCGAGGATGGTCGAGGTCGATGGCTCGGCGGTCATCGTCGCGGCCGATGCCTCAACCATCACAATTCGTCCCGATGGCCTGTTCGATATCCAGATCGACCAGCCCGACAGCCCCACCGGCGACACACCGGCGAATACGGCCCCCCAGCGCGCCTACATTGTCGCCATGCCGAGGAACGATGCCATCACCATGGCGATCGCGGGCGGACAGATTGCGGGCAGAACGCCGCTGGGCTTCGATGTGGCAGGCGCTGCAGCTTTCGATGGCAATGCCGTGGTGCTCTCGGCTGTCGCTTCTGCGCAGGCGGCCTCGGGCAGCCTCAGGCTCACTGCACCCCCTCAGGCCGGCGCTGCAGGATGGCTTTTCGTGCCTGGCAGCACTGATCCAGCAGGCGCACCCGCCGGTGCTGACTTCGTCGGTGTTCCGGGCGTAGGTTCGGCTGTCGACTTTTCGCACGCCCTCCTTGTCGAATCGCGCGATGATCGGACCGAGGATGGCGGTATTTCAACACAGATTGCTCCGGATGACGCCCGGGGACAGTCCAGCGGGGGCGTTTCTGCGGCCAGCACGCCCTCGAATGGCGCAGCCAATGCCGCAACAGCGGAGGCACCCGATAGGGAGAGCGCCAAGTCTGCAAAGGCGGGCCCGAAACGGCGCAAATCGCAACGCGGTGAATAACTTGGTTTGGGGCTGGACCTGCCGCCTTCGCTAATGCAAAATGATGATACGCGCTAAGGTCATGCTCTTGAGTCATGGCACCTCTCGCGCAAAGTCCATCCCGGGCCGCCATCGGCCCCAACTGCAAGGAGATATCCGCAAAGCCTTGTCTCGACGACCGCATGGGAGAGTCCGGATGCAGCCATCAGGCTTCGATCCGGCGCCGACGGAGCAACCCCCCAGGAAACTCTCAGGCACCAGGAACCGTGTGGTCTTGACACTCTGGAGAGTGATGGCGCTCCCGACCGGCCGCAAGCCGGTTTGCGTTCATCCGCCGACGGAGAAAGCCGTATGGTAGGGTCACGCGCAGCAGCCGTGTGAGACCGAAGCGGTCAAGCTCTCAGGCACAAGCGACAGAGATGGGGAAATGAACGCCGCACTGGTCCGAAAGGGCCGGCGCTTACGCATTTCACCCATCAAGGAGCACAGCTCATGTCGCATTTTGCGGTTATCGGCGCCGGTATCACCGGCATTACCACGGCTTACGCGCTGCTCGAGCGCGGGCATTCCGTCACTGTTATCGATCGCCAGCCCCTGCCGGCCATGGAAACTTCGTTCGCCAATGGCGGGCAGCTTTCGGCCAGCAACGCCGAAGTGTGGAATTCGGTCGGAACCGTATTCAAGGGCCTGCGCTGGATGGCACGGCGCGATGCGCCCCTGCTGTTCAATCCGCGCCCGGGTTGGCACAAATTCTCGTGGATCGCAGAATTTCTCGGTGCAATCCCCCGCCATGACGTCAACACAATGGAGACGGTCCGCCTTGCGATCGAGGCGCGCAAATACCTGTTCGACATTGCCGAGCGCGAGGGGATCGATTTCGACTGCGAACGGCGCGGCATCCTGCATATCTATCGCAGTGCCGCCAGTTTCGCCGATGCGGCACGCACCAATGAACTCGTCCGCGCTGGCGGGCTCGACCGTTTCGAGGTCACGCCGGACGACATGCGCCGCATCGATCCCACAGTGACCGGCGACTATTGCGGCGGCTACTACACGCCGTCTGACGCGACGGGTGACATCTGCAAGTTCACCCGGGGGCTGGCGGAGGCTTGCGAGCGCAAGGGCGCAGTGCTGCAACTGGACCGATCGGTACAGGCCATTGCTGTGCATGATCGCGGCGTCACTATTCGCACGGCCAGCTTGACCGACGCCCGTCTTGAGGACGTGGGCCATTTCGACGGGCTGGTGATCTGCGCCGGTGTTGGCAGCAGGCGGCTTGCTGCGATGATCGGAGACCGAGTGAATGTCTATCCGGTCAAAGGCTACTCGATCACTGTCATGATGCGCGATGCAGCGAGCCAGGCCGCAGCGCCTTGGGTCAGCCTGCTCGATGAGGATGCCAAGATTGTTACCTCGCGGCTCGGCAAGGATCGCTTTCGCGTGGCGGGCACCGCCGAATTCAACGGCGAAAACCGCGACATCCGCGCAGACCGCATCGCGCCGCTGGTGCAGTGGGTGCGCCAGTTGTTCCCCGGCGTCAGCGTGGGCGAGGTCCTGCCCTGGGCCGGCCTCAGGCCGATGCTGCCCGACATGATGCCGCGTGTGGGCGCGGGGCGGCGTTCGAGGGTGTTCTACAACACGGGCCACGGCCACCTGGGCTGGACGCTGAGCGCCGTGACCGCGCAGATGGTGGCGGCAACAATCGACCAGTCGCTGGAGACCGCATCCGCGCTCCGCGTCGCCTGAGCCGGATCTTCTTACGTAAAACACCGCATGGGCGGCCCGGGTGCTTTGTCTGCCTAAAAGGCAAGTTATCCGGGCCGTTCTTCCTTGTGAGGAGCGATTACGGCTCAGCCAAAGGGAAGAACCGCCATGCTGATCAAGCAAGCTGCTGGATACGAGGCCAATCCCTGGGGCGCGGCGCCCTGCGGTCGTAAGCGCTGTTCTCAGGCCACGGCGGTCCATGGCATGAGTTCGCCGACGCTGTTTGCTGGATGACCGTTGGCCAGTTTTCCGAGCGCCTGCGTCAGCCAGGTATGCGGATTGATGCCGCTCAGCTTGC
>CANGJB010000015.1 GCA_947453945.1 Sphingomonadaceae bacterium
CGTCGATATGGGTCTGGACATACTGCGCTGGCCTCCAATCCCAGCACAAAGCTTGAATCAGAAAATCGCGCCAAAGGGAATCCCCTTTGAATCAGCCAAATGTCATCCCGCTCTAAACGGCGGTTCCCACCAGCCGGCCGATACCGGCGGTGATCGCCATGGCCAGCGCGCCCCAGACGACGACGCGCAGCACGGGCTTGCCCATCGCCGCGCCGCCTGCGCGGGCGCCGAGCGCGCCGAGCAGCGCGAGGAACAGGATCGAGCCGCCTGCCGTGCCGGTGACCATGAGGCCCATCGGCAGGATCGCGGCGAGCAGCAGCGGCAGGAACGCGCCGCCGGTGAACATCAGCGCCGAGGTGATCGCGGCCAGCACCGGCTGCGCGGCGGTGGTTTCATTGAGGTGGAGTTCATCGCGCGCATGGGCGGCCAGCGCATCCTTTGCCATCATCTGGCGGGCGACTTCGGCGGCGGTGGCAGGCTCGACGCCGCGTTCCTCGTAGATCGCGGCAAGTTCAGCGTGTTCATGCACCGGATCGGCGGCGAGTTCGGCGCGTTCGCGCGCGAGATCGGCGGCTTCGGTATCGGATTGACTGGAGACCGAGACATATTCCCCCGCCGCCATCGACATCGCGCCTGCGACCAGCCCGGCTGCGCCCGCGACCAGCAGTGCCTGCCGCTCCGCGCCCGAGGCGGCCACGCCAAGGATCAGGCTGGCGGTGGAGACGATCCCGTCGTTCGCGCCGAGCACGGCGGCGCGCAGCCAGCCGATCCGGGAGACGAGGTGCCGTTCTTCATGGGGTCGCCGCATGGTGTCCTCTTTTCTGCCTATCCATGGGCCTCATCGCACTGGACGGACAGGAAAAAAAGGATCTGGATCAAGAATCCTGGCTGGCGACGGCAGCGGGTCCGGTCGGCACGGGGGCTGCGTTCTCGATGATCGGCCCTTCGATGAGAGATTGGCCGACCCCGAGGCGCTTGCCATCGGTGATGATGACCTTGTCGCCCAGGCTGGCGACACCGAACAGGCGCTTGGCGAAGGCATCGGGCACGCCGATGCAGCCGTTGGTGGCATAGCCGCGCTCAACCTTGCTGCCGTGGATCGAGACGCCATCGCCCGTGAGGCGCAGCATGAAAGGCATCGGCGCGTCGTAGATTGAAGAGACGTGGTCTGCGTCCTTCTGGCTGATCGGGAACACGCCGGTGGGGGTGGGCTTGCTGCCATAGCCCTTGAGAATGGCGGCAGCGCCGATCTCGTGCCCATCGCGGAACACAGACAGGGTGCGCGCTTCGAGATCGACGGTGACGACGATGGGGCCGTTTCGGGCGGGGCCGGCGCCGGCTGCGGTTTCATCCCAGAAGTACTGGCCGAACTTGATGGGTTCATCGATCTTGAGGATCGACTTGACGACGAAGGGGCTGTTTGCGGGGGCCATGGCCGGGGCGACAGCGAGTTTGGGGGCGAGCTTGGGCGCGGGGGCGGCCACGTGCGCTTCAGCTTCTGAACCGCCGAATGCGAGCTGCGCCACATCCTTGCCGACATGAAAGGCGAGCAGCGAGGCGAGCGACATCGCGATGAAGCCGAGCGGCGCGCTGACCCAGCGCGAGCGGACGAGATCGAGGGGGGACTTCAGGCGGTTCATCACGGGCTCGGCGCTCCTTTCGCTTTGCAAAATAGCGTAAACGAAAGGGTTGGCGAGCGGCATTCCAGCCTCGTCCCGCCTAGGGACGGGGCGGGTTCTGTCCCTTAAGGAGCGTGGTTAACGGGTGCGACTTCGCGCACCACGATCGCCAGTTGGCGCAGATCGGCCTGGCCGAAGCTGGTGAGGAAGCTGGTGTCCGCCGCATCGCGCCCCACCGCGATCCGCGCAAACGAGGCGGCGTCGGCCATGCCGGTCGCATCGACCAGATGCCAGCCGCCCGATCCTTCCGCATCCGCCAGCCACACTTCCGCCACCGCATGGAAATCCTGCGGGGTGACCCTGCCGCCGTATCCGCTGACAAAGCGCGCCGGGATTGCGGCGGCGCGGGCGAAGCAGATCAGTGTATGCGCATAATCGCGGCACACCCCGCGGCGCTCGACGAAGCTGTCGATCGCGGTGGTCGAGGCATCGCTCGCGCCGGGCACATAGCGATAGTGCGCTGCGATCCAGTCTCGCATCGCCGCCACTTTTGCCCCGCCCTCGAACGCGCCAAACTCCTCGTCGACGAAGGGCGAGAAGCGGTTCGCAGGGCAATAGCGAGAGTCCATCAGATAGGGCACGGTCTCGCCCGGCAGGCGGTGCGGGGGCAGCGCGGCGAGCGTTTCGAGCACCGCCGACCGGCCCAGCACTTCGACATCTGCCGAATAGGTGACCGCACAATCGCCTTCCTGATGCAGCCAGATGCGCTCGCCAACCCCGTCTTGCGCGGGCACACGCGTGAAATGGCCCTGAGGTGTGCTAGCGAGCGTGCTCGCCAGGAGCCGCTGGTCAGTCGTCGCTGCGACCTCGATCTGGAGGAGGCTGTCGGTCGGCTCTGCGCAGTGCCAGGTGAGACTGGTCGTGATGGAAAGGTGCATGGGGTGCCCGGGATGAAGGCCGAAACGGCCTCTGCGCAATGACGGTTATGATGGGGCAATAGGATGGGTTTCAGCACGATGAAAGGTTCGCGTGGGTAAAGGGTCCCTCATGATGCAGATTTATGCCTGGCTGGAGAGCGAAGCGCCTTGGCTGGGGCACCTTTCGCCCTTGTTTGCCGCGACGTGTGTGGCGCTCGCGCTGGTGATCGTCGGTGGGGCGCTGGCGGCGCGCGGCGGGAGGATTGGCAAGGCGGTGCGGTTCGCCGGGAATCTGCTGATGCTCGCGGTGTTCGGCCTTGCGGTCATGCGCTTTGTGCGGATGGACCCCAGCTTCGATGCGGCGCTCCACAGCATCGGTGCCCCGGCGCAGACCGTTTCCGGCGGGGAAACGCGCATTCCGCTGGGAGCAGACGGGCACTACTGGATCACTGCAAGGCTTAACGGCACGCGGATGCGGCTGATGGTCGATACCGGCGCGACGGTAACCGCGCTTTCGAGCGATGTGGCCGAGGCGGCGGGTATCACGCCCGATCCGCTGCGCCCGGACGCCATGGTGGAGACGGCGAACGGAACTGTCACGGCGGCTCCGGCGCGGATCGATGAATTGCGCTTCGGCTCCATCGCGGCGCGCGATCTCGATGCGATTGTCATGCCGGGGCAGGGCGGGCCCAATGTGCTGGGGATGAACTTCCTGACACGGCTGAAGGGCTGGCGGGTGGAGGAAGGCTTGCTGATACTCAGCCCTCATAAACCGCAGGTCGAGCAAGCCCCCACCAGGTAAGGCGCCGCCATAGTGCTTCGAGCGGGCCTTGGCCGAAGCGCGCCAGCCACCCCTGCGGCCACGCCAGCATCAGCGCCCACCCGGCCAGCACCACCAGCGGCAAGGCGGCGCGGGGGAGCACGCTGCCAAGGCCAAGGCCCCAACCGGCGAACAGCGCGCTCATCACCACAGTGGTGCCGAGATAGTTGGTGAAGGCACAGCGGCCCGCAGCGGCGAGGCGGCGCCCGGCGGCAGAGCCCGAGATGCGCGGCCAGAGCAGCAGCAGCGCAGCCAGATAGCCCAGCGTCATCAACAAGTGCGGGATCGCTGCGAGCGAGCCCATCACCACGAACATCGCGCCGGGCGGGAAGTGGTGCAGCGCTGCCCAGCCGATCAGCGCGGCGCTCATCGCTCCGCCTGCGCCGATGCCGATCAGGGCCATGCGGCGCAGGGTCCGCTCGTCCCATTCGTCGGTGAACAGGCCCATGCGCAGCAGCGCCATGCCGAGCAGCATGAGCGGGAAAGTTTCAAAGAAGGTCGCGCCGAGGTTTTCAAGCGGGAGAAATGGCGCGTCCGTCAGCCGCAGGCGCAGCGCTTCGAGGAATCCGGCGTGGAGTATGCGCCCATCTGCTGCAATCGAAGCGGCGATGCGGCCCATCATCGCGGCCTGTTCGGCCGCTTCGGCGGGGGTGCCATGGCCCGCGAGCACGCGGCTTTCAGTGGTGATCGCGGCCAGATCGCCGATCATTTCAAGACCGTGGCTGGCCAGAAACAGGAGCAGCGCGGCGGCGGCAAGCGGTTCGGGCGCGAGGCGGCGCAGCGCGAAGGCGATCAGGCCGCACACCGCATAGGGGAGCAGGATATCGCCCCACCAAAGCAGCACATAATGGGCATAGCCGAACAGCATCAGCCAGAGCAGGCGGCGCACTTGCATCAGGTCTGCATTGGCGCCGCGCCGCTCTGCCGCATCGGCAAACAGCATCATGCTGGCCCCAAACAGCAGCGTGAAGAGCCCGCGCATCTTGCCCTCGAACAGCACGTAGGCCGTGATGAACCAGAGCGCCCCGCCATAGCCTGAACCGGCTGGAGGCTGAGGCAGCATCGGATTGAATGTTGCCAGCAATGGGCCCCAGAACCCGGTCACGTTGATCGCGAGGATGCCGAGCACGGCAACCCCGCGCACGAAATCGAGCGCGGCAATCCGGGGCGGCATAGGGGCGTTCAGGCGTTCAGGGCGCGACGGGCAGGCAGGCGAAGCCGCCCGCCTTGAGTGCGGCGCAGGCACGCTGCGCGCCGGACTCGGAGTAGCCAGTGGCAAGCAGGCGCGTTGCCGTGCCGGGGATATCCTGCCGCGCGTGGCCGGCTATCTCGGGCCGTCCGCGTACGCGCGCCCACAGCCCATCGGCATTGGCCTTGACCCCGAAGGCGCCGAGCTGGATCCGCCATGCACCGCCTGTGGCAGCGGGCGCAGGCTTTGGCGGGGCGGGTTTGGGCGGGACGGGCTTTACCGGAACCGGCTTTGGCGTGGGCGCCGGCGGCGGGGCGGCGGCGGGTTCGGACGGGGGCGGCAGATAGGCGGCGACCGGCTCCACCGACGTGGAGGGCGGGAGGTCTACGGGCTCGATCGAAGTGGGCGCCGGCCTGGTATTTGGCAGGGATGCGGGGCCCGCTGCCGCCGGCAGTGACGACGACATTGAAGGCGGGACGTTCCGGCTGCCGAGATCGGCGGCGGCGAGTTCGCGGCCGCGTGCCTCCGACGCCTGCCGGTCGAGATCGCTCGCGAGGCTGACGCCCATCTGCCGCTGGTTGAGCGGGATCGTCTGGTTCATCGTGGCGAGGCTGGCGGTGGCTTGCGGCAAGCCGCTGGCCGCGGCGCGCGTGATCAAGGCATAGGCGCGAACCCAATCCTTGGGCGCATAATCGCCATTGTAGGCGGCGATGCCCAGCACATACATCGCGCGCGGCTCCCCCCGATCGGAAGCGGACTGCAGCCAGGGCATCGCGGCCTGCTGGCGGCCGGTCTGGAACAGGATAATGCCGTAGTTGTCTGCAGCGGCAATATGGCCGAGGCGGGCGGCCTTGCCGAAATAGGCCTCCGCCTTGCCAAGATCGCGCGTGACACCGCGGCCGAGCTTGTAGGCCTGTCCAAGGTTGAACAGCGCATCCGCATCGCCCTTGGCTGCAGGCCCCTGCCACGCTTTGATCGCCGTCTCGTAGTTCCCGGCAGACCAGGCATCGACCCCGGCGCGCACGGCAGCTGCGTTAGCCGCCGCGCTTGCAGCATTGGCCGCAGCGGGCAGCGCGCGCGGGGCGTTGGTTGCCGCAGGGGCGGCGGAGGCCGGAGCGAGAGCGGCTGACAAGGCAAGGCCCGAAAGGCCGCATGCGGCCGCCGCCAGAAGAGCAAATCCGCGCATGATGAGTCGAATCTCTCCTCAAGCCGCTCCCTTCGAAGCGGGGTTAACGATGGCGCGCCAGGTGCCACCGCGCAAATAGCGCATGGGCCGCAGGTCGCAATGAAATCAACCCAAGTAGATTAGCGTATATGGTTAATGCAGAAAAGACAGGATCTTGACCAGCCCATCCTAGTCCCCAGTCGCGGGCCTGCGCAAAATCCCGTGCTGCAAAAGTGGCAATGTTAACCAAAATTTGAGGGTCTTCTGCGATCCCCCTGCGAGAGACCGTTCAGTCTTGTTCGTCTTGCCCACAGGGGGATTGCAGTGCGCGTACTGGCTTTGGCATCGCAAAAGGGGGGGTCTGGCAAGACGACCTTGTCCGGTCACCTCGCCGTACAGGCGCAGCGCGCAGGCGCTGGGCCAGTCGTCCTGATCGACATCGATCCGCAAGGCTCGCTGTCTGATTGGTGGAACGAGCGCGAGGCTGAATACCCCGCCTTTGCCCAGACCACGGTTGCCCGGCTCGCCGGCGATCTGGCTGTTCTGCGCCAGCAGGGCTTCAAGCTGGCGGTGATCGATACGCCGCCGGCCATCACCATGGCGATCCAGTCGGTGATCTCGGTTGCCGAACTCATTGTCGTGCCGACGCGCCCCAGCCCGCATGATCTGCGCGCCGTAGGTGCCACTGTCGATCTGTGCGAACGCGCTGGCAAGCCGCTGATCTTCGTGGTCAATGCCGCGACGCCCAAAGCGCGGATCACGGGCGAAGCCGCAGTCGCCCTTTCGCAGCATGGCACGGTTGCGCCCATCACGCTGCATCACCGCACCGATTTCGCCGCATCGATGATCGATGGCCGCACGGTCATGGAAGTCGATCCCAGGGGCAAGTCCGCCGCCGAGATCGAGGCGCTGTGGACCTATGTGTCCGAGCGGCTCGAGAAGAATTTCCGCCGCACCGTGTTTGCAGTGCCGCAACCGGGCCATGCCGGATCTGCACTGCCCGGCGCCTCACGTCCCGCCGGGGGCTTCGGCCGCCGCGTGATCGGTTCGTGAAGGGAACGCCGCGGCCATGACCGAACCCAAATCTTTCGCCTCGCTCAGCCCCAGCCTGCTCGCCCGCAAGGGTGCGGCCCGCCCGGCGATGCGCCCGCAGCTCCTTCCGCTGACGCTCGAGGACCAGCGCCGCATGGGCTTCGGCTCAGCTGTGCTCGCGGCCGAACCGGCTGATTTTCCGGCGTTCGACGTCGATGATCTGGGCTGGAACGACCTTGGCGAAGAAGCCGCTGCCGCCCCCGCGCCTGTTGCCGAGATCGTGGCCGAGATCGTAGCTATCGCGGCGGACCCGCTGCCCGAACCTGCCCAGCCCGAAGTGCTCCGCCGGATCGAATCGCTGGCCGGTGTGCTGAGCGCACCCAGCGCTGCGCCCGCCGCACCCTTGCGCCGCCGCGAACGTGGCACCGCGCTCAAGGAAGGGCGCAAGGCGGCTTTCACGCTGCGGCTCGATGGCGCGCGCCATCTGCGTCTGCGGCTGGCCTGCACCATCGATAACCGCAGCGCTCAAGCTTTGGTGATCGAAGCACTCGACCATTTCCTCAAAGCGAAGCCGGGTCTTGATGACCTGGCCCGCCGCGCCATTCGCTCCTGAACCGAATTCCAGCCGGGACATCACGCCATGACAACCGCACACGACAGCAAGACTGACCGGAAGGCCACCTATCGCCTCACCCGGTTCTGCCTGACCACCGCGTTGGCGGCCGGGCTCCTTTCCGGTTGCGCCGCGGGCGGACCGAACCACGCGAAGTTCGCCTCGAACGCGCAGACTGCGCTGGGCAAGGGCAGCACGGAGAAGGCCATTGCGCTCGCCGAACAGGCTGTGCTGGCCAGCCCGCGGACTGCGTCCTACCGCACGCTGCTCGGTTCCGCCTATCTGCGCGCGGGCCGCTTTGAAGCCGCGCGCCAGGCCTTCGACGAGGCGATGCAGCTGGGTGAAGACGGCGGCAAGGCCGCGCTGAGCCTTGCGCTGGCCGATATCGCGCTGGGCCGCGGCAACGAGGCCGCCGATACGCTGAACACCTACCGCGACAGCATTCCCGCTTCGGACTACGGCCTTGCCATGGCGATGGCCGGGCAGACACAGACCGGCATTTCGGCGCTGACCGAAGCGCTGCGGCAGGGCGAGAATACGCCCAAGGTGCGCCAGAACCTGGCTTATGCATATGCGCTCGATGGCAGCTGGCGCGAGGCCAAGCTGATGGCGCAGCAGGATGTTTCCGCCGACAAGGTGAACGAGCGCCTGCAGGAGTGGGCCTATATGGCCCGGCCCGAGGACACCCGCCGCCGCGTTGCCGCCCTGCTCGGCGCGCCGGTTCAGGCAGACGGCGGCCAGCCGACCGCGCTGGCGCTGGCGAACTTCCCGGAACCCCAGAAGCTGGCGGAAGAAGCCGTGGCGATGGCCGCGACTCAGCAGGCCGCTTCGGGTGATGCGGCGGAGCTGGCCAAGGCCGCTGCGGCCGCGATGCCTGCACCGCAGGCCGATGCCGCCGCGCCGCAACCGGCGCTGGCCGATGCTTCAAGCGCGCCCGTTGCGAGCAAGCTTGCCGCGATCGACATGCCGCCTTCGGCTGCTGCAGCGCCCGAGGCTGAGCCGGCACGTGCCGTTACGCCGCAGATGGTTTCGAACCCCGTGGTCCAGCCAATCCATGGCCGCCGCACAGTGCCTGCCGCTTCGCCCGTCGCTGCGGCATCTGGCGGCGCGCGTGGCAGCCACTTCATCCAGCTTGGCTCGTTTGCTTCGGCAGACGGTGCCCAGCGCGCCTGGCGCCACTATTCCACGCGCAATAGCAGCCTTGCCGGCTATCACAGCCAGATCACGCAGGTTTCGGTCGAAGGCCGCCAGTTCTGGCGCGTTCAGGCCGTGGGCTTCAGCGGCATCGCCTCGGCCCGCCAGATGTGCCAGTCGGTCAAGGCCAAGGGCGGGGTCTGCCTCGTCAAGTCCGAGCCGGGCGGCGTGACCCCGCAGGGCCGTCCCGCGGCGACACGCATGGCCCAGCGCTGATTTATCCCTGACCTGAAGAGGCGGCACCGGCCCGCTCCCCCGGGCGGCCACCCACGAGAGTACCCTGAATGGGTGGCCGGGCGGGGGAGCGGGCCGGTGCCGCCTGCGTTTCAGCTGTGCTGAAACGTCAAATCAAGCGACCCGGCTGCCGCCCTTGAACAGTGCGGTGACGCGGCCCTCGACCGGTCGGCGGTCGAACGGGGTGTTGCCTGCGGTTGCCGCCATCTTGCTGCGATCGACCACCCATGGCCGGTCGGGCGCGACCAGCGCGATGTCTGCTTCCAGCCCTACTTCCAGCCGTCCGGCGGCCACGCCGAGCAGCCCGGCCGGATTGCCCGCGAGCAGCGCGAAAGCGCGCGCGATATCGATCCGGCCATCGCGCACGAGGGTGAGCGTGAGCGGCAGCAGTGTTTCCGCGCCCGCCATGCCCGGTTCGGCATCGGCGAAAGGCAGGCGCTTGTCTTCTGCGCCGCGCGGATCGTGGCCCGATGCGATCACGTCGATGGTGCCATCAGCAATCGCCGCGATCACCGCCTGCCGGTCTGCATCGCTGCGCAAGGGCGGGGAAAGGCGGCAGAACGTCCGGAAATCCGCCAGTTCCAGATCGGAAAGCATGAAGTGCGCCGGGGTGACGCCTGCGGTGACGCGCACGCCGCGCGCCTTGGCGGCGCGCACCAGATCGAGCGCGGCGGCAGTCGTCACTTGCCGAAGATGGAGGCGGCAGCCGGTAAGCTCGGCCAGCGCGATATCGCGGGCTACGGCCAGCGCTTCAGCCTCGGCTGGGGCGGAAGGCAGGCCGAGCCGGGTTGCCATCTCGCCCGAAGTGGCGACGGCGTGGCCGGCAATCCCTGCATCCTCGGCATGGGTTACGAGCACGAGGCCGAGCATCGCGCAGTAGCCCATCAGGCGGTGCATCACGCCCGAATCGCCAATCCAGCGGCGCCCGGTCGAGACCGCTTTGGCCCCCGCATCACGCATCAGCGCGATTTCGGCGAGTTCGCTGCCTTCAAGCCCGCGCGTGGCGGCGGCGAGGGGGTGGACCCACATGTCGGGCTTGCCCGATTGCGCCGCGAACCGCACGCGCGCCGGGTGATCGAGCGGGGGGCCCTGATCGGGCATCAGCGCCGCGCGGGTGATCCCGCCGAAGTGGAACGCGGGCTTGTCGATGGCGAAGACGCCGAGATCGACGAGACCGGGGGCGATCAGCGCGCCCTTGGCATCGATCACGTCGTCGCCCGGTTCGGGCGCGATATCACCGAGGGCGGCAATGCGGCCATCCACGCAGCGCAGCGCGCCAGCTTTCGGCGCACCTGCGGGGAGGACCAGCTTGCCGCCGGTGATGGTGAGCGGGCGCGGGGTCATGCAGCGCCTCCTTCCGGAAGGGCCCAGCCGGGAATGCCCCGCACGCGGCGGGTGAGGACATCGAGGCAGGCCATGCGGATCGCGACGCCGCTTTCCACCTGCCGGGTGACAAGGCTGCGGGTGGGATGATCGGCCACCTGGCTGTCGATCTCGATGCCCCGGTTCATCGGACCGGGGTGCATGACGAAGACATGTGGTGGCAGCTTCCCGAAGCGTTCGAGCGTGAGGCCATAGAGGTGGCGATATTCGCGCGGGGACGGGATGAACTGGCCGGACATGCGCTCCTGCTGCAGGCGCAGCATCATCACCACGTCGGCGCCTTCCAGCGTGGCATCGAAATCGTGGCTCGGCGTCACGCCCATGGCCGTGATCTCGGCCGGCATCAGCGCGGGCGGCGCGCAAACGGTGACGACAGCGCCTAGCGCGGTCAGCGACAGAATGTTGGAGCGCGCCACGCGGCTGTGGAGGATATCGCCGCAGATCGTGACCTTGAGGCCGTTGAGGTCGCTGCCGGGGGCAAGGCCCAGCGCGTGGCGGATGGTGAGCGCATCAAGCAGCGCCTGTGTCGGGTGCTCGTGGCTGCCGTCGCCCGCATTGAGCACCGGGCAATCCACCTTGTCGGCAATCAGTTGCACCGCGCCCGAGCTGGCATGGCGGATGACGATGGCATCGGCGCGCATGGCGTTGAGCGTCATCGCTGTGTCGATCAGCGTCTCGCCCTTTTTCACGCTGCTGGTGGCGGCGTGCATGTTCACCACATCGGCGCCCAGCCGTTTGCCCGCGATCTCGAACGAGAGCAGCGTGCGCGTGGAGTTTTCGAAGAACGCGTTGATGATGGTGAGGCCCGAGAGCACTTCGGCGCGCTTGTGCCGCTGGCGGTTGAGCGCGAGCCACTGTTCCGCCTCATCCAGCAAGTAGAGGATTTCGTGGCGGGCGAGGTGGGAAATGCCGGTGAGATCGCGGTGCGGATAGGCGTATCCGCCTGCGGGGTACCGGCTAGTGGCCACTTGGTTCGATTCCATCATCGAAACCATGTCCCTAGTGCGCCTCTTGGGGCGGCTCAAGTGTTTCGGCTGGTATCAGCCACCGACGATACCTAGATATCCCCCATGAAATTTGCCCGCTCGGTCTGGAAGATCCTCGTCGCTATCAAGGACGGCCTCGTGCTGCTCCTCCTGCTCCTGTTCTTCGGCGGGCTTTATGCGCTGCTGACGCTGCGGCCTGCGCCCGCCTCGGTGCAGCCGGGCGCGCTCTATGTCGCGCTGGACGGGCCCGTGGTGGAGGAGCGCGCGCGGGTGCGGCCTTCGCAGCTGCTCTCGGGCGGCGGGCGGATGAAGTCGGTGCAGGAACGCGATCTGGTGCGCGGCATCGAAGCGGCCGCAGCGGACGAGCGGATCAAGGCCGTGGTGCTCGATCTCGATGGCTTCAGCGGCGGCAGCCAGGTGGCGATCACCCGCATCGGCGCGGCGATGGACACGGTGCGCGCGGCGAAGAAGCCCGTTCTGGTCCGCGCAGGGCTCTATACCGATGATGGCGTGCAACTGGCGGCCCATGCCAGCGAGGCCTGGGTCGATCCGCTGGGCGGTGCGCTGGTGGCGGGGCCGGGCGGCACGAACCTTTACTTCAAGGCGCTGCTCGATCGGCTCAAGATCAAGGCGCACGTGTTCAAGGTGGGCACCTACAAGAGCGCGGTGGAGCCCTTCACGCGCGAAAATGCCTCACCCGAATCCAAGGAAGCCCTCGGTGCAGTCTATGCCGCGCTGTGGGAAGCGTGGCAGGCCGATGTGAAGAAAGCGCGGCCCAAGGCGGATATCAAGCTGGTGACGGGCGATCCGGTAAAATGGGTCGCGGCCTCTGGCGGCGATGCGGCCAAGGCGGCTGTGGCGGCAGGCCTTGTGGACCGGATCGGCGACAAGTTTGCCTTCGAAGCCCGCGTGGCGGAGATTGTCGGCAAGAACGATGCTGGCCCGGATGAAGCGGTGTTCAAGGGCACGGCGCTGGCGACTTATCTGAAGGACCAGACCCCTTCGACCGAAGGCAAGGCCATCGCGGTCGTGACCGTAGCGGGCGATATCGTTGATGGCGATGCCGGGCCTGGCACGGCCGGCGGGGACCGGATTGCCAGTCTTGTCGACAAGGCGGCAGCGAGCGGAGACTACGCCGCACTGGTCGTGCGGGTCGATTCGCCCGGCGGATCGGTGACCGGCGCGGAGCGGATCCGCGCGGCCATCGCCCGGATGAAAGCAAAGAAGCTGCCGGTTGCGGTTTCGATGGCGGGGCTCGCGGCGAGCGGCGGGTATTGGGTCTCCACCCCGGCCGACCGCGTGTTTGCCGAACCGGCGACGATCACTGGCTCCATCGGCATTTTCGCGATCATTCCGAGCTTCGAGGAAGCACTGGGGCGGATCGGGATTGGCACCGACGGCGTGCGCACGACGCCGCTTTCCGGCCAACCGGACGTGTTTGGCGGGTTTTCCCCCACGGCAGAGGCGGTGATCCAGCAGCAGATCGATTCGGGCTATGCGCGCTTTGTCGGCCTTGTGGCGGCTGCGCGGCACAAGAGCCCGGCGGACATCGACAGAATCGCGCAAGGGCGCATCTGGGATGGCGGCACCGCGCGGCAGATCGGCCTTGTCGATGAATTTGGCGGGATTGATGCGGCGCTGGCCTGGGCCGCCAAGGCCGCCGGCGCGAAGACCTGGCATCCGGTCTACCTCGGGGAGAGCGACGATACCTTCGGTACGCTGCTGAGCCAGCTGGCGGACAGCGAAGGCGAGGCTGGAGCCGCGCAGATGGCTGGCGGGCAGGACTTCGCCGGCCTTGCGGCGCAGCGGCAGGGCGCCTTGGCAGGGCAGCTGGCGGGCGATCTTGCGCGCCTGCTCGGCGGCACCGGAGCGCAAGTCTATTGCCTCGAATGCGCGGGGATGAAGCCCGCTGCGCCGTCTGCTCCGGCCATTCCGGCAAGCACATGGCTGGGGCTGCTGCGAAAGCTGGCCGGATAGGGCCGGCACGTCTCTACGGGAAGGCTTTTGCCAAGGCTTGCCCTTTGTCCGCCGCTGCGATAGGGGCGGCGCTCGTTTTTCGCCGGACGCGGGCGTGGCGGAACTGGTAGACGCGCTGGATTTAGGTTCCAGTATCGCAAGATGTGGGGGTTCGAGTCCCTTCGCCCGCACCAGACCGTCCGGCCAGATACCGAACTCCGGCCCGCAGCAATTGGCCCTCCGAACCCGGCGGGCTGCTTTATTGATGACGTGAAGTCGTACGAGAAAGTTGGATCACAGATGCAGATCGTCGAAACCAGCAACGAGGGCCTGAAGCGCGCCTACGCCCTGACCATCGCCGCGAATGATATCGCCGCGCTTGTCGAGGGCGAAGTCAAGAAGATCACGCCGCAGGTGCGGATGCCCGGCTTCCGCCCCGGCAAGGTGCCCGCCAACCTCGTGCGCAAGATGCACGGCCCCGCGCTGCACCAGCAGGCGCTGGAAGCCTCGATCCGTGAAGCGATGGACAAGCTCGTGGCGGAAAAGGGCCTGCGCCCCGCCACCCAGCCCGACGTTTCGCTGGGCGAAGGCTATGAGCAGGGCAAGGACGCCGAGCTTACCGTGAGCCTGGAAGTGTTGCCCGAAATCGCCGCACCTGCCATCGACGGCCTCAAGCTTGAGCGCCTGACGGTTGAAGTGAGTGACGAGCAGGTTGAAGAAGCGATCCTGCGCATTGTCGCTGGCCAGAAGCGTTTCGACGACGCGCCGGAAGGCACCGTGGCTGCCGATGGCGACCAGCTGATCATCGATTTCGCCGGTTCGATCGACGGCGTTGCCTTCGATGGCGGCACCGCGACCGACCAGCCGCTGGAGCTCGGCTCGGGCCGCTTTATCCCCGGCTTTGAAGAACAGCTCGTCGGCGTGAAGGCTGGCGATGAGCGCACGATCACCGTGGCGTTCCCCGCTGACTATCCGGCCGCAAACCTCGCCGGCAAGGATGCCCAGTTCGCCTGTGTCATCAAGTCGGTGAAGCACGCTGCCGATTTCGTCGCGGACGACGATTTCGCCAAGTCGCTTGGCCTTGAAGGCATCGACCAGCTGCGCGGCCTGATCAAGGGTCAGCTCGAGCAGGAAACCGCCGGCCTCACGCGAACGGCGATGAAGCGTTCGCTGCTCGATCAGCTCGCCGCCGGCCACGATTTCGCCGTTCCGCCCTCGATGGTCGAGGCTGAATTCGCGCAGATCTGGCAGCAGCTGACCAGCGAAGCCGCTAAGGAAGAAGATCCCGCTGCCGCGATTGCCGAGATCGAAGGCGAGAAGGACGATTACCGCAAGATCGCCGAGCGCCGCGTGCGCCTTGGCCTGCTCCTTTCGGAAATCGGCCAGGCCAACGGCGTGCAGGTGAGCGGCCAGGAAATGGAAATGCTGATCCGCCAGGCCGCGCAGCAGTACCGCGAGCAGGACCGTGAGCGCTTCATCGACTACATCCGTTCGGATGCACTCGCCGCCGCGCAGCTGCGCGCGCCGCTTTATGAGGACAAGGTCGTCGACTTCCTGTTCGACAAGGCCGAAGTGACCGACCGGGCCGTGACCCGCGAGGAACTGCAGGCCGTGATCGAAGCGGACGAGACCGGCGCTCCGGCCGAAGCACAGCCCGCCAAGGCTGCGCCGAAGAAGGCGGCCAAGAAGGCTCCGAAGGCGGAAACGGAAGCAGAGGCTCCGGCAGCGGAAACGGCTCCGGCTGAAGACGCCAAGCCTGCCAAGAAGGCGCCGGCCAAGAAGAAGGCTGCCGAGGCAGCAGAGGCCGCTCCCGCTGAGGAAGCGCCTGCTCCCAAGAAGAAGGCACCGGCCAAGAAGAAGGCCGCAGACGCCTGATTCAAACCACAAGGCGTTGAAAATCAAAGGGGCGCTCCGGCAACGGGGCGCCCTTCTGGTATGTGCGCGGCATCCGTAGTTGCACGCGCGTATTCGCCCGCATTGACGGTGCGAATCACTGCATGAGAGATTCGGGCAGGCTCGGCTCCTGGGAGGGACACCCGATGCATACCGTTCGCAATCGTCTCGCTTCGCGGCCCCCTGCGTCATCCTCTTTTCCGGCAGGCAAGCCGCCACCCGGCACGCGCCGCGATGCCGCCTATGTCCCGCGCGGCTCGATGGCCGTGCCGCTCCGTGTGGCCGAGGAATCCGGCCTGATCGAGGGGCGCGCGCAGCGGCGGCGCAATCCCAAGGGCAAGAAGGCGCGCAAGGCCGCCGCGCGGCTGGCGGCAGCCCGCGAGGTGAAGACGCTGGAGGCGGCCACCAGTGTGACGCTGGAAACGCCGCGCCCCGTCAAACGGGCGACCAAGAAAGCCAGGGCCAAGCCGCAGACGCAGCCTGCTGCCGCGAAATCCAGACCCATTTTGCCGGAACAGTTGCCCGCGATTCCCCCGGCGCCAAGGACCGTGCCGGTATCAGGACCGCTGCTCGCGTCCGCCCTTGCTCCCAAGCCAGCGCTGAAGCTGCCTATCCGGCCTGAGCCGCTGGTGGAGCTGGAGTCCGCCGGAGCGCTGCCGGCTGCGGCGGCACCGGAGCCGGCCACGATGGCGCCGCTGCCTTTGCTGCCCGTGCCGGAGCCGGTGCCAGAGCAGCTTGCGGAACCGGAGCACGTGCCCGAGTCTGAACCGGCCGCGCTGGCCAAACCGCTCACCGCATTGGCCGATGTGCCGCTGCCTCAGGCACGCGCGCTGGTTCCGGCGCGGCGGCAGGGGCTGGTCGATGTGATCGCGTTCCTGCTGCGCGATTCGGGGCGGCGGCTGGCACGCTGGTCAGCCCGGCGGCACAAGACCCGCGCCGAGCGCGATGCCCTGCGCCGCGCGGAGGCACGGCAGATCAATCTTCAGCGCGAACTGGCTGCGCTCGATGCGCTGCGGGGCAGCAGGGGTTAGGGGGTCATTCCCCCCAGCGCTTCAGCGAGGGCTTGGGCACCGGCACCGTACGCGCGCGTTCATAAGCGGCGCCGGCTTCAAGCACGCGCTTGTCGTCCCACTTCGCGCCCATGAACGAGAGGCCCATCGGCAGGCCCTCGACTGCGCCCATCGGCACGGTGAGGTGCGGATAGCCAGCGATGGCAGCAAGGCTGCCCATGCCGACATCGATGCTGTGATCTCCGGTGACGAGGTCGATGGCCCAGGCCGGCGGCGAAGTGGGGGCTATGAGAAACGAGACACGGTTATCTGCCAGCAGCTTGTCGATGCCTTCTGCTCCGGCAAGGCGCAGCGAGTTTTCGCGCGCCTTCTTGTAGACCGCCGTATCGGTCATCGCCTCGGCTTCTTCGAACTCGTCCTGTCCGAACCACCGCAGCTCTGCGGGGTGCGCCTTGTTGAAGGCGATGGCATCGGCGAGCGTGCGGGCAGCCGGCGTATCCTTGAACGAGGATGCGGGGACGGACTGGAGATAAGCGGCGAGATCGGTGCGCAGTTCGTAGAGCAGCACGGTGTATTCATCGCGGCCCATTTCGGCAGGCGGGGTGTAGTCGAGATCGACCAGCACGGCGCCTGCGGCCTTGAGATCGGCCAGTGTCTTTTCGAACAGCGCGATGACCTTGGGGTTGCCCCCCACCGCCCGGCGCAGCACGCCAAGCCGCACGCCCTTGAGGCTGGCGGCGGCGAGCCCAGCGGCAAAATCGGTCTTGTGGGCATCGGCTTCGGCCGTGGCGGCATCGGCGGGATCGCTTCCCGCCATGGCCGTGAGCATGAGCGCGGCATCCTTCACGCTCGTCGTCATCGGGCCCACGGTATCCTGGCTATGGCTGATCGGCACGACATGGGTGCGGCTGATCATGCCCACCGTGGGCTTGAACCCGACAATGCCGTTCAAGGAGGCGGGGCAGGTGATCGAGCCATCGGTCTCGCTGCCGATCGCGCCCCATGCAAGGCCTGCGGCAATCGCAGCGCCGCTGCCCGAGGACGAGCCGCAAGGCGAGCGATCCAGCGCATGGGGATTGCGCGTTTGCCCGCCGACCGCGCTCCACCCGCTGGAGGACTGGCCCGAGCGCATGTTGGCCCATTCGGAAAGGTTGGTCTTGCCCAGCACGACGATCCCCGCCGCGCGCAGGCCCAGCATGAAGGGCGCGTCTCGTCCGGCGCTGTTGTCCTTGAGCAGCAGGCTGCCGGCGGTGGTCGGCATGGGATCGGCGGTCTCGACGTTGTCCTTGACGAGAATCACCTTCCCCGCGAGCGGCCCGGTCACCTCCTTGGCGGCGGCTTCGGCCTTGGCGGCATCGGGATTGAGCGCGATCACCGCATTGATCCGGGGGCCGGCCTTGTCGATGGCCTTGATCCGCGAAAGATAGGTCGCGACTGTTTCCTGCGCGTGAAGCGCGGTGCCGCCGAGCGCCGTGGCGGCGAGAAGCATGGCGGAAATCGTCTTTGCGGCAAGACTGGACATGAAGCATCCCCCTTTGAACCCACGGCTCGAACTTGGCTCGAAACTGCGGCCTGAAACGGCGGTGCGCAAGCGAATGGAGGGGCAAAGCATGCAGATTTCGCCGATCTTGCACCACTTTTCACCCGGACCAGTGCGGATGCGCGGTTAACGCCCTTGAACATCCTGCCGTGGCACGCGACATAGGCACTGCACATCCAAGAGGACTCTATGCTCGATCTTTATGGCGCCCATGGCGCATCGGTCTACGGTAACCAGGGCAAATTCGGCCACGATCCCATCACCGGGGCGCTCGTGCCGGTGGTGGTCGAGCAGACCAGCCGCGGCGAACGCAGCTTTGACATCTTCTCGCGCTTGCTGCGTGAGCGGATCGTGTTCGTGACCGGCGAGATCGAGGACCAGATGGCCTCGCTGATCGTGGCGCAGCTGCTGTTCCTCGAATCCGAGAACCCTTCGAAGGACATCGCCATGTACATCAACTCGCCGGGCGGCGTGGTGACGGCGGGTCTCGCGATCTACGACACCATGCAGTACATCCGCCCGCGCGTTTCGACCGTGTGCATCGGCCAGGCCGCTTCGATGGGCAGCTTCCTGCTCGCCGCCGGTGAGCCGGGCATGCGCGTGGCGCTGCCCAACGCGCGGATCATGGTGCACCAGCCTTCGGGCGGGGCGCGCGGCATGGCCTCCGACATCGAGATTCAGGCGCGTGAAATCCTGCGCATGCGTTCGCGGATGAATGATCTCTACGTCAAGTTCACTGGCCGCACGCTCGCGGAAATCGAGAAGGCGATGGACCGCGACACCTTCCTTGAAGCTGACGAGGCGCTGAAGTTCGGGCTCGTCGACAAGGTTTTCGAATCACGTCCCGCTTCCGATCAGATCGGCGGCGAAGAGGGTTCGGGCGGCGCACCTACGCCGTGATTTCATCTTGATCCCAGCACCTTGCTTCATTTTGAGAGGGTGCTGGGTCAGGTATTTTTCGCTATTTTCGTGTCCGGTTGATTAATGCCCTCCGGGTAGTAGGATAATCGGGTCCGCCTCTCGCGGAGAGGCGTTTGGGATTGAAGAATGACCAAGCTTTCCGGATCGGATACCAAGAGCACGCTGTACTGCAGTTTCTGCGGCAAGTCGCAGCATGAGGTGCGCAAGCTCATTGCCGGCCCAACCGTGTTCATCTGCGATGAATGCGTCGAGTTGTGCAATGACATAATCCGCGAGGAGACCAAGGCTGGTCTCGCCGGAAAGAAGGACGGCGGCGTGCCCACGCCGCGCGATATCTTCACCACGCTCAATGATTATGTGATCGGGCAGGACCGCGCGAAGCGCGTGCTCTCCGTGGCGGTGCACAACCACTACAAGCGCCTGAAGCACAGCGGCAAGGGCGGCGAAGTCGAGCTGTCGAAGTCGAACATCCTGCTGGTCGGGCCCACCGGCTCGGGCAAGACGCTGCTGGCGCAGACGCTGGCCAAGACCTTCGACGTGCCCTTCACCATGGCTGATGCGACCACGCTGACCGAAGCCGGTTACGTGGGCGAGGATGTCGAGAACATCATCCTCAAGCTGCTGCAGGCGAGCGACTACAACGTCGAGAAGGCGCAGCACGGCATCGTCTACATCGACGAGATCGACAAGATCAGCCGCAAGGCCGAAAACCCTTCGATCACGCGCGACGTTTCGGGCGAAGGCGTGCAGCAGGCGCTGCTGAAGCTGATGGAAGGCACGACTGCCTCGGTTCCGCCGCAGGGTGGGCGCAAGCATCCGCAGCAGGAATTCCTGCAGGTGGACACGACCAACATCCTGTTCATCTGCGGCGGCGCGTTTGCGGGCCTTGAAAAGATCATCTCCGACCGGCTGCAGAAGCGCTCGATCGGCTTCGGCGCGCATGTGGCGGATCCGGACAAGCGCAAGGTGGGCGAACTGCTTCAGAAGGCGGAGCCGGAAGATCTCCTCAAGTTCGGGCTCATCCCCGAATTCGTGGGCCGTCTGCCGGTGATCGCCACGCTCAACGACCTCGACATCGAGGCGCTGGTGAAGATCCTGCGCGAACCCAAGAACGCGCTGATCAAGCAGTACCAGAAGCTGTTCGACCTTGAGGACGTGCAGCTGACCTTCACCGACGATGCGCTGGAAGCGATCGCCAAGCGTGCGATCGAACGCAAGACCGGCGCGCGCGGCTTGCGCTCGATCGTCGAAGGGCTGCTGCTCGATACGATGTTCGACCTGCCGACGCTGGAAGGCGTGACCGAAGTGGTCGTCGACAAGGATGTCGTCGATGGCCGCAAGGAGCCGGTTCAGGTTCTGAAGGGCAAGGAAGAAGCGGCCTAATCAGCCGCATTCTCCGTGAAGACATTGATCGCCCGCCGGCTACCACCGGCGGGCGATCTGCTTTTGGGTGCTCCTCTCAGCCCGCTACTTTCGCGAACCGCGTATCCGCCGCGCCCCAGGTCGCGGCGGCCATGAAAGCATCGACATAAGCCGCAGCCTTCGCGCCATAGTCCATGGCGTAGGCGTGTTCGTACATGTCCATGGCGAGGATCGGCGTGCCGCCTGCGAGGGTCTGTGTGTGGTCGCTGGCCCACTGGTTGGTGAGGCGGCCATCGTGCGGGGACCATTGCAGCAGGACCCAGCCCGAGCCGCCGCCGAGCGCCTTGCCCATGGCGGAGAATTCCGCTGCCCAGCGGGTGAAGCTGCCGAAATCGCGCTCGATCGCTGCGCCGAGCTTGGCGCCCGGCTTGCCGCCGCTGCCGAGGCACGAGAAATAGACTTCGTGGAGGAGCATCGAGTTCCACGCGACGAGTTCCTCGCGCTTCAGCCCGTTGAGCATGAAGCCGGGCGCGGTCGCCATGTCGAGCTTGGCGAGTTCACCCTTGATCGCGCCGATGCGCTTCACCGCGCTGACATAGTTGTTGTCGTGGTGGCTGGTGAGCAGCTTGGCCGAGAGGCCGGGGATCGCGGCGGGATCGAACGGCAACGGCGCCGGGGCGGGCGTGAAGACCGGGCCTGAAGGCGCAGGGGGCGCGGCGGTTTGCGCGGCGGCGGGAATGGCGCCGGCGGCAGCGGCTGTCATGGCAGCGGTGAGGGCGGTGCGGCGATCGATCTGCATGGGATGCGACTCCTTGGAAGGCATGCGCGCATCTTGGTCAGGAATGCGGCCCTGTCTATCGGGCAAGCGGGGTAGCTGACGTGAAAAGAGGGCAGCCGCTGCCGGCTGCCCTCTTCCTGTCCATGCGGCTCCCGATCAGTTCGGCAGCGAAACCGCGTCGGTCACGTGGATCACGCCGTTCTTCTGCACCACGTCGGCCTGGGTGACGGTGGCGATGCCGCCCTTCTCGTCGGTAAGCGTAACCTTGCCGTCCGTGAGCGAGGCGACGAGCTTCCCGCCTGAAACGGTGGTCAGCGAGGCCGAGCCGCCACCCGCGTTGATCTGCGCGACGAGATCGGCGGCGTTCACTTTGCCGGCAACGACGTGGTACGTCAGGATCTTGGCGAGCGTGGCCTTGTTTTCCGGCTTCAGCAGCGTTTCCACCGTGCCGGCAGGCAGCTTTGCAAAGGCGGCGTTGGTTGGCGCGAAGACCGTGAACGGCCCCGCGCTGTTCAGCGTATCGACCAGCCCGGCAGCCTTCACGGCGGCAACCAGCGTGGTGTGGTCCTGCGAGTTGACGGCGTTTTCGACGATGGTCTTGGCAGGCATCATTTCCGCGCCGCCGACCACCGGATAAGTGGCCGCTTGGGCGAGCGCGGGAGCGGCGATGGCGGCAAGCGCCGTGGCGGCGGCTATGGAAAGGCCGAAAGTCTTCAATGTGTTGCGAATCATGTAGGGTCTCCTGACGTTGACCCCCCCTGCTGCCTATCTAGGGATGCTTGGCGGATCTGCGCAGGCGCCCCTGAGGGCGATGCCTGAAGCTCATCCGATTCGGACACCGCTCTGGCGTGAGGCGTTACTCCGCCGCGGCGAGTGCTGCGGATGCCGGGGCACAGCCATGGCCGGCATGGTCGGCGGTCTCGACCTGCACGGTCGAATGGCAGATCGCGAAGTCGTGTGCGAGCGTGTCGGCAAGGTCGTTCAGGAAGGCATCGCCAGGGTGGCCTGCGGGGATCACGAGATGCGCGGTCATCGCGGTTTCGGTCGTGCTCATTGGCCAGATGTGGAGATCATGCACCGCGCTGACGCCGGGCAGGGCGGCAAGGTAGCGTTCGACCTTGTGGGCATTGACCGAGGCTGGGACGCCGTGAAGGCCCATCCGAAGCGAGTCCTTGAGCAGCCCCCAGGTGCCCGCCGCGATCACGCCGACGATGATAAGGCTGGTGACAGGATCGATCCACCACGCGCCGGTGAGCGCGATAAGCGCGCCCGCGACAACCACGCCCGCCGAAACCGCCGCATCGGCGGCCATGTGGAGGTAAGCGCCGCGAATGTTGATGTCGTGCTCGCGCCCGCGCAGGAAGAGCAGCGCGGTCACCGTGTTGATCGCGATGCCAATGGCAGCAACGACCATGACCGGCCCGGCAGCAACGGGCTGGGGCGCGATCAGGCGGTGGATCGTCTCGACAAGAATCGCGCCGAGCGCGACGAACAGCAGCGCGGCGTTGAACAACGCGGCGAGGATCGAGCTCGACTTGTAGCCATAAGTGAAGCGCGCCGAGGGCGGGCGCGCGGCAAGCACGCTGGCGCCCCACGCAATCGCCAGGCTGAGCACATCGGAGAGGTTGTGCCCGGCATCTGCCACCAGGGCCATCGAGCCGGAGAGAAAGCCGTAGCTTGCCTCGATGATCACGAACGCCGAATTGAGCACGATGCCAATGGCAAAGGCGCGGCCGAAGCTGGCGGGGGCATGGCTATGCCCATGCCCATGCCCGTGATCGTGCCCATGGTCATGATCGTGGTGATGATGGTGCGCGCCAGACATGCGCCGCTTCCTAGCGCCTTCGTCTGCGGTAGGAAAACGCTTTGATTGCAACACCCGAATTGGGGCCCAATTTGCCAGGGGGCCTGTAAGCCGGGTTCTGTGACGCGGACGGTATCCCACTAGTGGACCGTATCCGCGCCGGCAGCCATTCCTCTAGGCGGCCCGTTGCCGGGCGCGCTCAAGCGACCAACCCGGACTGCTGGCCCGAAACAGGCCTGCTTCCCGCAAGAAGCGCGCAGTCCCTATTCGGTCTTGCTCCGGGTGGGGTTTGCCTTGCCGCTCCTGTTGCCAGTCGCGCGGTGCGCTCTTGCCGCACCCTTTCACCCTTGCTGTCCCTTTCGGGATTAGCGGTCTGCTCTCTGTGGCACTTTCCCTTGACCCTTGGCCCCTGACCGTTGGCCAAAAACCTCAAGCCCGGCGGGCGTTACCCGCCACCCTTGTTTCGTGGAGCCCGGACTTTCCTCGGTGACATTGCTGTCAACGCGGCTGCCCGGCCCCCTGGCGAGGGGTCACCTAGCACGCCCGAGATCGCGTTCCAACAGAAGCTCGAACAACAGGGCGCCGATCTGGCCGTCGATCTCGCCATCGATGCGCGAAGGGCGCCAGCGGCGCTGGAAGGCGCGGACGGCGGCTTCGGGATCGGTGATGTCATAGCCGAAGCGTTCGAGCGCGAGGTAGAAGGCGCCGGGATTATCGTAGACCAGCCGCATGGTGAGTTCGGGTTTGGGCAGCGTGAGGTGGTAGCGCGCGAGCAGATCCCACGGGAACAGTTCGCCCGGATCCTCCTTGCGCGCCGGGGCGATATCGGAATGGCCGACGACGTTGGCGCGCGGGACATTGTGGCGCTTGGCGATATCGGCGAGCAGCGGGAGCAACGCTTCCATCTGCGGCTTGGGGAAGGGGCGGTAGCCGAACTCGTGGCCGGGATTGACCAGTTCGATGCCCACGCTGGCCGAATTGATATCGGTAATCCCGCGCCAGTAGGAGCGGCCTGCATGCCACGCGCGGTTTTCCTCGGCAACGAGGCGGATGACGGTGCCGTCTTCCTCGATCATGTAGTGCGCGGAGACTTCCGCCGCCGGATCACACAGCCGCTCCAGCGCCTCCGCGCCGCTGCGCATGCCGGTGTAGTGCAGGACCACCATGGAAACGGGCAGCTTTCGCGCGTTCCAGTTGGGCGAGAGGACCTCGCGGTGGACCAGCCAGCGGTTCATCGGCGTTCTCAGATCCTAGGCGGCAACCGGCAGCATCGCCCCCATGACGAGCGCTTCGGGCGCGTGGTGATACTGGAGCGTGCCGCCAAGCCCATCGACCAGCTGGCGCAGCATGGCAGCGGGGGCAGTGCGGCTGGAGAGTTCCTCTGGCGGGAGCGCGCCTTCGAGCGCGAGGCCGACATTGCGATCGAACACCACGCGCGCGCCGCTTGCGCGGATCACGATCTCGCTGGAAGGCTTGGCGCCATCCGTGCGCAGCTCGGCGGCGATATCAAGCGTGCCGCCGCGCACCAGCGCCTCGATCCCGATCAGCGCGAGATTGAGCAGGGTTTTCACCGCAGGCTTGGGCAGGCTATCTCCGCCAAGGGCCCAGTTTGCCTGAATGCGGCCGTTGTTGCCGACCAGCGCATCGATCAGCTGGCGGGGCTCTGCCAGCGGGACCATTTCGCCAAAGCCGCCGGCAGCGCCGAACGCGAGGCGGAAGAAGCGCAGTTTGTCAGCCGAAATGCGCGCGCTCTGTTCGAGCAGTTCGAAGCACTTCTGGCGCATGTCCGGGTCTTTCTCCTCCGCAAGGAGTTCAAGACCATTGGATAGCGCGCCGACGGGCGAGAGCATATCGTGGCACAGACGCGAACAGAGCAGGCTGGCGAGATCGAGCGAAGCGGTGGTCATGTTCAGGTTCAGGGCCTTTTCGCTGAATAAGTTGACACGGTTGACACGGTCCTGAGCGAAATGTGCGAAGCCCGGACGGGGCCCTTCCCGTAAGCGGGGACAGCGGCCGGACGGTGCGCGCAAAATGGGTTCAGACGTGACGTCACCAAATCGCCTTAACTCTCCTTGCGCACGTAGGAAAGCGCTTCGAACCCTGATGGGGTATCGCGCCACAAGGTAACCACGCCGGATGCGGCAATGGCCCAGATCCGGCTGTCGCCGGAAGCCATTGCGGCATCGGTGGCGGAAGGGCGGGCGAGGCCATTGGGGTGAGAATGGAAATAGCCCGCCACCGCTGGCCCGCCGGTGCGCGCGGCCTTGTGCGCGGCGATGAGCGCGGCGGGATCGATCTCGAAATGGCGAGTGGGGTCGGGGTGTACGTTGGCGGCGGGCTGCGCGGTTTCGATGTGGGTTGCTATCTGGGTTTCGGGGCCGAGGAGGAGGCCGCAGGCTTCGCTCGGCGCAGCTTCAGTCGCGGCGGCGAGGATGGCGGCGTGGGCGCGTTCGGCAAGGGTGATTGGCATGGCCCGGGACATTAGCGCAGTACCATTACCGTGCAAGGCGGGGTGACCCTTGCCGCCTTGCCCCGCGCTCCCCATATCGGCCCGACTATGGGGGCGGGCGAGACCATTATCGAAGGCGTGGTGCCAGCGGGCGGGCTGCGGCTCGATCGGGCGCTGGCCGATGTCTCGGGCCTATCGCGTGAACGGATCAAGGCCCTGCTGGACGAAGGCCGAGTGGCGCTGGGCGGAAAGCCCGCGGCGCAGGCTTCGCTCAAAGCGGCTGCGGGCACGCCGTTCACCATTCGCGTGCCGGAAGCCGCGCCTGCCACGGCGGCGGCGCAGGATATTCCGCTGGTCGTGGTCTATGAGGACGCGCACCTGATCGTGGTGGACAAGCCGGCGGGGCTGGTGGTGCATCCGGCGGCGGGCAATCCAGATGGCACGCTGGTCAACGCGCTGCTGCACCATTGCCGGGGCCAGCTTTCCGGGATCGGCGGCGTGGCGCGGCCGGGGATCGTGCACCGCATCGACAAGGATACCTCCGGGCTGCTGGTTGTCGCCAAAACGGATGCCGCGCACGAGGGGCTGGCCCGCCAGTTTGCCGACCATTCAATCCACCGCGCCTATCAGGCTGTCACCTCCGGTGTGCCGGTGCCGGCGGCGGGCACGGTGCGCGGCGCGATTGGCCGCAGCGAGCGGGACCGCAAGAAGATGGCGCTGGTGGCCGATGGCCGCAATGGACCGACAAGGGGCAAGCACGCGGTGACGCATTACCGCACGCTGGAAGTGCTGCAGGGCGCGGCGCTGATCGAGTGCCGGCTCGAGACCGGGCGAACCCACCAGGTGCGCGTTCACCTTGCATCAATCGGCCATGCGTTATTAGGCGATCCTGTATATGGACGTACGCCTTCCTCGCTCAAACCGCTGCTGGCCCGGCTCGGGTTCTGCCGCCAGGCGCTCCACGCAGCCGAACTTGGCTTCATCCATCCGGCCAGCGGCGAGCTGGTGCACTTTGCCAGCAAGACGCCGGTCGATCTCAGAACGCTGGTTGTCGAACTGGGAGGGCGCGATGGCTGAGGCTGCGCCATGCGTAGATTCTGACCCTTCCCGCGCCGTGGCCAAAGGTGCATTGCCCGAAAAACGGGATGTATCGATCGGTGCTTCGCGCGTGAATAGAATTGCTGTGTGGTTCCCCGCCCCGCGCTCCTGTAAAAGGGACTGTGGGGAAATGCCGGTGATACGAAAGGACGTGTTGTGGTGACAAAGTCGAAATCGACCGCGCTTGTCCCCGCGCTGGGCGGCGAAGCCGGACTCAACCGCTATCTCGCGGAGATCCGCAAGTTCCCGGTGCTGACGGCCGAGCAGGAATACATGCTCGCCAAGCGCTATCAGGAGCATGCCGATCCGGAGGCTGCCGCGCAATTGGTGACGAGCCACCTCAGGCTCGTGGCCAAGATCGCCATGGGCTATCGCGGCTATGGCCTGCCGGTCAGCGAGCTGATCTCCGAAGGCAACATTGGCCTGATGCAGGGCGTCAAGAAGTTCGAGCCCGACCGGGGCTTCCGCCTTGCGACGTATGCGATGTGGTGGATCAAGGCCTCGATCCAGGAGTTCATCCTGCGCTCGTGGAGCCTCGTTAAGATGGGCACCACCGCGGCGCAGAAGAAGCTGTTCTTCAACCTGCGGCGGATGAAGAAGAACCTCGAGGCGTTCGAGGATACCGACCTTCATCCAGACGACGTGCGCAAGATTGCCACGGACCTCGGCGTGTCCGAGACCGAAGTGGTTAACATGAACCGGCGCATGATGATGGGCGGCGATGCCAGCCTCAACGTCTCTGTGCGTGAGGACGGCGAAGGATCGTGGCAGGACTGGCTGGTCGATGACGGCCCGCTGCAGGACGAAACCGTGGCCGACGCCGAGGAAGCGCACATGCGCCATGCCTTGCTGGTTGAGGCGATGGACAGCCTGAACGAGCGTGAGCGCCATATCCTGACCGACCGCCGCCTGGTGGACGAGCCCAAGACGCTCGAGGAACTGAGCCAGGTCTATAACGTGAGCCGCGAGCGCGTGCGCCAGATCGAGGTGCGCGCCTTTGAGAAACTGCAGAAGGCGATGCAGCGCATTGCCGGCG
Organism: Sphingomonadaceae bacterium; assembly: GCA_947453945.1. Classification (GTDB taxonomy): domain Bacteria; phylum Pseudomonadota; class Alphaproteobacteria; order Sphingomonadales; family Sphingomonadaceae; genus Novosphingobium. The sequence goes on from CANGJB010000015.1 coordinate 27,000, forward strand.
AACGGCACCTGCTGCCGGCCTGAAGCCGCGCACCCTTCATGAATACAAAGATGGCCGGGGGAAACTCCGGCCGTTTTTGCGTCTGGCGTTCAGAACTGCCGTGCGAAGCCCAGGATCAGGGCGTGATCGGGCGCGCCGTGGGTGAGTCCGATGTCGAGCTCGACGTCGATCTGAACCGCTGGGGCTGCGTGCCAAGCAGCGGCAAGCGCAAGGCGGCTTTCGGCACTGTGCCCATCCGGGTCCTCGTCGCTGAAGGCGGAGATTTCGACCGAGGCCGAAAGCGTGCCAGTAACCGCGTGGGAGAGACCGGCCACGCCGCCCCAGGCAAGGTGGCGGCCATGGCCCGAGCCGTTGACTGCAGCATCGACTTCCGGCGTTGTGGCAAGCGTGAACCCCGCTGGCAAGGGGAGCGCAATCGGCAGCAGCAGGCCCGCGCCCCAATCTCCCGCACCGCCCGGCGCACGGCCGACGGGGGCGGAGATGAAGGCCTGCACAGCAACTTTTGCGCCGGCTTCGCCGCCAAAGCCGTGGCGCACCGCGATGGTCGCATCGCCGAGGCCGCGCGCGGTGCTGACCAGCGCGCCCACGCGGCTGCGCGCGCGCGTCACGCCACCGAGGCCTAATTCCAGCTCGGTCGCGCGGCCGAGGCCTACGCGCAATACCATATCGCCATATGTCAGCGTGTCGTCACGCGCCGCAAGGCCGGCGCTGTGTTCCCAGGCGAGCGCGCCGACTTCGACCATTACGCGGCTGGCGGGAAGCGTACAGGGCGGGGTATCGAGCCCCGGGCGGTTCACGCACAGATCGGGCGCGTCATCAGCATGGGCGGCAAGCGGCGCGAAGAACAGGACCGCCGCGAGTGCGGCGTGGATGGGCCGGTGCAAAGCTGAGTGCTCCCGATTGCCACCGGCGATGCACCGGTTAATAACATCTTCCCATGGACGAGGAACTGCTCAAGCTCAAGAACCCGCAACGCGCGCGCGCACGCCGGCCCGGACGGCTCCATCAGGCGGGCTGGCTGCTGGCGCGGCTGGTGGCGGCGTTCCTGTTCCTCAGCGTGATTATGGTGGTGATCTATCGCTTCGTGCCTGTGCCCGTGACGCTGACGATGATCTTCGATCCCAACGGCATCAACAAGGAATGGGTGCCGCTTTCAAAGATCGACCGCAACATGGTTGATGCCGCGATTGCGGGCGAGGACGGCAAGTTCTGCCAGCACCACGGGTTCGATCAGGACGCAATCCTGAAAGCCTGGGAGCGCAACCAGGAAGGCGGGCGCATCCGCGGCGGCTCCACGATCAGCCAGCAGGCCGCCAAGAACGTGTTTCTGTGGCAAGGCGGCGGCTATGTGCGCAAGGGGCTGGAAGCCTGGTTCACCGTGCTGATCGAGGCGATCTGGGGCAAGCGGCGGATCATGGAAGTCTACCTCAATGTCGCCGAGACGGGCATCGGGACTTATGGCGTGGAGGCCGGGGCGCAGCGCTACTACAAAAAGCCGGCGGCGCATCTGAGCCGCGTGGAAGCGGCGCGGATCGCGGCGGCCTTCCCGCAGCCCAAGGTGCGCGCGGTGACCGGCGCGACCGGCTCGACCCGCCGCCACGGCAACGTGATCGCTGCGCGGGTGAACACCGTGCGCGCGGATTACGATACCTGCGTCTATCAGTAAGGAGAGCTTCCCGCGTTCCCGGGCTGCGCGCATGGTGATGCCGCCAGAAGAAGCCACGGGAGAGGGAACGCTATGCCGCAAGTGATCATTCACGCATGGATCGAATTTGCCGATCAGGCGACGCGCGACGAGGCGGTGCGGCTGGCAGCGCCGATCCAGTGGGAATCGCGCACCGCGGAGCCGGGCTGTCTGGAATACTGCTTTGCGGCGGATCCTTGCATCCCCACCCGCGTGACGATTCACGAATTGTGGGAGGACCACGCCTCGCTCGTCGCGCACTTCCAGCACCCCTGCTATGCGGCGATGCGTGATCTCATGGTGGGTTTTGGCCCTACCGCACTGTGGAACCGGATGTACGAGGCAGGCCGGGACGGGCCGGTCTACCGCGAGGATGGCGGGATGCGCACAGTGTTGTTCGAAGAAGCGTAGGCGCGGGGATCAGGCCGCTTCGGCGGCAGGTTCGCCTTGCACGGAAATCAGCCAGCGCGCGGTGCATTCGAGGCCGACGGCGGTGAGCAGGCCCGAAGCGTAGGCGCCGGTATCGAGGCTGATGCGCAGCGGCGAGACATGCGGTTCTTCAAGGATCGTGTGGCCGTGGACGACTGCGAAATCGCGGGCATCGGACCCCTCGATGAATTCGCCGCGAATCCAGCGCAAGTCCGAGACTTTCTGCTCTTCAAGTGGGACACCCGGGCGCACGCCGGCGTGAACGAACACGTAGTCCCCGATCTGGATGCGATCTTCCATGCCTTGCATGAAGGCAACGTCGTCTGCGGGGACGACATCGTTCATGATCGCGCGCAGTTCTTCCAATGTGGCCCGGCTGTAGACATCGGGCGTGATCGGGTAGCTGAGCAGGGTTTCGCGCCCGCCGTGGCGCAGGAAATGGCGCAGCGTATCATCCCGTTCGAAGCTGCCGAGGAACATTTCCTCGTGGTTGCCCGCCAGAATGCGCACGCGCCGCCGCTGGGCCCATTCGCGCGCTGTGGCGATGACTCCGGCGCTATCCGGACCGCGATCAACCAGATCGCCGAGCAGAATGACGGTGGTATCGGCCGGTTCCCGCCCGTCTTCGTCCGCCTCGATCCGCGCGATCATGTGGCACAACAGGTCGCATCGGCCATGGATATCACCAATGGCATAGACCCTCTGGCCTTCGGGAACCGAGGGAGTCACCTCGGGCGCGGAGCGGTATTCAAGGAGGGAGCGGAGCAACTTCAGCATGTGTGACAAACCTGACAACACGGATATGGGCCGGATCGCGGCGCACGCAAGGGGCGGGCTAGGCGCCTGGTGCGCAATTGCAACAGAGCGTGGGAAAGCCGCGATCAGCCGTTGGCATGCTCTTGTGCATCGCAGCAAAATGCAGCAACAAAAAGTCACAAATCGAAGGACGACCCGGCCAATGGAGTCGCCACGATCTGTGCAGGTGGGACGACGCAAACCCAAAAACAAAGGATTTCCCATGCGTACGTCCAGCAAGGCCCTTGTGGCCGCAACTCTTGCCACCTTGAGCTTCGCCGCTGCTGCGCCCGCGTTTGCCGACGAAGCCGCTCCGCCGAGCGATATCACCGTGACGGGCGCTGCCACCATCGCCAGCCAGTACCGGTTCCGCGGCGTCGCGCAGTCGGACAACAAGCCGGTTGTGCAGGGCACCTTCACGATTGCGCACAGTTCGGGCTTCTATATCTCGACCTGGGCTTCGAGCGCTTCGGCGGGCAATAGCCCGATCAACATCGGCGGCACCGAAATCGATATCTACGGCGGCTACACGCACGGGATCGGCGACACCGGCTTCACCATCGATGGAGGCCTCTATGGCTACATCTATCCGGGTGCGACCGCGGGCAACCTCTGGGAAGTCTACGGTTCGGTGGCCAAGACGCTTGGCCCGGTGACGGCGAAGGTCGGCGCGAACTTCGCGCCCGCGCAGAAGGTGTTCAACTACAACTTCACCTCGCCCCATCGCGGCAACCTCTATGTCTATGGCGAACTGGGCGGTGCGATCCCGGGCACCCCGCTGAGCATTCACTCGCATCTTGCCCACACCGGCGGCGGCTTCGATTTCCCGAAGCCGTTCCTCGATTACAACGTCGGGGTTACCGCGAAGTATAAAAACCTTGCGCTGGATGCCTCAGTGGTCGGCACGAATGCCAAGCGCAGCGATTTCTCCGGGAGCTCGCTGTGCACCGGCGCCGGTTCGGGTGGTGCGATCGCGGCCTGCGCCAATTCGTTCTACCGCACGACCAAGCCGGTCGGCGTTGTCTCGCTGACCGCATCGTTCTGATCGCCTAAGCGCATTGGCATCTTGAGGGGCGCACCGCGTGGCGGAGCGCCCCTCTTTTGCGATCTAGCGCAGATAGAAATCGATCGTGGTGACGACGCGAACTTTCTTGAAGGGCGTGTCTGAAACGCCCCAGCCGCCGCCGCCATCGCCATCGCGAGCGGTGACTTCGAAGTAGCCCTGCGTCGCGCTCTTGATCCCGCCCACGCCGGTTCCGCTGTCCTGCGCGAACTGTTCGGCAGAGCGGCGCGCATCCTTGGTCGCGGCGGCCACCATCTCGGGCTTGATCTTGTCGAGCCCGGTGAAGGTATAGGCCATGCCGGAGCCTTCCTCGAGCATAACGCCCCGGCGCACCAGATCGAACTGGCGGCGCACTGCATCCTGCGCGCGCTTGATGTCCGTGGTGCGCAAGGCCATCCGCTGGCGCACGGTGAAGCGGGTCACGCCATTGTCCGTGCTGGCGTTGACGTTCACGCCGGTGGGCTGGAGCGCTTCTGCCGGAAAGCCGAGCCCGGAGAAGAATGCGCGGATTTCCTGGCTATCGTGATCGACGCTGGCCTGCGCGCCGCCCATGTCTTCGGCGGTGGCGGAATAGGCGATCGTCCAGGTGGCAAGGTCGGCGGTGACCTCGCGCTCGGCAAGGCCGCGCACGGTGACCGAACGGTCCGCCTCGCGGCTGCGCCTCAGGCCATCGCCGAGCAGATAGCCGCCCGCCACCATGCCCAGCGCGAGCACGCCGGCAGCGGCGAGCGCCGGACCTGCCAATGCTTTGGGCCAGCCCGAGGGGGTGAGGCGGCCAAGAAAGGTTTGGGATTCGGCTGCAGGCTCATTATCGCTGGTGTTGTCGGTATCTGGCACGGCATGGTCTCCCTGACGGGCGCTTGGCCCTGCGGTGAACTGTGCGATTCTGTCGATGAACTGAGTTTGAATGAGCGCCAAGTTTGAATGGATAAGGAGACGGTAGAGTGACCAAGTTTCTCCACGCGATGATCCGCGTGACCGACCCCGAGGCGACGATCGCCTTCTTCGAGCTGTTCGGGGTGAAGGAAGTTCGCCGCTTCTCCAGCGACAAAGGCCGCTTCACGCTGATCTTCCTTGCCGCCCCGGGCGAAGAAGACATTGCCGAGGTGGAGCTGACCTACAACTGGCCGGCGGAAGACGGCACCCCGGCGGAAGTTTACGCCGGTGGGCGCAATTTCGGCCACCTCGCCTACCGGGTGAGCAATATCTACGAGACTTGCGCCAAGATCATGGCGGCGGGGCACATCGTCCATCGCCCTCCGCGCGATGGGCACATGGCCTTCGTGAAGAGCCCGGACGGGATCTCAATCGAACTGCTGCAGGACGGCCATCTCGAACCCGCAGAGCCATGGGCGAGCATGGAAAACACCGGAACCTGGTGAACCCAGCGCGCGGGGAGAGGCGCGCGCGGGCAGAGGAAGGTCCTGGCCCGCGCGCGCCTGTCCCGTCATGGGACATTCAAGGCGGACTAAAAACCAGTGTCGCGTGAGGTAACGATCCGTTAACCATCACGCATGGGCTGGGCATTTGGACGAGTCCCCGTTTTGGCGGGGCTGCTGCTGACGCTGCTGGGATGCGGCATGTTGGCGCGCGGCGCGTATTCAGAGCGCACGGCGGCGCCTGCCGGGCAAGCCGGTGGGGTGCAGCTTGCATCCGCGGCGGCGCAGTGCGGGCCCGATCCGGTGCTCGATGGCGCGGCGGCGGCGCAATTCTCTGGCCAGCTCACAAATGAGTTTTCCGGCCAGCTTTCCGGCCAGCCGGCCCCGCCGCCGATGCCCAGCGCGGCCTCGGTGGTGCACAAGGGCGTGCTGATCGTGGTGAGCATCCCCTCGCAGCGGCTCTACGTTTTCAAGGACGGCGAGGAGTGGGGTTCGACCACCGTTTCCACCGGGCGGCGCGGCTATGGGACGCCGGCGGGGACTTTCACCATCCTGCAGAAGCACGTGAAGCACCGCTCGCGCACCTATGGCAACGCGCCGATGCCTTATATGCAGCGGCTGACCTGGAGCGGGGTGGCGCTTCATGCGGGGCACGTGACGGGCGCGCCAGCCTCGCACGGGTGCATCCGCCTGCCGATGGACTTCGCCCGGCAGCTCTATGCGCTGACTAATCCGGCCTCAACCGCAGTGGTGATCCTGCGCCAGCCGCTGACATATGCCGAGGCGGCCAAGAGCGCCGCGCTGGGAGCGCCGCTGCCGGCGCAGGCTCTGGTGCAGGCTCAGCCGCAGCCGCAACTTCAGCCGCAATTCCAAGCCCAGCCCCAGCCGCAGTTTCAGCCTCAGCCGCAACCCGTCCGGCCGGCTTTCGTTCCGCCGCAGGCGCCAGTGCAGACGATCCAGCTGGCGGCGGCGGCCAATGCCTACGGCGCGGATTCGCTGTGGCAGGAGCTTTCAGCCAGCGAACCTGAATTGCAGACGCTGGAACCGGTGATCGTGCCGGCGGTGGTGCGTTCGATGCAGGTCTACCGGCTGCGGGCTTCGGGCCGCGATGCCTATGCGATCTGCGGCCGTTTGGCGGCGCGCGGGATCGCCTGCCTGAAAGTGACCGCCTAGCCCGGGCTGCTGCCGACCGGATGGTGGGGCCGCTCTCCTGCGACACGCGCTTCGCTCATTGTTTCCGTGGGGGACAAGCTGCGTTGAATTATTTCCTTCTACCGCAAGACCGCGCAGCGGCTTAGGGAGGCGCACTGGTTTTCGGGAGTGGTTGCGATGAGCGGATATGTCGAGCGTTCGGGGCTTCAGGTGGCGGCGGTTCTGGCCGATTTCATCGAGACGCGCGCACTGCCGGGAACGGGCCTGACGGCGGATGCGTTCTGGGCCGGTGCTTCCGGCATTTTCGCGACGTTTGCGCCGCGCAATGCCGCTCTGCTTGCCAAGCGCGAGGACCTGCAGGCCAAGATCGACAGCTGGCATCGGGAGAGCGCCGGGCAGGCGCAGGACATGGCCGCCTACAAGGCGTTCCTCACCGAAGTCGGCTATCTGGTGCCCGAGCCTGCACCGTTTGCGGTTTCGCCGGAGAATGTGGACCGCGAGCTGGCCACGGTGGCAGGCGCGCAGCTGGTCGTACCGATCCTCAATGCGCGGTTCCTGCTCAATGCCGCGAACGCGCGGTGGGGCAGCCTTTATGATGCGCTCTATGGCACCGATGCCATTCCGGGCGCGGCGGCCGGGAAGGGCTATGATCCCGTGCGCGGCGCAGCGGTGATTGCCTGGGCCAAGGCATTTCTGGACGAGGCGGTGCCGCTGGCGGCGGGTTCGTGGGCAGACTGGGCTGGCGGCGAGCCGGCGCTGAAGGATTCAGGCCAGCTGGTCGGCCGGGCGGGCGACAATCTGCTTTTCCGCCACAATGGCCTGCACATCGAAGTGGTGATCGACCGCGCTCATCCCATCGGCAAGGACGATCCGGCGGGGATCGCCGACATGGTGCTGGAAGCCGCGATCTCCACGATCTGCGATTGCGAGGATTCGGTCGCGGCGGTGGACGCCGAGGACAAGGTGGCGGCCTATGCCAACTGGCTGGGTCTGATGCAGGGCAATCTGGAGGACACCTTCGAAAAGGGCGGCGCGCTGATGACGCGGCGGCTCAACCCGGACCGGGTTTACACCGCGCCCGATGGCTCTGTGCTGACGCTGCATGGCCGTTCGCTGCTGCTGGTGCGCAATGTGGGGCACCTGATGACCAATCCGGCCGTGCTGCTGCCGGGCGGGGGCGAGGCGCCGGAAGGCATTCTGGATAGTATCATCACCAGCCTGATCGCGATGCACGATATCAATGGCTCGCGGGCCAACAGCCGCAGCGGCTCGGTCTATATCGTGAAGCCCAAGATGCACGGGCCGGAAGAAGCCGCGTTTGCCAACGATCTGTTCGATGCGGTGGAAGACGTGCTGGGGCTGGCGCGCCACACGATCAAGATCGGGGTGATGGACGAGGAGCGCCGTACGAGCGCGAACTTGGCAGCCTGCATCCATGCGGTGAAGGACCGGATCATGTTCATCAACACCGGCTTCCTCGATCGCACGGGTGACGAGATGCACACTTCGATGCAGGCCGGCGCAATGCTGCGCAAGGGCGACATGAAAACGAGCCCCTGGATCTCGTCCTACGAGGATCGCAACGTGCAGATCGGCCTTGCCTCAGGGCTTTCCGGCAAAGCGCAGATCGGCAAGGGGATGTGGGCGATGCCCGACCGCATGGCCGACATGCTGGTCCAGAAGGTGGGCCATCCGATGACCGGCGCGAACACCGCCTGGGTGCCTTCGCCGACAGCGGCGGTGCTGCACGCGACGCATTACCACAAGGTCGATGTGTTTGCCCGGCAGGTGGAGCGCTGCGCCGAAGGGATCGCCAGCCTCGATGCGCTGCTGACCATTCCCGTGGCGGCGGGCCAGAACTGGTCGGCCGAGGATATTCAGGCCGAGATCGACAACAATGCGCAGGGCATTCTGGGCTATGTCGTGCGCTGGGTCGATCAAGGGATCGGCTGCTCCAAGGTGCCGGATATCAACGATGTCGGCCTGATGGAGGACCGCGCCACGCTGCGGATTTCGAGCCAGCATATTGCCAACTGGCTGCTGCACGGGGTCGTGACGGCAAGCCAGGTGGATGCGGCGCTGCTGCGCATGGCGGCCAAGGTCGATGCGCAGAACGCGGGCGATCCGCTCTACCAGCCGATGGCGAGCGATCCGTCGGGCAGCCTTGCGTTTCAGGCGGCGCGGGCGCTGGTGTTTGACGGCGTGACGCAGCCGAGCGGCTATACCGAACCGCTGCTCCATGCCTTCCGCCAGCGCGTGAAGGCGCAGGCCTGAATCCGAAAAACGGCAACCCCAATCAGTGTAACGTCCTCCCCAGGAGCAATAACCATGACCCGCATTTCACTCGATCAGGCGCAGACCGCCATCACCGGCGCGCTCAAGGAAGCGCGCACTCTTTCCCTCAAGCCGATCAGCGTTGCCGTGCTTGATGCAGGTGGCCACCTGATTGCCTTTGCGCGCGAGGATGGTTCCTCGAACCTGAGGCCGCAGATCGCGATGGCCAAGGCTTCCGGCGCGTTGGCGCTGGGTGTTTCATCACGCACCATCGGCGAAATGGCGATCGAGCGCCCGACGTTCATCAATGCCGCCGCCGGGCTCAACCCCGCCGGGATCGTGCCGGCCGCCGGCGGCGTGCTGGTGCGCGGCAGCGACGGTGCCGTGATCGGCGCAGTGGGCGTGACGGGCGATACCAGCGACAACGACGAACTGGCAGCGCTGGCGGGCATTGCGGCGGCCGGGCTGCGTAGCTGAGGCCGCACGGCGGGGCTGCGGCGCTGGAGCGGGTGAAGGGAATCGAACCCTCGTATTCAGCTTGGGAAGCTGCTGCTCTACCATTGAGCTACACCCGCCTGAGGCTGGCTGCCTGAGCCACGACCTGCGGCGAACGCCGGAGCAGCCGTATGGCGGGATCGCTCCTGCGCTTCAAGCCCCTTTCGCAAGGCACCTGCAATGACGCGTACCGGCCCAAGCGGGGCCCGTGCCTGAATTGGAGTTGCGGGCCTGTCGGTTATCCGGCCGTGGCCACGCGTTCCAGCTCGGCATCAAGGTCGACGCCCAATTCGCTGCACATCTCGGCCATGGTGAAGAACCAGATCCGTGCGAGCTGGATCCGTTCCTGGGGCCGATCCCACGTACGCATGAAGTTTTCGTAGGCTGCCTGCGCGGCTGCAGTGGAAATCGAATACTTCTTGACTGCTGCCTGAATCGCGCTGGCCGGCTCGCCGGTCTGCTCGTGGTCGGCTCTGACCCAGATGAAGGCGCCGATCTTGAGCATCAGATCCGATTGCGCCGCGAACGGCATGCTCTGGCCCTGTAGCATATTCGATGCGACCAAGCGCGATTGGCGTGCTGTGCGGCCGGTGAGCGCAGGGCGCTGCATCCGGTTGGAGATGACGCCTGAAAAGTTCGAAATTGGCTTCAGCATACCCTGATCACCCGTTGCGATTGAAAGCGGCGTCGCGCGGTTACGACTTCTGTGAGTCGCGATGGGCGCGATCGGCGTCTTGCGGAAGTGAATTAGGTGTAATGTTTGGGAGGGCGAGATTTCTCCAGTTTTTCGTATTGAAAAAAGGTATTTAACCGACTTTCTCAGGTGCGGTTCCAGCAGCCGTGTTACTGTAACATGTGCCGCAAATGGGCGAAGCCTTGGCCATGCGGCAACGGGTGCGGTTTGGCGTGATCGCATCAGACCGGGCGCGCCGGGGCAGCAGAGGGAGAGGCCTTACTCTGCGACGCCTTTGGATCGCAGAAATGCTATGGCCTCAGCGCGAGACCTATCCAAAACGATAAAGCGGCCAACCAGATCATCGGTGCTCTTTGCAACCCCGGCCATATCCAGCTTGTAGTCCGTCCAATTCCGGATCGCCGCTTCGCGATCATCAAGCCCCGCGTAGAGAAACGCGTAGCTGAAGTGGAGATAGGGGATCTGCTCCGGCGTCGGTGTAAATGGCGTGCTGGCGATGACCTCAAGCCGGTCGCGCCGGTTCATTCTGATGGCCATGAGGATCTTCGGCATCAGCGCGGAGCCATCGCCTGGAATGTCGAACGTGTAGGCGTGGTCAACAATGTGATCCGGGTCAAAATTGCTGCAGGCAAGAATCGCGACGCTCAGATAGCCGGCGATCAGGGGATCATTGGGATTGCCGTCCATAGCCAGCTTGGCATAGCGGCGGCCTTGCTCGCAATCACCCGCGCCAAGCGAAAAACGCGCCGCTTGCGTCAGCACGTAGTAGTCCGAGGGATAATTGCGGGCGGCGATCACGGACCGCGCGCGCGCTTTGATGATGCCCAAGGTGCGACCGGAATCTGATTTGGGCGCCAACTGCGCAAACCAGATGCGGGAACCTTCGAGCACACTCTGAAGCCTTGCTTCCGACGTGTTCTGCGCCAGGCATTCTTTCACTTTCGCCCGAAAATCATGCGAAGGAACCGCGAGCGAACGGAGAAACTGAAGCTGGCAGGCATAGCCCGGGCTCCAATCTTCGCGCAGACGGTTCCCCTCGGCCCGGGTGATTGCGGCATAGGAACCGGCCAGTCCGGCAATTACATTGTTTAGTGCACGATCGACCCCGGCATGGTCAGCAGGCAGGACGATGGTTCTGGACCAGGCTTTTATAGCTGTCTGCTGATCGATCAGGTTCACTGTCAGCAAGCGCTGGTTCTGCTCAGGCAGGGCGAGAGAGGTTTCAAGGCGATAGACATTGCCGTTGTCCCTGAAGGGGAGGTCTGCTTCATTCTGATAGAAGCGTGCCACCCATGATCGGCCCAAACCGCTGAACAGCTTCGTGGAGGCATACTCCGCCAGTGCGCTGGATGGCGCATCCTGCGGATGCTTCATTGGCGTGACGAGGACGATTGCGCTATTGACCCCATCGACGCTCGCCATGGAAAAGAAGCGCGCGGCCCCAGCTGCGATGGCACACACAAGCAGCACAGCAATCGCCAACGCTACCGCGGTTCTTGAACGCCTTGGCTTGTGCTGTGCGCGCAAGGCTTGCGCAGCCTGATCCGCCACCAGCGCTTCGGGCCCAGCATCTGGGCGTTCCACAAGCCTGACATGGTAGTGGCCAAGCGGAATCTCGAGCTTGAAGGAGCCGGCATCGACGGAACCGGCATAGTAGGCATCAAGTGCCTTGCGCAATCTGGCGATCTGCACGCGGGGATAGCTGTCTGCCTGCGCGTCGAAATTAGCCCGGCGGCCAAGGCCTTCCACCGCAACGGTATAGCTCTTTAGCTCGCGCCCGCGCCCGGCAATGGTTTCAGCAGAAAGGAAGGCAAGCAAATGGGCGAGGACGGGCGAGCTGCGGAAGAGCCTGCTGTGCAGGATCCTTGCGACTTCTGCCGCGATCGGGTCAGGATCGGATTCTTCCGATGTCATTTGACACAGATGTTAACGGTGGGATGCGGATTCGGCAAGGTTTGTCCGAACCGGACTGAAATGTTACATAAGCATATCGCGCAATTAAGATATAATATTACGCAAATTCCCGCTGCGGCGCGGCATGTGTTGCAAGATGCAGGGGGTGGGGATAGCTTCTCATCCGGATGCCGCCACGGTGCCCCAAGGAACAGGAGCGGCGATGATCGAATTGCTGACGGCGCCGACCCCGAACGGGTGGAAGATTTCCATCATGCTTGAGGAATGCGGCCTGCCTTATGAGGCGCGGTGGATCAATCTGGGCAAGGGCGAGCAATTCGCGCCCGATTTTCTGGCGGTGAGCCCCAACAACCGCATTCCGGCGATTATCGATCATGCGCCGGCGGATGGCGGGGCGCCGGTGCCGGTGTTCGAAACGGGGGCGATCCTGGTCTATCTGGCGGAGAAGACCGGGCAGTTTCTGGCCGCAGACCTGCGCGGGCGCAAGGCGGTGCTGGAATGGTTGTTCTGGCAGATCGGCGGGCTGGGGCCGATGCTGGGCCAGCACGGGCATTTCCGGCTCTATGCGCCCGAACGGATCGCTTATGCGACCGAGCGCTACCGCGCGGAGGCGCTGCGGCTTTACGGGGTGCTGGACCGGCAACTGGCGCTGAATGCGCACGTGGCCGGGGCGGACTATTCGATTGCGGACATGGCCTGCTTTCCGTGGATTCAGACCTGGAAGGCGCAAGGGATTCCGCTGGAGGAATTCGCGGCGCTGAAAGCGTGGTACGACCGGCTGAAGGAGCGGCCCGGCCTCAGGCGCGGGATGGCCTTGGGGCGCGAGCGGATAAACCGGCGGCCGCAGGACGATGCCGAGACGCGGCGCGTGCTGTTCGGGATCAAGGATGGGGATGAGGCATGACGGTGCGCGTTGAGTTCTTTTACGATCTGTCCTCGCCGTGGACGCGGCTGGCGTTTCACAATTTCCGGGCAGCGATTGCGGGGCGGGATGTGGCGGTGACCTGGCGGCCGTTTCTGGTCGGCGGAGTGTTCAACGCGGTGAACCAGAGCGTTTATGACAGCCGCGCCAACCCGGACAACCCCAAGTTCCGCCTGAGCTTCACGTGGCTGAAGGAATGGGCGCGGCTGGCGGGGCTCGCCATGAACTTCCCATCATCGCATCATCCGGTGAAGTCGGTCAACGCGATGCGGTTCTGCTGCGCGCTGGAGTATCGGCCGGAGGATTTGCTTGCGTTCAGCGAGGCGGCGTTTGAGGCCTATTTCGGGGACGCGCGCAATATCGACGAGCCCGATGTGCTGGAGGATGTGGCCAATGCCTGCGGGCTGGATGGAGCAGCGCTGCGGGCGGCGGCGGGGGATGATGCGGTGAAGGCGCGGCTGCGGGCCAGCACCGAGGAAGCGATTGCGCGCGGGGCCTATGGTTCGCCGACGATCTTTGTGGACGGCGCCTTCATGTACTTCGGCAATGACCAGCTGCCGCTGGTGATGCAGCGGATCGCCATGCTGGAGGCTGAAGCGGGCTAATCGATTGTTGACCCGCATTCCATAATTGCTACCAAGCAGTATAAACATAGCAATAATGGGAGAGCGGCGATGGTTACAGCCTCACAAGTCATGCTCACGGCGACCGAGCGCGTCACGCTGGGCGTGCCGGCAGCCGAAGCGGTGGCGCAGGAAGCGGCGGCGCGCGGTGCCACGCGCGTGTTCATCCTCGCCAGCAGTTTCCTCAATCGCCAGACCGACGAAATCCGCCGGATCGAGGCCGCGCTGGGAAGCCGGCATGCGGCGACGCACGATGGCATCCAGCCCCACGCCCCGCGCAGCGATGTGCTCAAGGCGGCCGCGCGGGCCCGCGAAGTGAAGGCTGATCTGGTCGTCACCGTTGGCGGCGGATCGGTGACGGATGCGGGCAAGATCGTGCTGATCTGCCTCAAGCACGAGATCACCACGGTCGAACAGTTCGATGATTACCGCGTGCGGGTGGATGATGTAGGGGCGATGGTTCTGCCTGATTTCGCCGGGCCCGATGTGCGCGCGATCTGCGTGCCGACCACGCTTTCGGGCGGCGAGTTCAATCCGCTTTCGGGCGCGACTGACGAAGCCATCAAGATGAAGCAGGGCTATACCCAGCGCGAGATGGTGCCGGTCTGCGTCGTGCTCGATCCCGCGATCACGGTGCACACGCCTGAATGGCTGTGGCTTTCCACCGGCGTGCGCTCGGTCGATCACGCGACCGAGACGCTGGCCTCGTTCCTTTCCAACGATTTCTGCGACGGCATTGCCGATAGCGCGCTGCGGCTGCTGGCAGCAGGGCTGCCCGCGGTGAAGGCCGATCCGACCGACCTCGATGCGCGGCTGAAATGCCAGATCGGCGCGTGGCAATCGATGATCCCGATCATCGGCGGCGTGCCGATGGGCGCCAGCCATGCCATCGGCCACGTGCTGGGCGGGACTTGCGATGTGCCGCATGGCTATACCAGTTGCGTGATGTCGCCGTTCGTGCAGGCCTTCAACCTTTCGGTGAATGCCGAGCGCCAGAAGCGCATCAGCGCGTGCCTGGGCGATCCTTCGCGCCCGGCTTCGGAACTGCTCGACCAGCTCATCCGCGGGCTGGGCATGCCGCGCAGCCTCAAGGACGTCGGCGTGGGCGAGGATCAGCTCAAGCTGGTTTCAGAGTACACGCTGGATGACATCTGGGGCCGGACCAACCCGCGCCAGATCAAGACCGCTGCGGACGTGATGGAAATCTTGCGGACCGCGATGGGCTGATGCACAAACTTGCCGACATGACGGACATGGCGGAGCTGATGGACAAGCCGAAGAAGAAGCGCGCCGCAGCCCAGCTCAAGGATGAAATCACCGCCTACAAGCGGCGGCGCATCCTTGAGGAAGCGAGCCACTTCTTCTTCGCCAACGGCTATGAGGCGACGACGCTGGATTCGGTGGCCGAGCAGCTCAATGTGACGAAGCCGTTCATCTACTCGTACTACAAGAACAAGGGCGAGCTGCTTTACGAGATCTGCCAGACGGGCATCCAGCTATCGCTCAACGCGCTGGAAGAGGCGCTTTCAGTGGAAGGCACCGCCAGCGAGCAATTGAAGATCGTGGTCGAACGTGTGGCGCGGATCATCATCGAGAACCAGCGCTATGTGACTGTCTATTTGCGCGAGGAAAAGAGCCTGCTGCCTGAAGACGCGCGGCGCATCCGCGATTTGCGCCATACCTTCGATACCAAGTTGGCCGCGCTGCTGGACAAGGGCAAGCGCAGCGGCGAATTCGATGTGGCGCACCCATCACGCACCGCGATCTGGGTCTCGGGCCTGCTGAGCTGGATTGCGCTGTGGTATCACGAAGGCGGGCGCTGGTCGGCCACTGAAGTGGTGATGGACGCGATCACCATGGTGCAGAAGATGGTTCAGCCGGCAGGTGGCGCGCATGTCTGAGGCGAAGGGCCACACCGATCCGCGCGTGCTGGACCGGCGCCGCTGCGTGCTGCGCTATCTGATCGATGATCTCGCGGCCTCGCAGCCGGAGGCGGTCTATGCCGTGTTCGAGGATGGCGGGCAGTGGACGTATGCGCAGCTGCGCGATCTGGTCGTGCGCAAGGCGGCTGGGCTGGCGAAGCTCGGCGTAAAGCGCGGGACACATGTCGCGGTCTGGCTGCCGAATGGGCGCGAGGCGCTGATCACGTTCTATGCGATCAATTACCTTGGCGGCGTGTTCGTGCCGTTCAACACTGCGTATCGCGGGTCGATCCTGGAGCATGTGCTCACCAATTCCGATGCCAGCGTGCTCGTCGCGCATGGCGGTCTGCTCGACCGGCTTGAGGGGATCGATACGGCAGCAGTGGCGACCGTGGTGCAACTGGGCGAGGGCGCCGCGCCTGCGCGCTTTGCCGTCCATGCGTTTGATGCGGTGACCGGGGATGAGGCCGATCTCGCGCCGCTTTCCAGCCCCATCGAGCCGTGGGACACACAGTCGATCATCTACACATCGGGCACAACGGGGCCATCGAAGGGCGTGCTTTCGTCCTACCTCCATCTCTATACCAACGCCGGGCCGGAAAGCTGGCACTTCGTAGGGCGGGAGGACCGCTTCCTCGTCAACATGCCGGTGTTCCATATCGGCGGGCTGGGTATCCCGTTCGTGATGCTGGCGCGCGGCGGTTCCATCGCGCTGATGGAGAACTTCTCGACCGATACGTTCTGGGATTTCGTGAAGCGCACCGAGTGCACCACGATCTTCCTGCTCGGCGTGATGGCGACATTCCTGATCAAGCGCCCGCCGGGGCCGGAAGACACAGGCCACGGCGTGAAGAAGGCCTTCATGGTGCCGTTGACCGAGGCGGCGGGGCCGTTTCACGAGCGGTTCGGAATCGACGTCTACACGATCTTCAACATGACCGAGATTTCCTCGCCCATCGTTTCGGAGCCCAATCCGGTGAAGCTGGGCACCTGCGGCAAAGTCCGCCCCGGGGTCGATGTGCGGCTGGTGGACGCGAACGATTGCGAAGTGCCCATCGGCACGGTGGGCGAGATGATCGTGCGCGCCGACCGGCCCTGGGCAATGAACCACGGCTATCACAAGAACCCGGAAGCCACAGCGAAGGCGTGGCGCAATGGCTGGTTTCACACCGGCGATGCATTCCGCTGCGATGCGGAGGGGTATTTCTACTTCGTCGACCGCGTGAAGGACGCGATCCGCCGGCGGGGCGAAAACATCTCCTCGTTCGAGGTGGAGAGCGACGTGACCGCGCACCCCGATGTGCGGGAGGCGGCGGTGATCGGCGTGCCGAGCGAGTATTCCGAAGACGAGGTTATGGCCGTGATCGCCCCGGTGCCGGGCGCGAGCATCGATCCCGTCACGCTTTCGGAATTCCTTGCGGCGCGGATGCCGTACTTCATGGTGCCGCGCTATATCCGCGTGATGGGCGAACTGCCCAAGACCCCGACGGCCAAGGTGATGAAGGCCGAACTGCGCGCCGAAGGGATCACGCCCGATACATGGGACCGCGAGAAGGCGGGAATGCGGCTGAAGAAGGAAAAGCTCTGACTACCAGCTCACGTTGAGCTGGGTCAGCCCGCGGAACATGAAGCCTTCCTGCCGCCACTGCGCGCTGGCAGCATCGATCTTGAGCGCCGGGAAGCGCTGGACCAGTGATTTCAAGGCGATCTCGCCTTCGAGCCGCGCCAGTTCGGCGCCGACGCAGAAGTGGATGCCGCCGCCGAACGAGAGGTGCTTGGGCCCCTTGCGCGTAATGTCGAAGCGATCAGGCTCTTCGAATACGGCGGGATCGCGGTTGCCGGCGGCCACCAGCGTGAGCACGCGCTCGCCCGCGCGGATCAGTTGGCCGCCAACTTCGGTATCGGTGAAGGCGGTGCGATTGGTGCCCACCAGCGAGCTTTCGTAGCGCAGGATTTCCTCGGTGGCGGTCTCTGCGAGGACCGGGTCGGCCACGAGCTTCGCCCATTCGCCCGGAAACTTCGCGAGGCTGAGCAGGCCATTGCCGATCATGTGCGCGGTGGTTTCAAACCCGGCGCCGAAAAGGCCGATGGCAACGGTCGCGATCTCGTGGTCGCTGAGCGGGCCGTTCTCGTCCCGAGCGTTGCACAGCGCTGTCGCGAGATCATCGCGCGGGTTCAGCCGGCGGTCCGCGATCACTGAACCGAAGAAATCCATCAGGAAATCCATCTGCCGGTTGGCAAGGCCCAGTTCTGCGTCCGAGAAGGCCCGCATCTCGAATACCACGAAGCTGTCTGCGATGGCCTGATTGAGCGCGGCGAGCACGTCGTCCGAGGCTTCCTCGGGCGAGAGGCCCAGCATGTCGCACATCACCAGTGTGGGGAAGCGGTAGGCGAACTGGTGGATGATCTCCATCTGCCCATCGCCTGCCACGGCATCGAGCAGCCGGTCGGCCACGGCCTGCACGCGCGGGCGCATTTCGATCACGCGCCGCGCAGTGAGCGCCTGCGTGACGAGGCCGCGTACCCGGGTGTGACGCGGCGGATCCTGATAGAGGAAGATTTCCGAAAGCCAGCGATAGGCCGAGTGGGAGAGGACATCGAAGTCCGATCCGTAGAACAGCCGGATATTCGAAAGGAAATCGCCCTGTCCGAAGTTCACGCGGTCCATCAGGATCGCGCGAACATCATCGTAGCGGGTGGCCACCCAGAACCCGAGCGGCGAGAAGTGCATCGGATCATCGGCGCGCAGCGCCGCGAACAGCGGGTAGGGATCGCGCTTGAGCTGCGGATCCGTCAAGTCAAACCGCAGCTCTTCGCTCATCCCTGTCATCCCCGTCCGTTCACCAGCGTCAGAAATTCACCCCGAAGGTCACGCCATAAGTGCGCGGCGGGGCGACCGAGCCGACGCGGACGCTGCTGAACAGCGGCGCGGTGATGATGTTGTTGGTGATGACCAGCTTGTTGGCGAGGTTGCGGCC
Organism: Sphingomonadaceae bacterium; assembly: GCA_947453945.1. GTDB lineage: Bacteria > Pseudomonadota > Alphaproteobacteria > Sphingomonadales > Sphingomonadaceae > Novosphingobium. Next base: position 45,324 of record CANGJB010000015.1, read on the forward strand.
CCAGACATCGACGGTCCACTTGTCGTTCGCCGAGGTGAAGCGCAGCCCCGCGTTGATCAGGGCATAGGGGGCCTGCGTCGCATCGGCATTGTTGAACTCGGTGAAATACACGCGGTCCTGCCAGTTCACTTCGGCGCGCGCATTGAGCTTGCCCGCCGAACCGATGAGGATGTCGTAGTCCGCACCGGCGCGGAACGAGAATTCTGGCGCGTTGGAGAGGCGGTTGCCCGCGACGCTGATCTGCTTGAAGGCCTGCCGGTAATCGCCGGTGGTGAACTTGCGGTACTTGGCGTTGAGATAGGTACCGAAGAGTTCGAGCGTGAGGCCCGGCAGCGGCTTGGCGCGCAGCTCGGCCTCGATGCCGTAGTTGCGGGCCGAGGCGGCGTTGACCGTGGTGACGACGCTGCTGGCATCGACAAAGCCGACCTGAAGATCGGTGTAGTCCATGTAGAACGCGGCGAGATTGGCCTGCAGCTTGCGGTCTGCCGTGGCGGTCTTGAGGCCGACTTCGTAACTCCACACATATTCGGGGTTGATCACATCGTTGCGCGAACCGACGTTGATCACGCCCGATTTGAAGCCGCGCGTGACCGAGGCGTAAAGCAGCGTGGCATCATTCGCCTGATAGTTCAGCGTGACCGTGGGCGTGAAAGCGTTCCAGCTCTTGCCCTTGTCGGTGTTGACCGCGCCGAGGAAATCGAACGTGCCCACGCCTTCGCGCTTTTCATGGCTGAAGCGGCCGCCTGCGGTCAACTTCAGCTTGTCGGTGAGGGCGTAGGACCCTTGCGCGTAGACGCCATAGGCGTTGATCTTGACACTGCCGAACTGGAGATAGTTGAAGCCATCGAGAGCGTTGTCCGGCGCGCCGGAGGGCAGCTGGCCCGCCAGCTTGAGCAGGACGGCCAGGTTGGTCAGCGGCACGCGCACGCTGCCGAACAGGTCTTCGTGGAAGTAGTTGGCGCCGATCAGCGCATCGAACTTGTCGCTCTTGTAGGTGCCGACGAATTCCTGGCTGAAGGTCTTGCTGCGCTCGTCGTAGTTATTCTGGCCGAACATCGCGGCGTTCGAGGCGTCGAGGTCGTCGCGGTTGAAGCGCTTGAAGTTGTGGTACGAGGTGATCGATTTCACGTCCCAATCGCCCGGGGTCCAGTCGATCGTGCCGGTGAAGCTGTAGCCGTGGCGCTGGTTGAGCGGTTCCTGATCCGAATAGATATTGCGGATGTTGGCAGGCTTGCCCGCTGCCGCGGCCACGGTGAACAGCGATTTGCCGCCGATCAGCGAGCCGAGGAAGTTCTCTGGCGCCACCGTCGGGCCGAAGTAGTGGAACGCGTAGTTGCTGTCGTCCTCGTGGAAATACTCGCCCGAGACGAGCACTTCGAGGTCGTCAGCCGGCTTTGCCAACACGCTGCCACGGAAGGCGTAGGCATCGCGGTTGTCGATGTCCTTGCCGGTAAACTCGTTGATGCCGTAGCCATCGCGGCGGTCGTACTTGCCGGCGATGCGCACCATCAGCTTGTCGCCCGAGATCGGCCCGCCGACCGCGCCTTCGACGGCGACAGCGTTGTAGTTGCCGTAGCTTGCGCGGACATAGCCATCGAGGTGGTCGGTCGGGCGCTTGGTGATCAGGTTGATCGCGCCTGCGGTCGCGCCGCGGCCATAGAGCGTGCCCTGCGGCCCGCGCAGCACTTCGACGCGCTCCAGATCATAGAAGCCGGAAAGCTGCGCAGCAGGGCGGGCGATCTGCGCGCCGTCCTGCAGGAAGGCGACGCCGCCGTCTGCGCCGAGGTCGATCGAGGTCAGGCCGATGCCGCGGATGAAGATGCGGTTCACGCCGAACTGATCGCCCACCGAAAGGTTGGGGATCGCGGTGGCGAGCGATTGGACATCCTTGACCCCGCCAACGCCGAGATCGGCGGCGGAAACGGCAGAGACCGACGCGCCGACCTTGGACAGCGATTCCGAGCTGCGCGTGGCGGTCACCACGATATCGGCAAGGCCTTCGGTGGGCGGAGGCGTGGCTTCCTGCGCCATTGCGGGCGCGGCGGCCAGAGCGGCACCGGCCATCAGCAGGCCGAACGCGGCGCGGCGCGAGGTGGACTCAACACGTGCGGAAAATTGGCTGCGAACCATGATCTATCCCCTCATCCCCCGCAGCCTTGAAACTGCGAACATTTTTTATCTACTGGCGCGTAGATACAGGTTCCGTTAGGTAGATTGCAAGTGATATTGAGGGAGAGTGGCTTGACCACGCTGAATCTGGAGATGGCGGGGGCCAGCGATCCCGCCGATCTGTCCGCGCTCGCCGCCGATCCGCAGGCGCTTCGCGCCGCGCTGGCCGAGGCGGACGCCGCGACGCTCATGCTCGTACTGGTCCAGTTGACCGGCGATCACGGCCTGCTCGAACGCGCACGGCCGCACATCAACGGGCCGATGAACTACCACGAGACGATGCCCGAGGACTTGCGCGCCGAAATCCGCGCCCGGCTCGAAGCGGCGCTCCTGGATTATGCGCGCAGCGGTGCGCCGCTGCCGCCGCTGCCCGATGGCGATTTCCTGCAGGAGATGCTTTCGACCGCCGTGGGCGAGCATGTGAGCGCGGATTACACCGCGATGATGCGCGAGGATCTGGAAGCCGCCCAGCCTGATCCGCGCGGGCTGATCTGGCGCAAGCGCCCCGCACCCGCTGCGCTCGAAAGCTTTCCGGTGGTCATCATCGGCGCAGGCATGTCGGGCGTCTGCGCTGCGATCCGGCTGGGGCAGGCGGGCATTCCCTTTGTCCTGATCGAAAAGAACGCCGCAGTCGGCGGCAGCTGGTACGAGAATTTCTATCCCGGCTGCGGCGTCGATACGCCCAACCACTTCTATTCCTACTCGTTCGAGCTGAACCACGAATGGTCGCATTTCTTCGCCAAGCGCGACGAACTGTGGACCTATTTCGAGCGCGCGACCGACAAGTACGGCGTGCGGACACACATCCGCTTCGAGACCGAGGTGAGCGCCGCGACCTATGATGCGGCCACCGGCTCCTGGGACGTGGCGACGCGCGATGCGAGCGGCACTGTCACTCACCTCAAGGCGCGGGCGGTGATTTCGGCGGTGGGCGTGCTCAACCGGCCCAAGCTGCCCGAAATCGAGGGCCGCGAGACCTTTGCCGGTACCGCGCTCCACACCGCGCAGTGGCAGGAGGGGCTGGACCTCAAGGGCAAGCGCGTTATCATGATCGGTACTGGCGCTTCGGGCCAGCAGGTCGGCCCGACGATCGCGCCCGATGTGGCCAAGCTCACGATCCTGCAGCGCTCGCCGCACTGGGTCGTGCCGAACCCCAATTACTTTGCCGAAGTGTCCGAGGGCATGAAGTGGGTGCTGGCGCACGTACCCTTCTTCGCGCGGTGGTACCGGTTCCAGCTGTTCTGGGCTTTTGCGGATGGGCTCCATGCCTCGCTGCAAGTCGATCCGGCATGGGATGATGGCGGCAAATCGATCAACCAGGTCAACGCGCGCCACCGGCTTTTCATGGAGCGGTACTTGCGCTCCAAGCTCGCGGGCCATGACGATCTGATCGCCAAGTGCACGCCGAGCTATCCGCCTTATGGCAAGCGCATCCTCGTCGACAACAACTGGTACGACATGCTGCTGCGGCCCAATGTCGATCTGGTGACGGGCGCCCCTGCGAAGATCGTGCCCGAAGGCGTGGTCATGGACGATGGCACGCTGATCGAGGCCGACGTGATCATCTATGCAACCGGTTTTCAGGCCAGCAAGATGCTCGCGCCCATGACGATCACCGGGGAAGGCGGACGCGATCTGCATACCGTCTGGGGACCGGACGACGCGACCGCCTATATCGGCACGATGGTCCCGGGCTTTCCCAACTTCTTCATGCTGATGGGCCCCAACACCGGTCTGGCCCATGGCGGGAATGTGATCTTCATCACCGAATGCCAGATGCGCCTGATCCTGACCGCGCTGCGCGAAGTGCTGGAAACAGGGGCGCACGCCATCGACGTGAAGCCCGCCGCGCACGATGCCTATGTCGCCGATGTCGACGAGCGCCATGCCAACATGGTCTGGACCCACAAGGGGCTGACCAACTGGTATCGCAACGATGCGGGCCGGGTGTTTGCGCTGCTGCCCTACCGGCTGGTCGACTATTGGAAGATGACCAAGACCTTCAAGCCAGAGGATTTCACCCTGACATGAGCGCGATCTCGCTTGAGCTTGCCGATGGACGCACGATTTCCGGCACGTGCGATGCCCAGTTCACCGGCGTGCTGGCCGAGTTCCGCCGCAATTTCGACGAACGCAAGGAAGTGGGCGCGAGCGTGGCGATCACGCTTGGCGGGCGGACCGTGGTGGACTTGTGGGGCGGCACGGCGGAGCCCGAGAGCGGCGAGGGCGCCGCAAAGTCCTGGGGCCGCGATACTGTCTCCATTGTCTATTCCTGCACCAAGGCAGCCACGGCGCTGTGCCTCCACATGCTGGTCGATCAGGGCAAGGTTTCCTACGACACGCTGGTCGGCGATATCTGGCCGGAGTTTGCCAGCGGCGGCAAGGAAGCGACCACCGTGGGCATGATGCTGGCCCACACCTCACCGGTGCCGCATGTCGCAGAGCCGATCCGCAAGGGCGGGCTGGCCGACTGGGACTACATGACCGCGCGCGTCGCAGCCGAACCCGCGCATTGGGAGCCGGGCACGCGGCAGGGCTATCACGGCGTGACCTATGCCTGGACGGTGGGGCAGCTTGTGCGCCTCATCTCGGGCAAGCCGATGGGGCAGTATTTTCAGGAGAACGTGGCCGGGCCGCTCGGGCTCGATTTCCATATCGGCCTGCCGGAAAGCGAAGAGCCCCGCGTTGCGCCGATGATCCCGGCCGATCCGTCGGAAGTGAACTTCGGGTCCGCCTTCTTCCGCGCGGCAACGACGCAGCCCGGTAGCCTGCCCAATCTGTTCCTGACCAACCTTGGCGGCGCGGACTTCAATTCGCGCGAAATCCATGCAGCGGAAATCGGCAGCGCCAACGGGATCACCAACGCGCGCGGCCTTGCTGGCATGTATGCTCCGCTGGCCAATGGTGGCGGGGCGCTGGTTTCGGAAAACCGCGTGCACCGCATGGGCCGCGTTTCCGCTGCGACGCACAGCGATGCCGTGCTGTGCCAGCCGATGCGCTTTGCCATGGGCTTCATGGTTAGCACAGATAACCGCTCAACCGGCGGCGATAGCCTGATTCTGGGCGAAAGCGCGTTCGGCCACGTCGGCATGGGCGGCAGCGTGGGCTTTGCCGATCCGGTACAGGGGCTGAGCATGGGCTACACGATGAACCGTATGGGCGCGGGTATTCTTGTGGGTCCGCGCGGCCAATCGCTGATCGATGCAGCCTACCGCGCGCTGGGCCTGACGTCAGATGCCAGCGGGGCGTGGCGCTGAAGTCCTGAATCGAGACTGACGTTTCAATCTTTTGGGCAATGGGGCACTAAACTGTCGCCATAATGGCACAAGGCGCGCTAGTGTTACCTAGGTAATTTTGGCGGGCACAAGATTCGCATGGTCGCGGAAATGAGAGACATTGGGTGGGAAGGGGCCACCAATGCCCGGTTCGGTGTCCAGCTTCTTGGATCGTTCCGCCTTGCCGTGCCCGGCGGCGCACCCATTCCCGTCCAGGGCAGACGCACCCGCGCGCTGCTTGCCACCCTTTTACTTGCACCACAGCAGACCATGGGCCGCGAGCGGCTGGCCGGGCTGTTCTGGAGTGACCGAAGCGAGGCGCAGGCCCGCGCCAGCCTGCGCCAGTGCCTGCTTGAACTGCGCGGCGTGCTGGCGGCTGGGGGATGGGATGCGGGCGGAGGCGGCCTGATCGCCACGCGGGAGACCGTCGCTCTCGCCCCCGGTGCCTTTGCTTGCGACGTGCTGGCCTTGCGCGCGGCACTGCAGGGCGATGCTTGGGAAGCAGCGGCGCGCCATATCGATGAGGCGGGCGCGGCTCCGCTCCTTGAGGATCTCGAACTCGGCGGCGCCTTTGGCGAATGGCTGGATGTGACCCGTGCTGAGACCAATGCCCGGATTGCGGAGGGCCTCGCCCGCCATATCACCGCGCGGCAGAGCGCAGGCGATCACGCGGCGGTCAAGGCGCTTGCGGTTGCCTGGCTGCGCCGCGAACCGTTGAGCGAGCCGGCTGTGGCCGCGCTGATCCGCGCGGAAATTGCCAGCGGTGCGCGCGCGGCGGCGCATATGCGCTATCAGGCGTTCCGGGAACTGCTCGCGGCTGAAATCGGGGTTGCGCCCGGTGCTCTGGTCGATGCCGCGCTGCGCTGCGATGGCGGGGCGGGGCCGGTGGTAGCGGCGGCGCCTGTTCTGCCCGAATCCCCGCCTGCCGCCATGCCGGCGCCGCACGCGCCCGGCGCGCTGGTTCTTGCCGTGCTGGCGTTCGATAATCTCTCCTCCGATCCCGATCTGGCGGATTTCTGCGACGGCGTTTCAGAGGAAATCCAGCGCACCGTGGCGCGGGGCACCGGCATTTCCGTGGTCGCCCGCGCGTCGAGTTTCCAGCTGCGCGGTGCGGACAAGGATATTGCCCGTGTTTCTGCGGTGCTGGGCGCCTCGCACTTGCTTGATGGTTCGGTGCGGCGGAGTGGCCGGCGCGTGCGGATCACCGCCGAACTGGTCGAATGCGCCACCCGCCGCGCGGTGTGGAGCGAGCGGTTCGACGGCGACCTTGAAGATGTGTTCGCGCTGGAGGATTCCATCGCGGAAAAGGTTGCCGCGGCGCTGCAACTCACGCTCCTGCCGCGCGCGCCGACCCCGGTGCTGGAGCCGGGGACCTATGAGCGCTTCCTGCGCGCGCGCGGCCTCATTGCCGATGGCGATGCGCAGTTCGACAACACGGCGAACGAGGCCGTGCCGCTGCTGGAGGGGGTGACCCGCGACGCGCCGGACCACGCTCCGGCGTGGGAACTGCTTGCGCTGGCCCGTGCCGCAGTGCTGCGTTCGGGCCGCTGCGCGCAACCCTTTGCCGAAGCGCGAGACGGCGTGATCGCTGCGGCGGAGACCGCGCTGAAACTCGATCCGCGGCGCGGCGGCGCGCACCGCGCTCTGGCGACGCTGGAGCCGTGGGGCAAGCATGCCGTGCGCGAAACGCTGCTGCGTCAGGCGCTGGACGTTGCCCCGCGCGATCCTGCAGCGCTGACCGACATGAGCCAGTTTTGCTGGGGTGTCGGCCGTTTCCGCGAAGCGCTGGCCCATGCCGAGGCGGCGTGCGAGCTCAATCCGCTGATGCCCGCCGCGCGGCTCCACGTGGCGCAGATGCGCGCCTATGTCGGCGATTACGATACCTCGGTCAGCATGCTGGAGGAGCTGCATCTGCGCTGGCCGCAGAATGCCGGGATCCTGATGGCCTTGCTCAACTGGGCCGGATCGCTGGGCTATCCCGAAGTCTACCACCGCCATGCCGGCGCCGTGGCCGGTTTCGATGGTTGGCAGGCGCGCGATCTGGCGGCGGTGCGGGCCTATGTCGAAGCTGTCCTGACCGACGACATGACGATCAAGCACGCCCGCCTTGCGAGCTATCGCGGGCTGCTGGAAAAGACCGGGACGATCACGCTCAGCCTTCCCATCGGGCTCGGCTTCATCGGCTTGCCCGATGCCGCGTTCGAGCTGGCCGAGCAGGCGGACTATGCCCATGTGTTCGATCCTGCCGGTCCTACGCCGAGCCTGTTCTATCCCGGGGTCGCGCTGGGGCCTTGGAGCTGCCTGCTTTCGCACCCGCGTTTCATCCGGGTGTGCCACCGGCTCGGCCTGTGCCGCTATTGGCTGGAAACCGGCAACTGGCCCGATTGCGCCGCATGGGTGCCGTTCGATTTCAAGTCCGCCGTGCGCCGCGTCGTGGAAGCCGGGCCCGCGCCCGGGGAGCAGATCGCGGTTCTTGCCTAGATCTGCCCGTAAGTGTGCAGCGTGCCCGCAAGATCGAACCGGGCATCGGCGCTATAGGATACCACCAGCGCCACCTCCACGTGCGTGACAGGTGTTGACCAGTCGGTCTCCTCGCCGTCCATCACGGGCGGCGGCGGGCCGAGCAGCGTCGTCCGGTCGATACCCGGCAGCCCGAACATCGAAGCCCAAGTCTCTGCGATGGCATGCGGCCCGAACAACTCCAGCTTCGCGTTGGAGCCGGCATAGAACGTCATCTCGCGAACATTGCTGTGCGTGGTGCGCGAACTGACGATGGCGCGGTAGGCCGCCGCATCCAGATCGAACACGTCGCGGAACTGGCGCAAGGTGTTCACTTCGATGCCTTCGCCTGCGGTCAATTCGCCATCTTCCATGCCGGCTGTGAAAATGCCCGCTCCGATCAGGTTGGTGACGAAGTCCTGCAGGCCCGGGTGATCGTCCAGCATCCCCGCCAGCGCGATACCGGTGGCCTCTTGGGTCATGCCGATGCGCAAGCAGCCGATCTGGTGGCTGCGCGCCTTCGGACTGAACCGGGCGATGCCCTCGATCGCGAGATCGATCATGAGCTCGCCGGGAGTCGCGCCTTCGATCAGGTTGATCGCGGCCATTTCCATCTCGGTCCCCCAGATCTCGCGGGCCGAGAACATCACGTAGCTGTTGTTGTCGAACGCGAAGGGCTGGATCCACACGGTGACGGCATCGACCAGCAGGTTGTCCGGCGTCACCTGATAGCGGGTGACCGGGAAGGTCCAGTAGATCTCGGTGTGGGTGAGCGTGTTGTCGCCTTCCGGTCTGCCATACAGGCTGGAAAACCGCTTGTGCTTCGCCACGCAAAGCAGGCCGTAGTTTGGGCCCGGCAATGCGGCATAGAGGAACGGCGCGCGGTCTGGCGCGGGGGCATTGAAATAGCGATCGAGATGGCGCTGGATCCGGCTTGTTTCCACCGCGATCACGAACGACCAGTTCCTGAGGCCCTCTGAACGCCACGGCGGCAGCAACTGGTTGGTGGAAAAGGATTCGACGAACGCGGTCATGATCAGGCGGCTCCCTTGCGCGGGGCGAAAAAGCCTTTGAGCGGGCGCAGCCAGCGCGCGATCATGTCGCTCGATCCCGGCGTGGGCGGCATCCCGTCGCGATCAATGGGAAACTCGCGGATCACCCGCAGCTGGTCATAATCGATATCCGCCACGAAGCGGCATGCGGCGATAGCATTGATCGAGTGCGGCAGCCCGGTGGGCTCATCGCCCACTTCGAGGAAGACCTTGAGCATCTCGTGGAAGCTGCCGACATCGTAGAAGCTCATGTCGACATCGAGCGGGTTGTAGAAGCACACGTCGCGCACATCGGAATAGAGCGCGCGGCAGGTGACGAGCGCCTGATAGACCGCGCGGGCGGGATCGAGCGCATCGCGGTATTGCTTGAGGCCGACCGTGCGCATCGATGTGGGGATGAGGCTGAGCGAGGCCTTGTCGACGTAGTTTGCCATGTTGGCGAGGTTGCCGAGGCCCCATAGCGCTTCGCGGGTATCGAGCAGCGTGGCGAACGTGCGCTCCCTGGGCTGGGTTCCGGCGTGGGTTGGCAGCGGCGGCTTGGTCTCGATGCGCAGGAAATCGAGCGTTTCCTGCATCGTTCCGGGCTTCTCGTCGCGCCAGCCCGGCAGCTTCACCGTGCCGAGGAAGCTGTCCGGATACCGGCCTTCGCCGTTCCCGATATCGGCGAGCAGCTTGCCCAGCCCGAGCATCTCGCGCCCGCAGACACTCGACATCGGATTGCCCACCACGATGAACGGCAAGGCCCATTCCACCGCGCTATCCGTGATTAGCTTCACCCCGCCCTTGCCATAGCGCATGACCGGCATGGCCACGAACACCTCGGTCTGGCTGATCGCGCCGCGTTCGGGATAGGGCACCGCGCCGTGCATCGATCCGTCCGGAATCGCGCTGATCATCGTGGGATAATCGAGGAACAGCACCGATGCGTAGGGAAAGGTCGGCACGGGCCGGTAGACATAGTCGCGGCTCGCCTCGTCCCCTATGTTGAGATAGCGGTCGCAATAGGCCTGCACCCGTTCCATCGAAACTTCCCAGTAGAAGGCGTTCACCGTCACCCCGGGGAAATGGTAGGGCGGCGGCACCTGCTGGCTGGCGTCCGATTGCACATAGGGAATGCGGGGCCTTGTCATGCCGCCGTGCTCCTGTTTCCGGCAGGGAACTGCGCGGCGCCTGCCTCCACCGCAAAACCGGAACCGAAGGCGGCGGCAAGGCTGGAAACCCCTGCCGGCGCACCGCCCGCCAGCACGCGGCGCAGGGCCGCCGCCGCGATCCGCACACTGGCGCCGTAGCCGTCGAGCGTCTCCATCGTCAGCCGCCGCACCCGCCGCCACGGATCGAGCGCTTCGACGATCATGGTGAAGCGCGCCGCCTCACGCGCGGGCGCACCGGGCTCGGCAGGCCAGACGCGCGCCATGGCCTTGCCCGCCGTGCGCCACGGCGCCGCGCCGGTCAGGCCCATGCCGATCCCCGCGGCCCGGTAGCCCGCCCGCATCGCCCAGTGCATCTGTGAAAAGACCGCGATATCGCCCACCCCGGTGAGCGGACCTGCTGTCACCACGCTGGCCCAGTCGGTCGCCACGGTCTCTGCCGGCCCCGCGCCGAAATCGAACATCTGCGTCAGGCTGCCTGCGGGGATCATCTGCAGAGCGCCGCCGCGCCGGATCACCGTGCCGGGATCGGCCATCCCCGCCATTGTCGCCGCGCTCCCGCGTGAGACGACTTCAGCGGCGGAAATGCCTAGCCTGAGCGCGGTCGTATCCGGCCAGCGCTCCACCGCGGCGAGCAGCAGGCAATCGGTCGCCGCAGGGGTGAGGGCCGCGCCGGGCAGCACGGCGATGCCCGCGCTGCGCGCATCGGCATCGCGCGCCATCAGTGCGGCGATCACCCGCCATTCGCCGCCAAGATCAAGGTAATGCGCGCCAGCCGCGAGGCAGGCATCGAGCATCGGCATGGCGGTTGCGGCAAACGGCCCGGCGGCGTGGAGCACCGCGTCCACCCCGGCCAGCCCTGCGCGCACTGCCTCCGGCGCGCCGAGCGGGAAGGCCCGCCATGCGAGCCCTAGCGGCTCTGCCACCGCGCGCACAGCCTGTGCATTCCGCCCCGCCAGAACGAGATCCGTGTTGCCGGCCAGTGCCTGCGCAAGGGCCCTGCCGGTGAACCCGGTTGCGCCATAGAGGAGGGCCCGCCTGCTCATATGCGGTCGAACACCCAGCGCACGAGGCTGCCGAGGAACGCGCGCTCCTCCGATGGCGGAAGCGCGCCATAGACTGCGGCAAATTCGTGCTCTGCCGCGCCCGCCATGGCCGCCGCGACACCGCGCGCGTGATCGATCGAGCCGCGCGCCTGCATCAGCGCGGCAAGCCACGCCACATCTGCCGCGCAGCGCTCTTCCCGGCGGAGACCGAGGAAGGCATCGAGCCGCGCGCGTTCGGCCGCATCGCAGGCCGCGCGCACGTGGATGAGCATCAAGGTGCGCTTGCCCTCGGCGAGGTCCCCATTCTGCTCCTTGCCATAGCCCGGGTCCTCCGAAAGGTTGCGCAAGTCGTCCTCGATCTGGAAGGCGAGGCCGAGGAAGTAGCCGAAGCGCAACACCATCTCGGGATCGAGCCGCCCGCGCGAGCCGATGATGAGGCCGAGTTGCGCGGGCCAGATCATCCCCATCCATGCGGTTTTCTTAAGCGCCATGCGCATGTAGTCGGCCTCGCTCAGGCCGGTCACATTGCGATCACGCCAGCCGAGTTCGAGCGCCTGGCCCTCCGCCGTCTGGCGCGCCATCGTGGCGGTGACCTCCATCACCTGCCGGATCACATCCCCGCCGAGCGGGCTCACCGCATCGATCAGCGGGTGGAACGCGGCAAACAGCAGCGCATCCCCGGCGTTGATCGCCAGCGGCACGCCGTGAAGCGCATGGAGCGTGGGCTTGCCGCGCCTCAGCTCGCTGCCGTCCTGCACATCGTCGTGGATCAGGAGCGCGTTGTGCAGCATTTCGATCGCCGCTGCGGCGCGCACCGCCTCTGCCGATGGCGCGCTGCCGGGCTGGGCGGCAAACAGCGCGGCATTGGCAAGGCAGATCGCCGGCCGCAGCATCTTGCCCCCGCGCGCGGGATAATCGGCGAGCATCTCATCGAGAAACGGAGAAGGCCCGCCCGCCGCAAGATAGCGCGAGACTTCGGCGCGGGTGGCGGCGCCGTAGCGCTGGAGCAGTGCGCCCTCCACGGCCATCAGCCGATCTCGATCACCAGCTGGCCCAGCGGCAGGACTTGGCCCGGGCAATAGACGGCCCCGGCATAGATGCCCGCCGGCTGGTCCTGCGGCACGGCGACAGTCGCCACCAGCCCGGCGCCTGCCGGATCGGCGGCAAAGCCCACTTCGGTGATCGGCGCTGCGCTGCCGCCGCGCAGGGTGAGACCGTCGCAGGCAATCTGATCGGGCGCGGTGAGCGCTGCGGGCCGCGCAAGGGCGGTGCTGTGTGCGCGCGCCGTGGTGTTGCCGGTGAACTGCACGGCAAGGCGCATGTCCGGCGCGGGCGGTGTTGGGGCCGGAGACGAGGGCGGGGCCGCGTTTCCTGGGGTGGGAAACGGCGGCACCACGGTCGATCCCGGCGGCGGCGGCGATGGCGGCATGGCGCCGCCTGCCTGTCGCAGCAGGGCTTCGCAGATGTCGAAAGTCGCCGTGCTCAGCTGGCGGGCGAGGCCCAGCAGGTTGGTGGCCATGTGGCGCACGTCGTCTGGCACATCGCGCACATTGTAGGCGCCCACGCGGAACTGCTCGGCAGCGCGGCGGCCCTGTTCGATGGTTTCGCCCAGCACATCGTAAGCGGACTTGACGCTGCTCGCGACTGTCTCGTTGATCTTCAGCACTTCGGGGTCTTGCACCCCGGGATTGGGCAGAACCGGAGCAACCGGCGGTTCGCCGGCGCCGCCGCTGGCGGCGTGGCGGATGGGTGCGGTCTGGCCTGCCTCCGGGCGGGTCACGCGCTCGCTGGTCGGCTCCGGGCTTTCAGGGGTGGTCATAGGCAATGATATCCTTGATGTCCGGCGCACCGGAAATGGCATGGGCGGCAAGCAGCCCGGACATGACCGCCCCTTCGACACAGCCGGAATGGAAGCCGCTGTCGGTCCAGTCCCCGGCAATGGTGAGGTTGTCATATGTCCGGTCGAGCGGCGAGATGCGGCTGCGCCAGCTGCCCGGTGTGTGGATCACGTAGCGATCAGATGGATTGACGTTGGCGCGCCAGTATTGCGTGCCAAAGCGCGCGCGGCCTTCCGGTTCCGGCCCGCCGCTCTCGTCCGCTTTGAGGATATCCCAGCGAAAGCGCCCCTCAGCGTCATAGGCCCCGGGCCAGATCGCGCGGACCGGCCCTTCGAGAAAGCTTTCTGCATTGGCGCGCACTTCGGCATCGCGGGCCGGTTGATAGGCCATGTCCCCCTCGGCCGGCGGCTCCGGCGGATCGGGCAGCACCGCGCAGAAATAGACCGAAGTGGCAGGCGGGCGGGCCCATGCTTCCTCTGGCACGACATGCGCCATATCGCACCAGGTATCGAACGGCTTGGCGAAGGCGCCGGTGATATAGGCCGGGGCCACGGCATCGGGGCTGGGCCAGCCGAGCGAGGCGAGATCGCGGTCCAGCCAGATCTGGAAGGCCTGGCTGGCGACGGTCTTCACATCGCGGCACATCGCCTGCCAGCGCGGATCGCGTGAGACGATGCCGTTGGCGCAATGGGGCACTGCCCCCGCGCCGACGCCCAGAATGGCCATGTCGAAATCGCGGCCGACTTCCAGCACGCTTTCCCCTTCGCGGCGGCGGTCCCAGTGCGATTCGAACTTGCGGCCCTCGGCCTGAAACGCCTCGCCGCTCTCAAGCTGCGCAAAATCGGGGGCGGAGGGCCAGCACGGGCGGCCCTGCACTTCGACCAGCGGCAAGTACGCGCCGCCGCCCTTTATCTGCGCCTGCACATCGAACTTCAGCCGCGCCACATGCGTGCCGGCTTCGTCCAACTCCATGTCGGTGAGACGGTGGAAGAAGCGAAAGTCCACGCCGCGCGCCTTCAGCGCCGTATAGAGCGGCGCGAAGACCACATCGCCCATCCCCGCGCGCATCCGCCACATGAACGCGCCGCGATAGCCGAAGAACGTGCGCAAGGTGCCGCGCAGCCCCTGGCCGGCCGAAAGACGGGGCTTTTCCGGGTCGCCATCTTCATAACCCATCGAGAGATCATAGAGCCCGCGCAGGAACGGCGATTGCAGCGAACGCAGGGAGGCGCCGTTGATCCGCATCCATTCGCGGCATTCGTAATCGTCGATAGCATCGAGCCCGCGCGGATCGAACATCACGCCGTAGCGCACGAAGCCGGTCACCGTCGCCAGCGTGAGATCGGCGATTTCCCAGAGGAAGCGCAGCATGTCGTTCGCTAGGAAGCGGTCCTCGATCCATTGGCGCAGCGGCACGGCCACGGCATCCACCGCGCCCAGCAGCAACCCCGTGGTCGACGGGCTGACCGATCGCACCAGCGCGGCCAGCACGCCGAGCGTCTCGGCCAGCACCGCAGCCGAACCGAACAGGCCCATGCGTGCGAGGGCGGCGATCCGCGCGACAAGCTCCGCCGGACTGGCCGGCCCAGCCGTTTCGGGCGCATCGAACCGGGTGGTCATGCCCTGCCCGTCGACCGTGGTATCGAGCACCAGCGCGCGCAGCAGATCGAATGCACCGGCCATATAGTATTGCAGGCTGAACACCGCCCCGGGCGCGAGCGGATCGCCGGGATAGCCCGCGCGCGGCGGCATGTGCACCTGCCAGCGCTGGAACCCGCCCCCCTCGCTCGCCGAACAGAGCGCGACATCGTTTTCCGCCGTCCAGGCATCGCGCCAATCGCCATAGAGATGGCCAAGCCCGCGCGCTTCGAGTTCGGCATGGCAGCCGCGCATCATGCGGAACGCGTTGTCGTAAAAGCCGAGCCAGATGTGGAGGCCATGCTCCTCGATCCGCCCGTTTTCGCCCCGGCCCGAGGCGCCCTTGCCGCCCAGCCGCCAGCCTTCCTGATAGATGGTGACATCGTATCGGCCCCGATGCTGCGGGCCGGTCAGTTCCCAGGCCGCAGCCATGGAAGCGCAGCCGCCGCCGATGATCGCGACGCGGATGGGGGAGCCTGAGGTTGGCAAATCGAGGCTGGACGGGACGCTCTTTGCCGCCTTGTGGATCAGGTCCGCGCGGTCCGCATCTTGCACAGTCATCCCCACCCCCCTTCGATCTAAGTATTCATACCTGCAACGGAATGTCCATCGCTCCCCGTGTTGCCGTGCCCACAACGGACAGAAAAAACCGCAGGCCGGATGTGACGAGGCGAAGGGCCACTGCGCCATGCGTGTGCGCCGCGCGCGGACATGCGCTAAGGGCCGGGAGCGGAGTGCTCCCGGCCCTTGCTGACCGATGTGGCAATGGTGGGAATGGTTCAGCTCTGCGCGAACACCTGTTCCTGATGGATCCGGGTGACGACGAGGAAGGATTTGGTCTGCATTATGGCTCTCCTTATGTTTTCGGCCCCGTTCGCCTTGGCCTTGAGGGCCAGTCCCCGTTCGGCGCCGACACACATGGTCTAGGTCACCAGCGTCAAATCAGGCGCGGGCCCAGCGTCAACCGTGCGTCAAAAATGCAGCCGGGCGAAAAAGACCGGCCGCGATGCAGGGCCGGTCCATGTGCTTCGAGCACGCAGTTTCCCTCGCAAACGAAAGCGGCCCGGCCTTTTGCAAGGCCGGGCCGCTTTCGTATTTGTATCGATCAGAGCGCTGATCAGCTGCCGGGGCTGTCTTTGCCCTTGCCTTCGCTGGAGCCGATGATCGCACCGATGCCGCCACCGAGCGCGAGGCCACCGAGGATGACCCCGATGTTCGGGCGATAACCGACGCGGGCCGCAGCAGCCATCGGAGCGGGCGGCGGGGGCGGCGGGGGCGGAGGCGGCGGAGGAGGCGGCGGCGGGGGAGGCGGCGGCGGGGGCGGCGGCGCAGTTGGCGTCATCGTCGTCGTCGTCACAGTCTGCGTCTTGGGCATATAGCCAGCCGAGCGCTTGCTCTTCAGGCGATACTTGCCCTTGCGAGCCGCGCCCTTCTTCTTCCAGGATTTCTTGTGAACTTTGTGCTTGGCCGGTGCGCCTGCATCGGCGTTGACCATCACAGGGGCAGCAATCAGCGATGCAGCGGCAAGTGCACACATGGCACGGGCAATAAAGCCAGCAGGAGGTGTAGACATCTTCATACTCCACACAAAAAAGCGACGCCGCAGGAGCGGCGAAAGGAATGCACGCGATTTTTTTGTTGGACCCCGGTCCACGTATGGACTCTCGGGAAAAGTACCTATCATAACGATAGTGTGTTCGCAAAGGGCGAATATGGAGCAGTCTCGCGATTGCAGTAAGATATTAAAAAAAGGTGAAAAA
>CANGJB010000016.1 GCA_947453945.1 Sphingomonadaceae bacterium
CCCTGCTCGAAGCCATCGTGCTCGTCGCGCTCGTCGTGCTCGTGTTTTTGCAGAGCTGGCGCGCCTCGATCATCCCGATCATCGCAATTCCGGTCTCGCTGATCGGCAGCTTTGCGGCGATGGCCGCGTTCGGCTTTTCGCTCAACAACCTCTCGCTCTTCGGCCTCGTGCTCGCCATCGGCATCGTCGTCGATGATGCCATCGTGGTGGTGGAGAACATCGAGCGCCTGATGCACGAGGAGGGCCTCTCCCCCCGCGCCGCCGCGCACAAAACGATGGACGAGGTGTCCGGCGCGCTGATCGCCATTGCCCTGGTCCTGTGCGGCGTCTTCATTCCCACCGCCTTCATCCCCGGCATTTCGGGCGCATTCTACAAGCAGTTCGCGCTCACCATCGTCAGCGCCACTGCGATTTCGGCCTTCGTCTCGCTCACGCTGTCGCCGGCGCTGGCCGCGCTGATTCTGAAGCCGCGCGGGGCTGAAGAACCTGCAGTCCAGCCCGGCTGGCGCGGGCTTCCGGTGCGTTTCGCCCGCGGCTTCAACCAGCGGTTCGAGGCCTTGTCGCAGCGCTACGGGCGGCTCACCGCGCGGCTGGTGCGCTCGCTCGGGCTGATCGCCATCGCCTATGTCCTGCTGCTGGGCATTGCCGGCTGGCGCTTCTGGGCCACGCCGACCGGGTTCATCCCCGCGCAGGATCAGAGCTATCTCATCGGCGTCGTCCAGCTTCCGCCGGGCAGCTCGCTCCAGCGCACGGACGAAATCGTGCAGGCCGCCGCAAAGATGGCGCGCGAAAATCCGAACGTGAAGACCACCATCGCCTTTGCCGGGTTCGATGGCGCCACGTTCACCACCGCGCCCAATGCCGGCGCGATCTTCATCACGCTCAAGAATTTCGGCGAGCGCAACGTGACGGCTGACGAGATCGCGAACCAGCTGCGCAAGTCCTACGGCGCCATCACCGCCGGCAATGTGCTGGTCGTGCCGCCCCCGCCGGTGCGCGGCATCGGCACCGGCGGCGGGTTCAAGATGATGATCCAGGACCGCAGCGGCGCCGGCTACCCCGCGCTGGAGGCGGCGGCGTTCAAGATGATGATGGCTGCCAATCAGGAACCCGGGCTCAATTCGGTCTTCACCACCTTCAACACCAAGACCCCGCGCCTCAAGGCCGAAGTGGACCGCGAGCGCGCGGAGCAGATCGGCGTGCCGGTAGAGCGCGTCTTCTCCACACTCGGCACCTATCTTGGCAGCACATACGTCAACGATTTCAACTTCCTCGGCCGCACTTTCCGCGTGACGGCACAGGCGGATGCGCCCTACCGCGATGATGTCGGCGATATCCTGCGGCTCAAGACGCGCTCGGCCTCGGGAACCATGGTGCCGCTCGCTGCGGTAATGACGCTCAAGAACGATAGCGGCCCCTACCGCGTCGTGCGGTTCAATCTCTACCCATCGGCAGAGCTTCAGGGCGATACCAAGCGCGGGTTCTCCTCGGGCCAGTCGCTCATCACGATGGGCCGGCTCGCCAAGGCCAATCTCCCCGCCGGGTTCACCTATGAATGGACCGAACTTGCCTACCAGCAGAACCAGGCCGGAAACACCGGCAGCCTTGTTTTCGGCCTCGCGGTGGTCTTCGTGTTCCTCCTGCTCGCCGCTCAGTATGAAAGCCTCGTCCTGCCGCTGGCGGTGATCCTGATCGTGCCGATGTGCCTGCTCGCCGCGATTGTCGGCGTGGGCCTCATGGGGCGCGACAACAACATCCTCACCCAGATCGGCCTTGTCGTGCTGATCGGCCTTGCCGCCAAGAACGCGATCCTCATCGTCGAATTCGCCCGGCAGGGAGAGGATGAGGGGCTGGAAGCGCGCGCCGCAGCCGAACGCGCCGCACATCAGCGCCTGCGCCCGATCCTGATGACTTCGATCGCCTTCATCCTCGGCACGCTCCCGCTCGTCATCGCCACCGGCCCGGGTGCGGAAATGCGCCAGGCGCTGGGCATCGCGGTGTTCTTCGGGATGATCGGCGTCACGCTGTTCGGCCTGATGTTCACGCCTTCGTTCTACATCATCAGCCGCAACTTCGGGGCGCGCGTGGACCGCTGGCTGCGCCGCCCCCCCGCCGCTTCTCCTGCACCTGCACCTGCGCACGAGCCGGACCCGGAGCACGAGGCATGAGACGCTTCATCGCGCTCATCCCCGCGCTGCTGTTGGGCGCCTGTGCCGCAGGGCCAAACTACCAGCGCCCCGCCGCGCTCCCGCCCGAACAGATCCGCCTTACCGAAGCGCTCGAAAACGGCGCGGTCACGCCCTCGCCGCTGCCCGATCAATGGTGGCGGCTGTTCAAGGACGCCGAGCTGGACCGGCTGGTTGCCCAGGCGCTGGCCAAGAACACCGATCTGCGCGCTGCCGCCGCCAATCTCCAGCGTGCCCGCGCGATCCTTTCGGAAGCAGGGGCTGCACGCCTCCCCACCACCGGCACATCCGCGCAGTTCAGCCACAGCCGCCAAGTGATCCCGGCGTTCGGGCGCACAGTAACCAACGATTTCTTTTCGCTCGGCTTCGATGCTTCCTATGAGGCCGATCTGTTCGGCGGGGTCAGCCGCAGCATCGAAGCCGCGCGCGCCGACGCCGCTTCGGCGCAGGCCGCGGTCGATGCCGCGCGGGTCGCGGTCGCGGCCGAAACCGCCCGCGCCTATGCTTCGGCCTGCGCTTTTGGTGAGCAGGCCGATGTCGCGCGAGAGACGGAAGGCCTGCAGGCCCGCACCCTCGATCTCACCCAGCGCCGCCTTGGCGCCGGGCGCGGCACGCGCAGCGAAGTGGATCAGGCCACGGTCCTTGTCGAGCAGGCCCGCGCGACTGTCCCCGTGTTCGAGGCAGAGCGCCGCGCCGCGCTCTATGCCCTCGCCGTCCTCACCGGCGATCCGCCCGCCGCGATCCTCGATGCGCCCGCCGCCAAGTGCCGCGCCGTGCCCATGGCAAGCGAACCGCTCCCCGTCGGCGATGGCCAGGCACTCCTCGCCCGCCGGCCCGATGTGCGGCAGGCCGAGCGTGCGCTTGCCGCAGACACCGCGCGCATCGGTGTCGCCACCGCCGCGCTCTATCCCTCGATTACGCTGCTCGGCGGCGTCTCACTGGGCGCCACGAAGTTCAGCAACCTCGGCAATGCGGGCTCGCTCGGTTATTCGCTCGGTCCGCTGATCAGCTGGAACATCCCGCTGAACGGCGCCGCCCGCGCGCGGGTCGAACAAAGCAAGGCGGTTGCCGAAGGTTCGCTCGCCCGCTTCGATGCGGCCGTCCTCACCGCGCTCAAGGAAGCCGAACAGGCCCTCGCCCGCGCCGGCGGCGCCACCACGCGCGAAGACGCGCTGCGCCGCGCGATGGTCGCCAGCAGCGATGCCGCCCGCCTCTCGCGCATCCGGTTCGACTATGGGGCAGACAGTTTCCTGCAATTGCTCGACGCCGAACGCCAGCGCGCGGCCACACGTGCCGCGCTCGCCCAGGCAGAAGCCGATCGTGCCGACGCTCAGATCAGCGTGTTCAAAGCGCTCGGCGGCGGCTGGGAAGTGCCCCAACCCTGATCCCCAGCAAGCGCGAGGATGACAAGCGACCTGCGACAGTCAGAACTTCGTCATTCCCGCAAAACCTTCGTCGCTCCCGCAAACCCTTCGTCATTCCCGCAAAACCTTCGTCATTCCCGCGAAGGCGGGAATCCAGAGCGGTTCACTCCAGTTCGCGCTCCAGCATCCGCTGGGCCGAGCGCTGGACATGTTCGGCAATCACACGAAACGCTGCTTCCATGCTCGTGCCGCGCCGCCATGCCAGCGCCACGGATCGGTGCGCGCGCCAGCCTTCCACATCGACCACCGCGAGCCCTGAGAGCCCGCCCACGTCAGATTGCAGATAGAGCCGTGGCAGCACGGTGAGGCCAAGGCCCGAGGCCGCCATCATGTGCAGGCTATCAAGGCTAGTGCCTTCGTAGTCCGGGCTCAGCGCCATGCCATAAGTCTCGGCAATGTCGCGCGTCTCACGGTGGAGGTGGTGCCGCGTATCGAGCGAGAGCAGCACTTGCCCCGCAAGGGCCGCAGGCGCCACCGGCCCGCGCGCCAGATCGCTGTCCACCGCCGCCACCAGATCGAGCGGCTCCCGGAAAAGGGGTTCGATCTCCAGGTCGTCACCCCGGATCGGCAGCGGCCCGAGGATGACATCAAGCTCACCGCGCGAAACCGCGCGCGCCTGCTCGTCCGGAATGCCTTCGCGCACGTAGAGCCTGAGGCCGGGCGCCGCGCGGTGCAAGTCGGCAATAATAGGCGAAAGGAGGTAAGGCCCCAGTGTCGGCGTGGTGCCCATGCGCAGCGTGCCGGTCAGACCCGTGGCGGCAGAGCGCGCCAGTTCCTCGATCCCGCGCA
Source organism: Sphingomonadaceae bacterium (assembly GCA_947453945.1). Classification (GTDB taxonomy): domain Bacteria; phylum Pseudomonadota; class Alphaproteobacteria; order Sphingomonadales; family Sphingomonadaceae; genus Novosphingobium. The sequence goes on from CANGJB010000016.1 coordinate 4,400, forward strand.
CCTCACCTAGAATGCCGCGCGCCTTGGAAACGATGCTCCGCCCGATCGGCGTGAGGATCGCGCCCGTGGTCGAACGATCGAGCAGCCGCACCCCCAATCGTTCCTCCAGCGCCTTGACCTGCTGGCTCAGCGCCGGCTGCGAGACATGGCTGATGCGCGCGGCTTCGGCAAAGGAGCCGGTATCCGCAAGAGCGACGAGGTACTGAAGCTGACGGATCGTTGGCATGAGGGGTTATAATCACAGCCTATAGCACCCCCGCAAGACTTCTGATTGGCGATGTGCCTTCCATCACGGTAGATAAGCAACAATCGGTATCGGACTTCAGAGCTCTCAGGGAACTTCATGGCGGGACCAACGCGGGTCGAACTTCGCGATGCGATACGCTGGCTGGCCGAAATCATCGGCCCGGATGCTGGCTACCTGCGCCTCGCGGCGGTCTATGGCATAGCTATCGGCCTGCTTTCGCTTGCCACGCCGATTTCGGTGCAGCTGCTCATCAACAGCGTGGCCTACACCGCGCTCCCTGCCCAGCTCTGGACGCTGGCAGGCCTGCTCTTCACGCTTCTGTTCGTCGTCGCGATGCTTTCCGCGCTCAGGGTCTATATCATGACCCTGTTCGAGCGCCGCCTGTTCGCCCGCGTCGTGGCCGAAATCACCATCCGCGCAGTCCATGCGCGCGATCCCTTCTTTGGCGATGCCCGCCGGGCCGATCTCTTCAACCGCTTCTTCGATCTCACCGTGGTGCAGAAATCGGTGCCCAGCCTCCTCATCGGCGGCTTCACCATCGTGCTGCAATCGGCGGTCGGCCTTGTCGTCACCAGTTTCTACCACCCTTTCTTCCTCGCCTTCAACGTCGTGCTGCTGCTGGCGATCCTCGTGATCTGGCTGATGTGGTCGCGCGGTTCGATGACCAGCGCGGTCGCGCTCTCCCACGCCAAGCACGATACCGCGCGCTGGCTCGAAAGCGTCGGCAGCTCCAACGGCTTCTACAAGTCGAGCCGCCATGTCGGCTTCGCGATGGACCGTTCGGAGGCCGCCACCGCCAACTACATCGCCAAGCACAAGAGCTATTTCCGCTACAGCTTCGCGCAGACGCTGGCGTTTTTCACGCTCTATGCCACCGCGTCGGCCGCGCTGCTTGCGCTGGGCGGCAATCTCATCCTCGCGGGCGAACTTACCATCGGCCAGCTCGTCGGCGCCGAACTCATCCTCTCCAGCGTGTTCTACGGTGTCGGCCAGCTCGGCTGGTATCTCGATACGTTCTACGATCTCGTCGCCAGCTGCGAGGAACTCTCGCTGCTCTACGGCATCACGCAGGAAAAGCTGCCGATCCCCAGCACCCAGGGCCCGCGTGACGGCGCGATTGCCTTGCGCGATGTCCGCCTTGGCGAAACGCGGCTCAATTTCTCGCTCACCGCTGGCGAACGCCTTGTCACCGTCCCCGAACCGGGAGTGGACCGCACGCTCTCGATGCTGCTGAAGCGCCACGTCGCGCCCGAACACGGCCTCGTCACCATCGGCGGCTCAGACCTCGGCGGGCTCAACATGTATCTGCTGCGCTCGGACATCATCGTGCTCGATCGCCCTACCATCGTCGAAGTCACGATCCGCGAATACCTCAATCTCGCGGTGTCCGATGCCACGGCTGCCAGCATTCTTGATGCAGTAGAGGCGGTGGGCCTTGGCGAGCGTATCGCCATGCTGCCCGATGGCCTCGATACCCCGCTTGCCTCCTCGGGCTGGCCGCTCACCGTGGGCGAGGTGATGGAGCTCAAGCTCGCCAACGCGCTGCTCGCCTGCCCCAAGGTGCTCGTGCTGGCCCCGGTGTTCGATGTCATGCCGCCCGCGCGTCTTGCCGGCGTGCTCGAACGGCTGAAGGCGGCGGGCACCACGGTTCTGCTGTGCACCTCGCGCCCCGGCGCAATCGCGCTCGATGGCTGGCTCTGGCTCGGCCGCGCCGAACAGCGCCGTTTCGCCTCGGCCGCAGACCTTGCGGCCTTCGTCCAGGATCGGGAGGCGGCTCGTGCCCTATCGTCTTGAACATCTTGAGCATTTCCCCACGCTCGCCAAAATGCGCGCGCCGCGCGTCGCGGTGATCACCGCATGGATGGTGGCGCTTGCGATCATCGCCGCCGTGCTCGTCATGGCGTTCGTGCCGTGGGTGCAGACCGCGACCGGCGATGGCCAGGTCGTCGCGCTCAATCCGGATGACCGCGCCGCCGATGTCTCAGCGCTGGTCGGCGGGCGCATCGCCGAATGGTACGTCAGCGACGGCCAGCAAGTCATCGCTGGTCAGCCCATTGCCCGCGTGATCGATCTCGATCCAGATTACCTCGCTCGCCTCGGCGCCGAACGCGCACAGATCGAAGCGGAAATTGCATCGGTCACCCAGTCGCGCGCCACTGCGATGCTCGATGTGAACCGCGCGCAGTCGCTCTGGCGCGAGGGCCTTATCGCCCGCCGCGATGTCGAGCTTGCACAGATCAAGGTGGCCGAAGGCGGCGCAAAGCTCGCCGAATCGCGCGCCAAGCTCCAGCGCATCGATGTGCAGGTCGCGCGCCAATCCAGCCAGGTGGTCCGCGCACCGCGCGCCGGCCGGATCCAGACGGTGAACGCCGGGCTCAGCGGCGGCGTCGTCTCGCCCGGCTCGGTGCTGGCCACCGTTGCGCCCGAAACGGCGGAGCGCGCTGTCGCGCTCTATGTCGATGGCCGCGATATCGCGCTGGTGCGCCCCGGCCAGCGTGTCCGGCTCGAATTCGAAGGCTGGCCTGCAATCCAGTTCAGCGGCTGGCCATCGGTTGCGCAAGGCATCTTCGATGGCCACGTCCGCGCGCTCGATCCCACGTCCGGCCCCAGTGGACTGTTTCGCGTGCTGGTAGATCCCGCACCCGGGCAGAAGCCGTGGCCGGACCTGCGCTTCACCAAGCTCGGCGCCAAAGTGCGCGGCTGGATCCAGATGGAAACCGTGCCCGTCGGCTATGAACTGTGGCGCCAGCTCAACGATTTCCCGCTCGAATTCAGCAAGGATATCAAGGCTTCGATGAGCGGAAAGGACGCAGGCGGCGGCGCGTCGAAGGACGATGATGCCACCGTGCGCAAGGCCGGCAAGCCCAAGTGAGCAACGCGTGATCCGCCGTCTGCTTTTCGCGCTGGCCCTGCTGTGGCCACTTCCCCTGCTCGCGCAGGCGGCAGCCCCCCTCACGCTGGGCGAGGTGCTCGCCACATCCGCGCTGCAGGCCCCTCAGATTGTGGAGGCCATGGCCCGCGTCCGCCAGGCAGAAGGCCGCGCGCTCTCCGCCGAAGGCGCGTTCGACACCGTGTTCGATTTGGACGCGCAAAGCCGCGTCCTCGGTTACTATTCAGGCACTTATCTCGAAGGCAAGGCTACCCGCCCGCTCACGCAGAACGGCGGTCAGGTCTATGGCGGCTACCGCGTGAGCAGCGGCACTTTCCCGATCTATGAGGACAAGGCCTATACCGACCGCCTCGGCGAACTGAAGATCGGCGGGCTGTTTGCGCTCCTGCGGGACCGCGCGATTGATGAGCGCCGCGGCCGCATCGCCTTGGCCGCGCGCGATATCGATGCCGCCAGGCTCGAACGCGAAATGGTCGCCATCGGTGTGCAAGCCCGCGCCGCTGCCGCCTACCAGAACTGGGCCGCAGCTGGCCTGCGCCTCAAGGCGTATCAGGCCCTTCTCGATCTCGCCGAGCAGCGCCGAGCGGGCATTGCCCGCCAGGTCCAGCTCGGCGCGCGCCCTGCCATCCTCCTTACCGAGGCCGATACCAACATCGTGCGCCGCCGCGCGCTCGTCGTCCGATCGGAACAGGAGTTCGGCGCTGCCGCCAACGCGCTCTCGTTCTTCTTCCGTGACGATAATGGCGAGCGCATCGTCCCCGGCCCCGAGCGCCTGCCTGCCTCCCTGCCCGGCTTTCGCCCCACACGCCCCGGCCAGGCTAACGATCGCCCTGATGTCCAGACCCTCAGCGCCCGCCTCGCCCAGTCCGAACTCAAGCTCGCGCTCGCCGAAAACGAACTGAAACCCCGGCTCGATGTGCGCGGTGAACTGTCATACGATGTCGGCGCCACGGGCCCCGGCGGCAAATCGCGCGACGGCGAGGAAGCCATTGTTGGCGTGCGCCTCACTGTCCCGCTTCAGCGCCGCAGCGCCAAGGGCAAGATCGCCGAAGCCCGCGCCGAAATCGATGGCCTGCGCACCCGCCAGCAACTCGTGCGCGAACAGATCGCCGTCGAAGTCAAAGGTATTGCCATCGCGGTCGACGGCGCGGCCAAGACCGCCCGCCTCGCTGCCGACGAAGCCGCGCTCGCGGGCGACCTCGCCGCCGCCGAACGCCGCCGCTTCGATCTGGGCGCGAGCGACTTCTTCCTCCTCAACATGCGCGAAGAAGCCGCCACCGACGCCCGCGTCCGCCTGCTGGATGCGCAGGCCCGCGCGGCCTTGGCGGGCGTAGACCTCGCCGGCGCAACCGCAGACCGCGCCGCGCTAGGCCTGCCGGACGGGCCTTTGCCTTAAGTCTGGCAGCGCTCAGCCCAAGCTCCGCGCCGAACCCACACCTCACCCGACCCTCGTCACTGCCCAAACCTCACCCAACCCTCGTCACTCCCGCGAACGAGGGAATCCAGAGCCGCGCACGCAGCGCCAAGCCGCTCTGGCCCCCGCCTGCGCGGGGGTGACGATGGTGGGGGATGGGGTCCAACCCACTAACTGCCGCGTCTAGCCCGGCCGCTCCCGGCAGGGCATCAGCGCGGCCTGACCGGCCAAACCCCCGTCATTCCCTAGCCCCCACCCTCGTCATTCCCGCGCAGGCGGGAATCCAGAGCGGAAAGGCCAAACAGCAGTAGCCAAGAAACCCCGCCCTCAGGCGGAAGGGGCAAACGCCCTAAGTCAACCGGTCCCCACCGCCTCGCGAAACGAGACCATTTCCCGCCGGCTCTCATCCCACAACGCCAGCCGCAGGGTGCCGCACGCCTCCAGCCCCGTAAACCGGTTCACATCCCGCAGCCGGGGGTGCTTGTCCAGCACTTCGGGCAGGCGATAGAACGGGATCTGACTTGAGAGATGATGCACATGATGGATCCCGATGTAGCCGGTGAACCAGCTCAGGATCGGCGGCAATTCGAGATATGAACTACCCTGCAAGGCGGCCTCGTAAAACGACCAGTCTGCCCGCTGCTTCCAGTACGCATCCTCGAACTGGTGCTGCACGTAAAACAGCCAGACCCCCAGCGATGCCGCGCTCAGCAGTACGGGAATGAACACCAGCGCCGTCACAGCGAGGCCGAACTGCCAGAGCAGCAGCGCCAGCACCAGTCCGGTCACCAGATTGGTTCCGATCGCGCTGGCCCAGTACAGCCAGCCCGACCGCATCAGACCGACCGGCAGCCGGTGGCGCAGCAGGAACAAATAGGCCGGGCCAAGCCCCAACAGCACCAGTGGATGACGGTAGAGCCGGTAGGCAAGCCGCGCTAGCCATGTGCGCTCGTGGTACTCGCGCACCGTCAGCATATCCACATCACCAAACCCGCGCGCCTCGAGATTGCCGGTGCCCGCATGATGCATCGCATGCGAACGACGCCAGCAATCATAGGGCGTCAAGGTCAGCACGCCCAGCACCCGGCCGATCCAGTCATTGCTCGCCCGGTTCCGCAGGAACGAGCCGTGCCCGCAATCATGCTGGATGATGAAAAGCCGCAGAAGAAACAGGCCGGCCAGCGGGGTCGCCGCGAGCGCCAGCCAATAGCCCGCCTGCACCGCAATCGCGATCAGCACGAACAAGGCCATGAACGGCACCAGCGTGATCGCCAGTTCCCATCCGCTGCGCACCGGCCGCGGGTCGCGAAAAGCCTGCAAATCGCGCGCGAGTTGCCGCGGATCAATCGGCACAGGCGCAGTGCGGTCGAAGCTGGCGATGGCGGGCTTCTGAAGTTCTATCGTGGTCACGATTGGTCAGCTAAATGCCCGCACCGAATTTGTCACGCCGGTTTGGAAACGCTCCACAGTCGGCAGGTGCAGAAGTTCACTTTATCTCAGCAAACGGCCACAATGTTGTCGTGTCCGAAACTGCCGCAATTGTTGCGCAGCGGTCAACGCCATGCACACGGCAGCAGAGTATCCCTGCCTGCCCCTGTCCTACACGCCGCCGCTGCGATACATTGCGAGCATGGCCATAAAGCATCGCAAATCCCGCGCACACACGGCCCATCGCGCGCGCAGCTCGGGCGCCGAGACGGCCCTCTGGCATTTTTCCTCAGGACCGTGTCAACTGTGTCAACCTGACCTGAATTCAAAGCGAGTGCGCCGCCCATGAAAGCCCTTGTGACTACCGCGCTCACCACGGCACTGGCGCTCTTCCTCGCCCTTCCCGCCGCCGCAAACGCCCAGCCGCAGCGCACCCTGCTCCGCCCCGCGCTAGTGTTCGACGGCACCGATCCCGCGCCCCATCCCGGCTGGCAGGTGCTGGTGGAGGATGAAAAGATTGCCGCCGTCGGCCCGAACCTGTCCGTGCCTCCCGGCACCGCCGTGCTGGACCTCCCCGGCCAGACGCTGATCCCCGGCCTGATCGAAGGCCACGGCCACTTGTTTCTCCACCCCTACAACGAAACCCCGTGGGATGATCAGGTCCTCCACGAACCCCTTGCCCTGCGCACCATCCGCGCCGCCAAGGCCGCCGAAACCACGCTGCGCGCCGGGTTCACCACCGAACGCGATCTCGGCACCGAAGGCGCAGGCTATGCCGATGTCGGTCTCAAGAAGGCCATCGACAGCGGCCTTACCCCGGGCCCCCGTCTCCTCGTCGCCACCCGCGCCATCGTCGCGCAGGGGGCCTATGGCCCCAAGGGCTTCGAGCCCGGCGTCACCGTGCCCCAAGGCGCGGAGGAAGCCAGCGGAGTCGAAGGCGTGGTGCGCGTCGTCCGCAATCAGATCGCGGCGGGGGCAGACGTCGTGAAGCTTTATGCCGATTACCACTACCGCCCAGGCGAACCCAGCCTGCCCACCTTCAGCCAGGCCGAAATGGATGCCGCCACCGCCGCCGCGCACGATGCCGGGCGCACCGTCGCGGTCCATGCTGTGACGGCGGAAGGCATGCGCCGCGCCATCAATGCGGGGGTCGATACCATCGAGCACGGCGATGAAGGCACCGCCGAAGTGTTCAAGGCCATGGCCGCCAAGCGCATCGCCTATTGCCCCACCCTCGCTGCCTCTGCCGCCATCGCGCGCTATCGCGGCTGGAACGGCGCGGAGCCGGCGCCTGCCGCCGTCACCGAAAGCCGCGCCGCCTTGCGTCTGGCGCTTGCCGCCGGTGTGCCAATTTGCGCGGGCGGCGATGTCGGCGTCTTTGCGCATGGTGAAAACGCGCTCGAAATGGAAAGTATGGCCGCCGCCGGCATGAGCCCCGCAGCCGTCCTTATCGCTGCCACTTCAGGCAACGCCCGCGCCTTTCACCTCACAGATCGCGGCGCAGTCAGGGCCGGCCTGCTTGCCGATCTGGTCGCCGTGGAGGGTGACCCAACCCGCGATCTTGCTGCGCTCACCCGGATCAAGCTGGTGATCAAGGGAGGTGCGGTCGTGCGTTAGGCTTCACCCACCTGTTCGCACATATTCCTCTGGATTCCCGCGAAGGCGGGAAGCCAGAGCCCAAACCACTCCGCCTGCTGCCCTGCCCCCCCGCCTTCGCGGGGGTGACGAAGCGGAGAGACATTGCAGCAGCGAGGTTGAAAACGCGATCAGGCCAGATTGTTGCGCGCGAGGGTGGTGCCCGCCCGCCACGAGACGCCGACTTCATGCCAGTACGCGGCAATCTTCTCCTGCGGCGCGATATCCAGCAGTTCCTCAACCGGGGAATCGAAATAGGTGAGGTCGAAATCGCCCTTGAAGCAGCGCCCGAAGTCCACGTCATAGCTCGACATGGTCACCACTTCATCCAGGCTCTGCGTCCCGTCGGTTTCGATGGCAGGAAGCCAGCGGTTGTGCACCATCGGCAGGCCATTGACGAAGCCCGGCTTTTCCGCCGCCTCGGTGATGGTGAAGCGCCCTTCCGCCAGCCGCCGGTCAAACGCCGCCAGCGTCACGCCGAATGTTCCGCCCGGCTCAAGCCGCGGCCCCGCCTTGCCGACGTACACCGGCCGGCTCATCTGAATGCTGCCGAGCTTCTTGGGATACCCCTGATGCTGGCCGCGCAGCACCGCGAATTCCTTATCCACCCAGATATAGATGCAGCGCGACCAGGTCTTGCCCTGGAACTGGCACCGCACCACGATGAACATTTCCTTGTACTGCACCCGAACCGGATCAAGGATCTGCAACGGATCATCACTGGTCGATTGCCAGTCCGCCCAGATCGCCGCGACAGCGCCCGGGTCTTCCTCGGCCAGCGTGAAGCCTTCGGGCAGCAAGGCGGCGATCTTGGCGGGATCGGTGCGGTATTCCAGAGTGATAAGCTCGCCCGAATAGTGCCACGGCACCGGCGGCACGATGCTCGCCTTGCCGGTCGGCGTGCGGGGATAGAACAGGCCCTTCAGGTCGCTCATCATTACCTCGTCTCGATGCTGTCACCTGCTTCTAGCGTCCGCTGTCCTGCAAGCTTGGCCGCAGCGGCCAATGCCTGTGGCGCACGGTGGCGCTAAAGCGTAGCACGATTGGAAACGAGGGCCCCGCGATGACCACCGAATACCGCCGCATCCTGCTCGATGGCTATCCCATCTTGACCACCCGCCACGGCGACGAACTTGTGACCAAGGACGGGCGCAGCGTGGGCGTCGATGAAGCGGTGCATCTGGCGCCCTGCAATCCCAGCAAGATCATCTGCGTCCATCTCAACTACATCAGCCGGGTGAAGGAGTTCATCACCAAGCTCCCCGCCGCCCCCACCTATTTCCAGAAGCCGCTGACCGCGCTCAACACCCACAAGGGTGCCGTGGTCAGGCCCGAGCGGTGCAAATACCTCAACTACGAAGGCGAGATCGCCATCGTCATCGGCAAGAGCTGCCGCAATGTCTCGCCCGATGAAGTGGCAGACTACATCCTCGGCTACTCGGTCGCCAACGACTACGGCCTCCACGATTTTCGCGATACCGATGCAGGCTCGATGCTGCGCGTGAAGGGGTCTGACACGCTCTGCCCGATCGGCCCCGGTCTCGTGACGGGCTGGGATTTCCGCGGCAAGCAGATCCGCACCATCGTCAACGGCGAGGTTCGGCAGGACGGCAATACCAGCGAGATGGAGTGGGATATGCACTACCTCGTCGCCGATATCGCCCGCACGATCACGCTGGAGCCGGGCGATGTGCTGCTTTCGGGCACCCCGGCGAACAGCCGCCCGGTCCAGCCCGGCGATGTGGTCGAAGTGGAAGTCGAAGGCCTCGGCAAGCTCACCAACACCATCGTCCACGGCCCCACCCCCATTCGCGACGATTGCGGCGCGCAGCCGACCGAGTCCGAAGAAGTGATCTCGACCGCAATGGGCGGTGACTGGGAATTCCGGGGCAAGCGTGCGGCGGGCGGCCAGGGCGCGGCGTTCTATGAGTCCGCGCTCGACAAGAAGTGAGCCGGCGCGGGGCGGCTTGCCTCAACGCCCGCGCCTGATACCGTGAGCGGCATGGCCGAGCCCCAGATCGCCGCGCAGTTCCTGCGCCACGTGGCCAATTGCGTCGAGCTGACCGGCCATTCCGCGGCCGGCCTGCTCGCGCGCATCGGTGCGGGGCGCGAGGTTCTGGAAGATCCGGACGGGCTGATCCCGCTCGCGCATTTCGTATCGTTCTTCGAGGAAGCGGCAGAGCTGGTGCGCAATCCGCACTTCGGGCTTCATGCCGGGCGGCTTTCGGGATCGGACAGCCTTGGCCCCTTAAGCTTCCTTTTCCTGAGCGCGCCGGACCTGCGCACCGCGTTCACCAGCTTTACCCGCCACCTTGGGGCCATGCAGCAGGCGAGCCGCAACCACTTCGCCGATGAAGGCGGCTGGGCCACCTTCTCCTACGGCGTGCTCGACCAGTCACTCACCCGGCGGCGGCAGGACGCGGAATACTCGATCGGCGCGATGTTCAGCCTCGCCCGGCAGTTCACCGGCGGTGAGATCGAGTTCCGGGAAGTGCGCTTCGAGCACGAACGCGTGGGCGATTACGCTCGCTACCGCGACTACTTCGGCTGCGACGTATTCTTCGAGCAGGACTGCAACGCGATTGTGATGGACGGCCGGTACCTTGCCATGCGCGGACGCGTGCTGAGCCCCAGCCTGCACCCGATCCTCGAGGAGCATATGCGCCGCCTCGCCGGCCGCGAGGCGGACACCTCGCTTGCCGGGCAGGTCAGGGCGATGATCGAAGATGCCGCGCTCGATACGCCGCCCGGGCTCGCTGAAGCGGCCCGGCGGCTGGAGCTGTCCATCCCCACACTGCACCGCCGCCTGGCCGCAGAAGGTACTGGCTGGCGCAAGCTGCTGGACGAGCACCGCATGGACGCTGCCGCTCGGCTGCTGCGCACCAGCCGCCGCAACGTGAGCGCCATCGCGCTCGATGTGGGCTTTGCCGAAAGCGCGAGCTTTACCCGCGCCTTTGCCCGCCATTTCGGCGTCACGCCCGGCCGCTACCGGAAGGGGAGCAGCACGCGCTAACTAACCAAACCTTCGTCATTCCCGCGAAGGCGGAAATCCAGAGCCGCACCCACCATACTAGCCGCTCTGGACCCCCGCCTTCGCGGGGGTGACGAAGGTGGCTGGGGAAAGCCCTGGTCAGCCCGCCACGCGCCGCATCACGCCAGTCAGCCGGTCCATCGCCTCGGCCAACAGATCATCGGGCATGGTGAGCGCAGGCAGGAACCGCACGACATTGCCGCGCATTCCGCACGAGAGCAGCAGCAGCCCGTCCTTCGCGCCTTCCTGTACCACGGCCTTGGTAAGCTCAGGGTTGGGCCGGTCTGGATCGCCATCGTGGACGAGTTCCATTGCCACCATCGCGCCGGGGCCGCGCACATCGCCGATTGCCCGCATGCCGCCCTGCTGCAGCGCGCGCAGCGTGCCCTTGATCGTGTTGCCGATGGTCACCGCGCGCTCGCAAAGCCCATCCTCGGCGATGATCTTGAGCACTTCGAGCCCCGCCACGCAGCCCAGCGGTGAACCGCCATAGGTGCCGCCGAGCCCGCCGGCATCGGGCGCATCCATCAGGTCTGCCCGGCCCATGACGCCCGAGATCGGGAAGCCGCCAGCCATGGCCTTGGCGATGGTCATGATATCCGGCGTGACGCCGGTCGCCTCACGCACCCAGTCCATCGCGAACATCTTGCCCGTGCGCGCGAAGCCCGACTGGACCTCGTCGGCAATCAGCAGGATACCGTGCTTGTCGCAGATATCGCGCAGCGCGCGGAAGAAGGCGTAGGACGCGGTATAGAACCCGCCTTCGCCAAGCACCGGTTCGAGCACGATGGCCGCAACGGCGGTGGGCTCGATGGTCGAAGCGAACAAGGCCTCCAGCGAGGCCACAGCCTGCGCCTCTTCAAAGCCGTGATAGGGGATGGGAAAGCGCGTGTGGAACACATCGCCCGGCAGCGGGCCAAACCCGGCCTTGTAGGGGAGCACCTTGCCGGTCATCGCGAGGGTGAGCAGCGTGCGGCCATGATAGCCGCCCTGGAAGGTGATGATGCCGCGCCGCCCGGTGGCCATGCGCGCGATCTTCACTGCATTTTCCAGCGCCTCGGCGCCGGTCGTGAGGAACACGGTCTTGACCGGTCCTTCGATAGGGGCGGCGGCATTGAGCTGCTCGGCCAGCGCGATGTAGCTCTCGTAAGGGGTCACCTGGAACGAGCAGTGCGAGAACTGATCGAGCTGGCGCTTCACCGCATCGACAATGCGCGGATCGGAGTGGCCGGTGTTGCACACCGCGATGCCGGTCGCGAAATCGATGAAGCGGTTGCCCTCGGCATCGAAGGCTTCGGCATTGACGCCGCGTTCGAAGAAGTGCGGGTGGATCGAGGCGACCCCCCGCGGCACTGCGGCTTCGCGGCGCGCGATTAGGTCCTGGTTGGTGGTCATCGGCCAATTCCTCCCATGAGGCAGTATTTGAGTTCGAGATATTCATCGAGGCCGTGGCGCGAACCTTCGCGGCCAAGCCCCGATTGCTTGATGCCGCCGAACGGGGCGACTTCGGTCGAAATGATGCCGTCGTTGACGCCGACCATGCCGTACTCCAGCCCCTCCATTACGCGCCACACCCGGCCCAGATCACGGGCAAAGAAGTAGGCGGCAAGGCCGTAGGGCGTGTCGTTGGCAATACGCACCGCCTCGTCTTCGTCCGAAAAACGGATGATTGGAACGACGGGACCGAAGATTTCCGATGAGGCGATGGCCATGTCGCGGCTCACGCCGGTGAGCACGGTCGGCTCGAAGAACGTGGGCCCAACCGATGAACGATGGCCACCCATCATTGCCCCGGCGCCGCCCGCCAGCGCATCGGCGACCAGCGCTTCGACCTTGTCCACCGCCGCCGGGTTGATCAGCGGACCGATCGTGGTGCCGGGTGCAGCGCCATCGCCCACCACCAGCGCAGCCACTTTCGCGCGCAGCTTTTCGAGGAAAGCATCGTGGACGCTGTCCTGCACCAGCACGCGGTTGGCGCAGACGCAGGTCTGCCCGGCATTGCGGAACTTGGAGGCCATCAGGCCATCGGCGGCGGCATCGAGATCGGCATCATCGAACACGATGAACGGCGCGTTCCCGCCGAGCTCGAGGCTGAGGCGCGTGACGTTCTGCGCGGCCTGCGCCATCAGGATCTTGCCGACGCGGGTCGATCCGGTGAAGCTGAGCTTGCGCACCTTGGGGTGGTGGCAGAATAGCGTGCCCACTGCCGCCGGATCATTGGACGGGGTGACGCGGAACAAGTCCGCCGGCAGCCCTGCCTCACGCGCCAAGGTTTCCAGTGCGAGCGCAGAAAGCGGTGTCGCCTCGGCCGGTTTCACCACGATCGAGCATCCCGCCGCAAGCGCGGGCGCGACCTTGCGGGTGATCATGGCGATGGGGAAGTTCCAAGGCGTGATCGCGGCGCAAGTGCCGACTGGCTGCTTGATAGTGAGCACGCGCTTGCCGGCTGCGAAAGTCGGCACCGTCTCACCATAGGCGCGCTTGGCTTCCTCGGCGAACCATTCGATGAACGAGGCGCCATAGGCCACCTCACCGCGCGCTTCGGCCAGCGGCTTGCCGCATTCGGCAGTGATCAGCGCGGCAAGTTCCTCCTGCCGTTCCATGATGAGGCCGTACCAGCGGCGCAGCACCGCGGCGCGGGCCTTGGCAGTTTCCGCCGCCCAGGCAGGGCGCGCGGCATCGGCAGCATCGATGATCGCCGCGATCTCGGCGGGCGCATAATCGCGCACCGTGGCGATCAGCGCGCCGTTAGCGGGGTTCAGGACAGCGAGGCCGGTGCCCGCTGGCACGGTTTCAAACACGCGAAACTCCTCTTGAAGCGAGATCAGGTTGCACGCAGCGCTGATAGCGCTTCATGCCTGCGAATGGGAACAAGCAGCAGCGCATAGCTCACGACGAAGAGCGCCACACACAGCAGCTCCGCCGAACGATAGCCAGTGCCATCGAGCAGCTGGCCAGCAATCAGCGGTCCACCGCCAAGGCCGATCATCTGCATCATGATCGCGAACGACATCATCCGCCCGCTTTCATCGAAATCGCAAACCCGGCCAAGGATGAACGGCAGCACGAAGTTCCACAGCACATTGAACCCGCAGACACCCAGCACGAACAGCGTGAGGCTGGGCTTCCCGATCAGCAGAACGATGCTCACCGCACCGGCGAGAATGCCAAACGCGATGGCGCCATTGCGGCTGATCCGCCCCGCCAGAAACACCGATGCAAGCGCCCCGCCCACCGCGAGGATCTGCGAAAGGAACAGCGCGTCTGCCACCGCCTGCTCGGCCAGTCCCGCACCGATGCCGACAAGGAACAGCACCGCCCAGGCGATCCCTTGCGCGATGTTGTAGGCCAGCACGCCCGCCAGCGCGACGACGAGCAGCGGGGTTGCCAGCTGGCGCGCTTCCGGGTTGACCATTTCATCGGCGGAATACGCATGCGGGAGGAACGGCAGCGTGCCGAGCGAGAGCAGCGACAGCACCGCAAAAGCACCGAACATCGCATCAAGACCGTGGGAATCGAGAAACGCAGGCAGATACCAAAGGCCGAACGCGCCATAAGTCAGCAGCAGCGTAAGATAGAGCGCAAGATTGCGCTCGGCCCGGATGGTGACGCCGACGAAAGTGAAGCTGATCGAGGTGATCGTCCCCTCACCCAGTCCGGCGACAAACCGCGCAGCCTCGAACGGACCGCCCTGCGCCGCGCCGATCGACGCGAAATCGCCAAGCGCGGCGACAATGAGACCGCCCGCGACAACCCAGCGCCAGTTGATCCGCGTGCCCCACAGCGCCATGAACACGGTCGCCAGCGCCACGCCGAGCATTTCAACGCCCGCGAGATTGACCGCTGCTGCCTCGCTCACCTGAAGCTGGGTAACATAGCCCTGCACGATGCCCGGCTGGATGATGAACGAGAGCACACCAATCGTGCCGAGGATCACCGCACACAGGATCGCGGGCCAGCCGTTGACATCGATATCCCGCCGCATGTGCGTTGACTTGGCCATCGGCACTCTGTCTCCCCGAAGTACCTCGGCGCCCTTGCATGGCAGGCGCGTCACCGCTTGGCAGGATCGGACATTCCAGCCGCCGCGTCCATGCCTCAGCTCATGTATTTTTGGATCAATTTTTGAAGTTTAAGATCAATATCGGTATGAGCCGAATCGCTTAGCCTTGCGCTACAACACCACGCGCGCGTGGGCCCCGGGGAGACAGCATGGCACCAGCGACCGTACGCGCCGCCGCAATGAACGGCTGGGAGAGCTATCTGGAAGGCATTGTTCTCGAAGAACGGGCCGCCGTGCCCGCCCCGGAATCCATGCCGCTGGCCGAATTCGTGCGTTTCTCCGAAGCCGTGGTGGCGCGCACCCGCGATGTCGCAATCCCGTGGCTCGCTGGTGGCAACTATGATCTCGCCGAGCTCGGCCCGCTGGGCGATGCGATCAACAGCGCAGGCAAAATCGGATCGGCGCTGCGCCGCCTCGTCGATTTCTTCTCGCTGCTGCAGGATTGCACCGATATCCGCCTTGGCCTTGAGGATGACATGGCCTCGGTCAGCTACCGCATTCTCGATCCCGATATCTGGCCGCGCCATCATGATGCGATGTTTACGTTGGGCATCGTCAGCCAGATCCTGAGGCGCAGCACAAGCGGGCATCCGGGGGGCGCATGGGACAAGATCGAGTTCGCATTCGAGGCGGAAAGCCACGAAATGCGCGGCGATATCGGCAAGGTCGTGCGCGCGCCGTGCACCTTCGGCGCGGACAGCAACCAGATCCGTTTTCCCGCCGCCATGCTCGATCTCGCCCTGCCCGCCGCAGCAAACCCGGCCGCGATGGACGTGCGCTTGCTCAGCCGTTCGATCGTCGAAAAGCGGCGCGAGACCCCGCTGGTCGACCGGCTCAGCCAGATGGTACTGCGCGATCTCAACACTTGCGGCATCGAGCAGGAGCGCCTTGCCCGCGAGATCGGCATGTCGAGTCGCACCATGCGCCGCAAACTGACCGAACAGGGCAGCTCTTTCCAGCAGGTGCTCGATGGATGCCGGATGCGGCAGGCCGTGTTCGAGTTTCGCGTGCGGCCCGATTTGTCGATCGCGCAGATCGCGCTAAGGCTTGGCTATGCCGAGCACAGCAACTTCACCCGCGCATTCCACCGCTGGAGCGGGGTTTCCCCGCAAGCCTATCGGACAAAGCTTGCTGCCACCGCGCACTGATCTTCAGGACCTGACATGACCCGACTGCTGCTGATGGAAGGCAATACCGCCGAAAAATGCGCGCGCGCCCATGAACTCGGCGTGCGCACGTCCAGCGAGATCTACATCGAGGCGATTGCCGCGCATTACCCGGATATCGCCCTCGATGTGCTGAACGGCGCTGATGCTGGCGAGGCGATCCCCGGCGGACGAACCTGGGCCGACTATGACGGGTTCGTGGTGACGGGCTCCGCGCTCCATGCCTACGATCCCGAATTTGCCGTCACCAACCAGATCGCTTTGCTGGCTGAGGCGGCGGACGCTGGCCTCCCCATCTTCGGGTCGTGCTGGGGCCTCCAGATCGCCGCAGTCGCGGCGGGCGGCGAAGTGGCGTTCAATCCCAAGGGCCGCGAAGTGGGTTTTGCGCGCAAGATCCTGCTGAACGATGCCGGCCGCGCGCACCCCATGTTCAACGGCAAGGCGGCGGTGTTCGATGCGCCTTGCATCCATTACGATGAAGTGATCCGCCTTCCGGAAAGCGCGACACTCCTCGCCTCCAACGCGCACAGCGAAATTCAGGCGGCGGTGATCCCTCTGGGCCGCAGCGAAGTCTGGGCGGTCCAGTATCACCCCGAGTTCGATCTTGGCCAACTCGTCCAGCTCTACACGCTCTATGCCGAGGATATGGTCACCCAAGGCTTCTTTGCCGATATGGCCGAGCTGGTGGCTTACCGCGACAAGCTCACCGCACTGGCGGCCAATCCGGCTGACGCGGGTCTCGCGTGGCAGCTGGGTGTGGATGAAGACGTGCTCGACAACCGCACTCGCCGCGCCGAAATCCTGGCGTGGATCGAGGCGAAGGTTCTCTGATTTTCCACTTCGTCATTCCCGCGAAGGCGGGAATCCAGAGCGGCTTGCACTGCGTATCGGGCTCTGGATTCCGCCTTCGCGAGAATGACGAAGGAGAGGGCGGGAACAACGAAGGCAAAGGGGCGCGGGCCGGCGCCTTACATATCAAACCACACATGCACCTGGCTGGTGCCGGTCGCGTTTTCATAGTCTGAAAACTGCCGGCCCCTGGCCTTCCACTCATGTCCGCCGCAGGCCGCCGCCATCATCAGATAATGGCCGAAACGTGCTTCCGGCGCGTGGCGCAGATAGTCCGGCATCGTGTCGATCACTGCGGCGTGGTTACCTTCCGCAAACCAGCGCAGCCGCTCGAGGTCCGCCTCGCGCGCTTCGGCGCTGGAAATGTGGATCGGGTCCGAAGCTTCATGCGCTGCAATCTGGTCGAACGGCCAGAAGCGGTGGCTCATCGAGCCGCTGGCGATCAGCACCACGCGCTTGTCTGATTCGCGGATTGCCTGCCCGATCCCGGCGCCGACAGCGAGAAAGTTGTGCGGCTCGCCCGAATAGGCGTGGCTCACCGAAATCCACTGCTCCTCACCCTGCAGGAAGGTTGAGAGGTTCACGGTGGGATAGTGCATCGGCAAATACGGATCGTCGTTCGCCGTTGTGCGAACCCCATGCTCGCTGGCGCGCGCGGCCATCGCGTGGGCAAGATCGGGGCAGCCCGGAATATCGTAGGGAATCTGCTTCATCCCGCGCGGCAATTCGTCGGATGTGAAGCGCCCGCTGCGCCGCTCGTGCGCAGCGATGCAGAACTCCACGATAGTGAACCAGTGCGTATCGAACAGCACGATAACATCGGGCTTCAACACATCGAGCACTTCGCTTTTCAGGCGGCGCAATCCCGGCACAAGGCTGATTTCCTTGCCTTCGTTGAGCTCAAGGCGATCCGCCTCGGACATCATGATGGTCGGCGCATGCGCCACCAGCCCGGCTCCGATGATTTCGCCCATGTTGCGGCTCCTTGCGATTGGTTACGCCTCTCAATAGGCCCGCCGCGCGCGCACCAGAAGGCCCCTCCACCACTCTGTCCGGTTCTGCCAAGTCCCCTGCCCGCTGCTGCGCCTAGCACGGCAATTGAACTGGAGGTTCCCATGCTCTTTGCCTTCTCGCGTCAGGCCGATCCCAATGTCGATCTGTCATCGCTCGATGCCTTCAACGAAGGCGCGCCCTTTGCGACCTTCGAACGTATGCGCCGCGAGGACCCGATGGCGTGGTCCGAAATGACGAGCGGCGAGAAGGGCTTCTGGTCGGTCACCCGCCATGCCGATCTGCTGGATCTCAACCGGCAAGCCGACCTCCTCTCCTCTGCACGCGGCATCCGCATGGAGGATCAGTCGATGGAGGAAGTGGAAGCGCGCAAGACCTTCCAGGAAACCGATGCGCCGCACCACCGGGGCTTCCGCGCGCTGGTGTCCAAGGCTTTCTCCAAGAGCACCGTCGCGCAGTTCGAGGTCCAGATCCGCAAGATTGTGACCGAACTGCTCGATGTCGCACTGGCCGAAGGCGAATTTGATGCGGTGGACCGTATCGCACGGCGCCTGCCGATGCAGATGCTGGCGCAGATCATGGGCGTGCCGCAGGAAGACGGGCCGTGGCTCGTGGAAAAGGGCGATGCGCTGATTTCCAACGCCGATCCGGACTACACCGATTTCGTGGTCGATCAGCTGGACGGCGATGCCTATCGCATGCTGCCGTTCCGCTCGCCCGCGGCGGTCGATCTATTTGACTACGCGAACAAGCTGCTCGACCGAATGGACGCTGGCGAAGAGATCGGCGTGCTCAACTTGTGCCGCGCCCCGACCAACAGCGGCGCGCAGATGTCGCGCGATGAATTCCGCAATTTCTTCTGCCTGCTGGTCGCCGCCGGAAACGACACCACGCGCTATTCGATCTCTGCCACGATCCATGCGCTGGCCAACGATCCGGCGCTGCTGAAGCAGCTCCAGAACTGGCAGTTTGCCAGCTGGGAAGGAGCGGCGGATGAAATGATCCGCTATGCTTCTCCCACCACGCACTTCCGCCGCACCGCCATGCGCGATTTCACTTTCCACGGCAAACAGGTCCGTGAAGGTGACAAGGTGCTGCTGTGGTTCATGTCCGGCAACCGCGATGAGACCGCGATTGCCGATCCCTACCGCATCGATCTGACACGCGAACGCAACCCGTTTCTCTCCTTCGGCCAGGGCGGCCCGCATATCTGCCTTGGCATGTGGCTGGCCAAGCTTGAAGTCGCCATCGTCATGCAGGAACTGGCCAAGCGCCTGACCGGCATCGAACAGATGAGCGACCATGCGTTTTTGCGCAGCAATTTCATTCACGGCATAAAGCATCTGCCGGTGCGCGTGACCGCGCGCTGAGGGGGAGAGAGATGAACCACATGTCCAAGATCGAACCCGGCCAGGTGCGCGCGGAGGGCTTTGAGCGCTGCCGCATTCTGTTTGCGGATCAGCTCAATCTCGCGCGCGGCAAGTATGTACCGATGAGCGAGGCGGCCAAGGGCCATGCACGCATGTGCGTCGGCACGTTTGCGGTCACTTATGACAAGGCGCTGGTGGCGGCGCCCGGCGGCGGGCTGCTCACCGGCCTGCCGGACATGGAAGTCACCTTCGATCCTGCGGCCTTGCGCCCCTCATGGGAGCCGAACACCCACATCGCGCTGGGCGCACTGCGCTTCCAGAACGAACCCTTCGCGCTGTGCGGCCGCTCGGCGCTGGCCCGCGCGATCGAGGCATGGCGCGCGCGCGGGCTCGATCCGATGATCGGCATCGAGATGGAAGCCTATGTATTCCAGCGCGGACCGGACGGCGATTGGGTGCCCTATGATACCCCCGGCGCCTTCGTTTATGGCACTGGCCCCTTCGCCGATCCGGCGGGCCTGATCGAGGAGATATGGGCCACGGCCGCGGCCTGCGGCATTCCGATTGAATCCATCAACGCCGAATACGACGCCCCGCAGTTCGAACTTACGCTGCGCTATGCCGATGCGATGAAGGCGGCGGACGATGCGTTCCTGTTCCGCCAGATGGCGCGCGAAGTGCTCTACAAGCGCGGCTACCTGCTCTCGTTCCTGCCCAAGCCGTTCGCGGAGAAGAGCGGCAGCGGGTTGCACTTCAACCTGAGCTTCACGGGGGCCGATGGCAGCAACGCCTTTGCCGATGATGTGGCGAGCGGCACCTTGTCTGGCACCATGAAAGGCGCCATCGCCGGGATGCTGCACCACCATGAGGCGCTCGCCGCGATCATGGCGCCGATTACCCAGAGCTACGCGCGGCTCCAGCCCGCCAGCCTTTCGGGTTACTGGGCCAACTGGGGCATCGACCACCGCAGCGTGACAGTGCGCGTCTCGGCCGAGACCGGCCCCGCCGCGCGGATCGAGCACCGCATGGCCGATTGCGCCGCCAGTCCCTATTTCGCGATGGCCGCGCTGCTGCAGGCCGCGCTGCTGGGCCTTGAGAACGGCTACGAACTGCCCCCCGAGGAAGTCAACGACGGGCTGGAGACGATCAGCACCGACCGCCACGCCCCCCACGATCTCGGCTCCGCGCTCGATGCGCTGGAGGCGGACACCGTGCTTTCGGCTGCTGTCGGGCAGGAACTGATCGACAACTTCGTCGCCATCAAGCGCGAGGAAGTGCGGATCGTTTCCGAGAAAACCGAAGACGAGCAGTTCGCCTACTACCTGCACTATATCTGAGAGCCCCCAATGCGCGACCGCATCGATATCGACGGCCTGTCCGTCTCGCCCGATCATTTCATCGGCGGGCAGCGCGTAACTTCGCCTGAAACCTTCGAGACGCGCTGTCCGTTCGATTGGTCGCGCAAACTGGCGGATATCGCGCGCGGCGATGCGCAGACGGCGGCGCATGCTGCAGAAGCGGCGAGTGCCGCATTTCCCGGCTGGGCGGCACTGACAGCGGCAGAACGCGGCGCCTATCTGCACCGGCTGGCGGATCTGATCGAGGCCAATGTCGAAAAGCTCGCGATGGTCGAGTGCCTCGATATGGGCATGCTGCTTGAAAGCCTGCAGCTGCGCGTGATCCTGCGCGGCGC
Source organism: Sphingomonadaceae bacterium (assembly GCA_947453945.1). GTDB lineage: Bacteria > Pseudomonadota > Alphaproteobacteria > Sphingomonadales > Sphingomonadaceae > Novosphingobium. Next base: position 25,197 of record CANGJB010000016.1, read on the forward strand.
GGCCAATTTCCGGAATTACGCAGACCTTGCGACCGCGCATCAGGAACGCGTCTGGTCCTCACGCGGGACCGCCAATCGCGTGATCCGCATGCCGGCCGGCCCAGCGCTGATCATCACACCGTGGAATGCGCCGTTCATGCTCTCCACGTGGAAGTGCGCGCCCGCGCTGGCGGCAGGCAACACGGTGATCCTGAAACCCGCCGACTGGTCGCCGCTCTCCGCCTCGGTATTGGCGGACCTTATCGCCGAAGCGGGTTTTCCTGCCGGCGTGTTCAATATCGTGCAGGGCCTCGGCGCCGAGCTTGGCAATGCGCTCACTTCCGATCCCCGGATCAAGCGCATCAGCTTTACCGGCAGCGTTCCCACCGCGCGGGTGATCGGCAAGGCGGCGGCGGAAAACATCGTGCCCTTCACCGCCGAGCTTGGCGGCAAATCGCCGCTGCTGGTCTTCGCGGATGCCGATCTGGATGCCGCCGCAAAGAAGGCGGCGGGCCAGTTCGATGATAGCGGGCAGGTCTGCATGGCCGGCACGCGCATTATCGTGGAAGAAAGCGTGAAGGACGAATTCCTCGCAAAATTCCACGCGTATGCCGACGCGCATGTGATGGGCGACAGCCGCGATCCCGCGACCACGATGTCGGCACTGATCCACCCGGTCCATGCAGACCGCGTGCTCGGCTTCATCGAACGCGCGCGGGCGGCGGGCGATACCATCGTGCGCGGCGGCAAGCGCTGGAAAGAAGGCGCGAACTGGATCGAGCCGACGCTGATCGTGCCAAAGGATAACCAGAGCGAAGTCGTCCAGAGCGAAGTGTTTGGCCCCGTGCTCACCTTCCAGACGTTCAAGGACGAGGCAGAGGGCGTGGCGCTTGCCAATTCGACCGCTTACGGCCTTTCCGGCATCGTCTACACCGGCAGCGAGGAGCGCGCCCACCGCGTTGGCCGCGCGGTGCGCGGCGGGACTGTTTGGGTCAACACGTTCCTGGTGCGCGATCTTACCGCACCCTTTGGCGGCATCGGCATTTCAGGGATCGGGCGCGAAGGCGGCGACTATGCGCTTGATTTCCATTCCGACCTGAAGACCTTGCAGATCCTTGAAGGCAGCGTGCGCTAGGTCTTCGCTACAGCGCCGCCTGAACCTTGAAAGCTGCGCACAATATCGATGAAGGAGCGGATGGCGATGGCCTCGACTGCCGGAAGGCGCGCGGCATAGGGCCTCTGATACCCGGCAAAGACGGTCAGCCCTTCCATCGAGGCAGAAATGAGCAGCGACAGATCGAAGCGATCCGCTTCACAGAGATCGGGGCGCATTTCGGCAACGATCTCGAAGATGGGTGCTCGCGCGCGGTCATAGAGTTCGTGGACGCGTTCATAGACAAAGGCATCGTGGTTCGCGAGCGCCCAGAGTTCCGGGAAGAGGCGCGTGGTCTTTTTGCTGCCGATATCATCTATGATCAGGCCGCAAACCCGCGCCAACCGCTCCTCCGGTGGAACGCCCGGCGCATGGACAATGGCCGCGAACTCCACTTCATAGCTGCTGATCACTGCATTGAGCAGTTCGCGCACGAGATCCTCTCGTGTGGGGTAGTGGTATGTCAGGTTGCCGAGCTTCATCCCGCAGGCCACCGCGACTCGCCGCATCGACATGGCGCGGTAGCCCTCCTCGATCAGGATATGGAGGGCCGTGCGCACTATCAGCTCACGCGTCTCATAGCCTTTGGCATATCCGCCATCGCGCTCAGGCAGCAGCAGATCGGTAACCAGCTTCGGTGCCTGGACCATGCGTTTCCCCACCTGTTTTGCCGTACCCGATGCAATAGCTACAGTTTTCCATAAATATGTCCAACGTCCTATTTAGGACAGTTGACAATTTTGTAGGGGATGCGCCACTGTTGGCTTTGAGAGAGCGGGGCCGGTCCCCGCAGCCACAGGGGAATACCATGCGTTTGATCGCGCCCGCATTTGCTTCGGCCCTGACATCGGGCCTGACATCGGCGATGGCTTTGAGCATGGCGCTTTCCGCCCCGGCCTCGGCGGCGGACAGCGCCTTTCCCAAGCCGCTGGCAGAAGAAAGCCTGCCCAGCGTTGCCAAGCTTCCCGCCGAATGGCCGCAAAGCTGGGTCACGGTCCACGATTTCCATTTCAACGCGATTGTCGATGGCCGTGTGGCCATAGTGGATACCGCCGATCCGGTTCAGCCGCTCAAGGGCCTCGTTCGCGCCGCGCAGTTCGCCAACCTGCTCATTTCGAAGGAGCGCGGCGAACTCTACACCGCCGAGACGTTCTACACCCGACTGACGCGCGGCGAGCGCACCGATGCAATCACGATCTGGGACACAGCGACGTTGCAGCCCAAAGGCGAGATCTTGCTGCCCGGCGGGAAGCGTCAACAATCGGTAACCTATCCGCACCTGTTCCAGTTCACGAATGGCGGCAAGTGGGCGCTGGTGGCCAACTTCACCCCGGCCCAGTCGGTCACCGTGGTAGACCTTGCGGCCCGCAAGGTGCTGGGCGAGATCGACTTGCCCGGCTGTTCGCAGATCTATCCCACCGGTGAACGCGGCTTCACCAGCCTTTGCGCCGATGGCTCGCTGTTCAGCGTGGCGCTCGATGCGAACGGCGCAGCGGCATCGTCGAAATCGGTGCCCAAAGTGCAGGATATCGACAAGCAGCCCTTGTTCAGCACGCCTGCCATGGTCGGCCAGACCGCATGGTTCGTCAGCTTCCACGGGCTGATCCAGGGCTTTGATCTCTCGGGTGCGGTGGCCAAGCCCCTGCCCGGCCCCTTCAGCGTCGGCACGGCAGACGGCGGCACGCCCGAATGGCGCCCCGGCGGCTGGCAAGTGATCAATGCCGATGCTGCGGGCAAGCTCTATGTGCTGATGAGCCCTTACGGCAAAGAAGGCAGCCACAAGGATGGCGGCAGCGAAGTCTGGGTCGTCGATCCGGCGAAGAAAGCGCGCACGCAGCGCATCCCGCTCAAGGGCCAGACCCTTGCCATTGCCGTGACGCGTGAAGCAACGCCGCACCTCGTGGCCGCGCAGGCGAGCGGTGTGATTGACATCTATGACGCGGCGACCGGCGCATTCGTGCGCACGTTGGGCGCAAGTGTCGCGGCCAACCCGATCCTGATCCAGGTGCCCTGATGGCCGCGTTGGTTCTTTTCTGCGCGCTGCTGCTGGCCGCTTCGGCGCTGCACAAGGCTGCGGCGCATGGGCGACTGGCGAGTGCGACGGCCAAGCTCGCCGGAACCGGCGCGCTTGGCGGGCAATTGCTGCTGATCGTGGCCGGCACTGTCGAGATCGTTGCGGCGCTTTGCCTCGTGATCCCGCCGCTGCGGATCGCCGGAGCCCTGATCGCCGCTGCGCTCTGGGCAGGCTATGCCCTCGCCCTCGCTCGCCATCGCGGCGAAACGCTCGATTGCGGGTGCGACTTGGCTGCCCGCGCCAAGCCGGTGACTTGGGCGCTCGTTCTGCGCTCGGCAGGGTTGGCGCTGCTGGCAGGCGGGCTTGCTGTGCTGCCAGATACGGGCCTTACGCTCGACGCACCGTTTGCCGCTGCGGGCCTGCTCGCACTCTACATCGGGGCGAGTGAAATCCTCGCCATCCCCGCTCCGCAATGGAAGGCAGCATGATGCTCACCAGCCAGATCCTGCTTTGGGCGGCCGTTATCGGCCAAGCCCTGCTGATCGCAGCGCTCGCGCGCCAGGTCGGCATCCTCCACGAACGCATCGCGCCCGCCGGCGCGCTTACGTTGCACCAGAAAGTGGCTCTGGGCGAAAAGGCCACGCCGATGACTCTGGCCGATATGAACGGGTTGCCCATCGCGATTGGCGGCACGCGGGCGGCGCGCAGCCAGTTGTTGTTCTTCGCTTCGCCCGATTGCCCGATGTGCAAATCGCTGCTGCCGATCGTGCGCAGCGCCGCGCGCGCCGAGGCAAGCTGGCTCGATATCGTGGTGGCGGGCGACGGCGGCAAGCCGGGCTATGTCGCGATGGTCAAGGAACATGGGCTGGACGCGCTGCCGGTCGTGCTCTCCGAGGCGCTTGGCCGCGCTTTCGGCGTCGCCAAGCTGCCTTATGCCGTGCTGCTCGACGAGGAGGGCCGCGTCGCCTCGCTCGGTCTCATCAACAGCCGCGAACATCTCGAAAGCCTGTTCGAAGCCAAGGAACGGGGCGTTGCCTCGATCCAGGAATTTCTCGCCCGCCGCCAGGCGCACACGCATACGGAGGCCTGAACCATGGCGCGTTTTGACAAACTGACCGAAAACCTCGCGCGCGGCATCGCCCGCGGCACCTCGCGCCGCTCGCTTCTGGCATGGCTGGGTGCGGGCATGACCGGCGCGGCCACTTTCCCGGTGCTGCCAGTGGCGCGTGCAGCAACACCCTCCGGCGAGGGTAGCCACGGCCCCCACGCCACCGGGGCGGCGCGGCCCGCGATCATGTCCGGGCTGGAGCAAGATCCGGGCGACCGCTCCTCGTGCGACTACTGGCGCTACTGCGCGATCGACGGCTTTCTCTGCTCGTGCTGCGGCGGATCGGTCAACACTTGCCCGCCGGGCACCGAAATGTCACCGATCACGTGGATTGGCACTTGCACCAACCCGGCAGACGGACGCGCTTATGTGATCAGCTACAACGATTGCTGCGGCACTTCGTCGTGCGGCCAGTGCCTGTGCAATCGTAACGAGGGCGACCGCCCGCAAGTGCGCTCGCAATCAAACAACGATTACAACTGGTGCCTCGGCTCGGAAAGCTCGGTCTACAACTGCTCGGTGGCAGCGGTTATCGGCGTGGCGCTGGCGGAACCGAAGTGAAGCTCGCCGCTTTACTTGCTCTTGCGGCCGGTGGTGCTGCGGCTCTCGCGGGCCTGACGCTCCCCGTCCATGCAGCAGCCGATGGCGCAGCGGTCTATGGCCGCTGCGCGGCCTGCCACACCAAAACCGGCGCAGGCGTTCCCGGTGCCTTCCCGCCGCTCGGCCCCGATGTGCGGACCTTGGCGACAGGCGAAGCGGGTCGGCGCTATCTGGCGCTTGTCGTCACGCGCGGCGTCAGCGGGCCGATCACGGTTTCGGGCAAGCCTTATCGCGGCGTCATGCCGGCGCAAGGCGGGCTCGATGATGCCTCGGTGGCTGCCGTGCTCAACCATGTCGGCACGATGATCGTGAAGACAGGGCCGGAGTTCAAACCCTTTGACGAAGCCGAGATTTCTGCCTTCCGTGCCGGCGGTGCAGCACTTTCCGCGCAGGACGTGGGCAAGCTCCACGCTGCTGCAGGCGGGCAATGAACGCTCGCTGGCTCGCCTTCCCTCTCGGCCTCGCCCTTTTGGTGGGTGCCGGGGCACGGGCGGATGAGCAGGCCATTCCCGGCGTGTGGGATGCAACGCAGGCGCGCACTGATTACCAGCTTAAATGCCAAGGCTGCCACCGCCCCGACGGCAGCGGCGATGACCATTCCAACCCGCCGATGCACGGCGTGGTTGCGAAGTTCCTGACCGTGCCGGGCGGGCGCGAGTTCCTCGGCAGGGTGCCGGGAGTCGCCACGGTCGATCTGCCAGACGACCGGCTCGCCAACCTCGTCAACTGGACCATTCACCGGTTCGATCCCACGCATGTGCCGCAGAGTTTCCAGCCTTATACCGCCGAAGAGATCGGGCGGCTGCGCCAAAACCCGCTCCGCCTGGAACGTGCCGCCACAAGAGCACGTCTGGTGGCCGGTTTTGCCAAGACTCACAGCGAACAATCGCAATAATCAGTTACGTTTGAAAATAAGTGAGGGAATGCCCATGAGGACTGTCTTTCTTTCCAGCGCCGCGCTGGCCGCCCCGATGGCGTTGATGCTGGTGGTGCAACCCGCCTACGCACAGCAGGCCGCTCAGGCCGCGACCGGCACCGATGCGCAGGACACCGGCGAAATCGTCGTGACGGCCGCCAAGCGGTCCGAAAACCTCCAGTCGGTCCCGATCTCGGTTTCCGCCATTGGCGGCGATGCACTGTCCAAGTCGCGCATCACCAGCGTCGACAGCCTCGTCAACAAGGTCGCCAACCTCCAGCTGACCTCGACCGTGGGCGACAACACGCCGATCTTCGCACTGCGCGGCGTCTCGATGTCGGACTTCAGCCTCAACCAGTCGAGCCCGGTCGCGACGTATTATGACGAAGTCTACAAGGGCAACTTCGCGTTCCTCGGCGTTGCGCTCTACGATATCGAGCGCGTCGAAGTGCTGCGCGGGCCGCAGGGCACGCTCTATGGCAAGAACACCACCGGTGGTGCGGTCAACCTCATCAGCCGCGATGCGAAGCTGGGCGAGACGAGCGGCTATTTCAATGCAGGCTACGGCAACTACAACCGCGTCGACGTGAACGGCGCGGTCAACGTGCCGCTGGGCGAAAAGGCGGCGCTGCGCGTGGCCGGCACGTTTGCCAAGGCCGATGGCTGGTTCAAGAACGTCAACCCAGGTTTCCCTGATCTCGCCAGCACCGATGAATGGGCCCTGCGCGGCACGCTCAAGCTGGAGCCGACCGAGAAGCTCAAGATCATTCTGCGCGGCTCGCACAGCTTCCAGAACCCGCAGAACTACGGCATCTATGCCCAGCCCGAAGCGGTCAATCGCCCCGGCCTGAGCCAGTTCCAGATCGACTCCAACGTTGCGACCAAGCGCCGCGCCGTAACCACGTCGGTCGCGCTCACCGTGAACTATGAGCTGGCCGACACCCTCGCGCTGACCAGCATCACCAGCTATGACAAGGGCTCGCTGTTCTTTAAGGAAGACACTGACGGCTTCTCCGGGCGCAACCTCGAAGTGCCCTATTTCGACAAGGCCAGCCAGTTCGCGCAAGACCTGCGGCTGACCAGCGACACCGGCGGCCCGTTCGATTTCATTCTCGGCGCCTATTTCAACCGCGAGAAGGTCTACAACCAGACCACGCTTGAAGTGTTCAACGGCCTTGATGTGAACGAAGACGGCGTGATCGATGCGGCCGACTGCGCAGCCGGCCTGCCGGCGGCGTGCAAGGTGCGCAACCAGTTCGATCAGGTAAAGAAGAGCTTCGCGCTCTACACCGATCTCAAATACAAGCTCACCGATGCGCTGACGCTGCGCGGCGGCCTGCGCTATACGCACGATGACGGGAAGCAGACCGGTTTCTCGGCCGATGCACTAGGCGTCGACGACAGCTTCGTCGCCAACCTCATCCCGCTCTCGGACCTTGCCTTCAAGCAGGACAACCTCTCGGGCAAGATCGGGCTGGATTACAAGCTCGCGAGCGGCGATCTGCTCTACGCCAGCGTGAGCCGCGGCTACCGCGCGCCCAGCTTCAACGCGCAGGCGTTCTTCACGCCCGCCGAACTGGGTGTGGCCAAGGCCGAACAGGTTACCGCGTTCGAAGCCGGTGCCAAGACGCAGTTCTGGGATCGCCGTGTTACACTCAACATGGCGGCGTTCTACTACACCTACAAGAACCAGCAGTTCATCAACGTGAACCCGGCTGACGCGTCGCAGCAATTGCTCAATATTCCCAAGTCCACGCTCTACGGCGCCGAAGCAGAGCTGACCGTGCGGCCGAGCGATGCCTTCACGCTCCACGCCGGGCTTGGCCTGCTTTCGACGAAGATCAAGGAAGGTATCGTCAGCGGCGTGAACGTGGCTGGCAACCGCCTCTCCAATGCACCTTCGCTCACCTTCAACGCCAGCTTCGACTGGACCGTAGTTGAAGGCGGCTTCGGTTCGTTCTCGGTCCACCCGGAGTTGGCCTACCAGTCGAGCCAGTTCTTCGAGAACATCAACATTCCGCGCCTGCGGCAGACTTCGTATGCGCTGTTTGGCGGCCATCTTGACTGGAACAGCAGCGACGGGCGCTACAGCCTCTCGGCCTGGGCCCGCAACCTTGGCAACAAGTTCTACTTCACCTCGCGCATCGATCTCACCGGCTTCGGGCTCGATTACAACCACATCGGCAACCCGCGCATGTACGGCGTGACCGCAGGCGTGAAGTTCTGAGGACATAAGTCGTGAACGGTTTGTCCTATGCCAAGGGGCCGACCGAGGTACCCCTGCTAGAAACCACCATCGGCACGGCGCTGCGCCACGCGGCGTCGCGCTGGGCTGATGGGGTTGCGCTGGTCTCGCGCCATCAAGGGCAGCGCTGGACTTGGGCAGAACTCGATCTCGCGGTCGATCAGGTCGCGACGGGCCTGCTCCGCCTCGGCGTCGCTCGCGGTGACCGCGTCGGCATCTGGGCGCCCAATTGCGCGGAATGGACGCTGATCCAGTTCGCCACCGCGCGGATCGGCGCGGTGCTCGTCACGATCAACCCAGCCTACCGGGTGAACGAGGTCGAATATGCGCTGAACAAGGTAGGCTGCAGCCTGCTTGTCACCGCTGTGCGCTTCAAGAGCAGCGACTACATCTCCATGCTGCGCGAGATCGGCCCTGACCGGCTCCCGCACTTGCGCGGCATCGTGACCATCGGAGACGATGTCCACGAGGGCTTCCTGCCCTGGTCGGCTCTGATTCAGACGCCCGACGATGCAGCGCTTGCAGCTGCGGAATGCGCGCTGGGCGCGGATGATGCAATCAACATCCAGTTCACCAGCGGCACCACCGGCTTTCCCAAGGGCGCCACGCTCACCCATCGCAATATCCTGAACAACGGATACTACACCGCGCAGACCATCGCGCTGACCCCCGCGGACCGGATCTGCATACCCGTGCCGCTCTACCACTGCTTCGGCATGGTACTGGGTAATCTGGCCGCGCTCACCAGCGGGGCGGCGATGGTCTACTCGGGTGAGGCGTTTGATCCGCAGGCCGTGCTGGAAGCGGTCGAGGCAGAGGGCTGCACCGCGCTTTACGGCGTGCCGACGATGTTCATCGCCGTGCTGGGCCATCCTGCGCTGGGCGAAACCGATGTCTCAACCTTGCGCACCGGGATCATGGCGGGATCGCCCTGCCCCGTGACTGTAATGCGCGAAGTGATGGGCCGGCTGGGCATGCACGAAGTCACCATCGGCTACGGCATGACCGAGACGAGCCCGCTCACCACCCAGACCGCGACCGACGATCCGCTCGAGGAGCGCGTCGGTACCGTCGGGCGCGTCCACCCCCATGCCGAGGCCAAGATTGTCGGGCCCAGCGGAGAGCCGCTGCCGATCGGCGAACAGGGCGAATATTGCTCACGCGGCTATGCCGTAATGCTGGGCTATTGGGATGATCCTGCAAAGACCGCCGAAGCGATCGATGCCGAGGGCTGGATGCATTCCGGCGATCTCGCGACGATGGACGCCAAGGGCTATGTGCGCATCACAGGTCGCATCAAGGACATGATCATCCGCGGCGGCGAGAATATCTACCCGCGCGAGATCGAGGAATTCCTCCTCACCCACCCGCATGTGGCCGATGCGCAAGTCTTTGGCGTGGCGGACGAGAAGTACGGCGAGGAAGTCTGCGCCTGGGTCATCGCCCGCGCCGGCGCCGTGTTGGCTCCGGACGATATCCTCAGCCACTGCCGCGGCCAGATCGCGCACTACAAGGTGCCGCGCCATGTGCGGGTGGTCGAAAGCTTCGCGATGACGGTGACCGGCAAGGCCCAGAAGTTCGAGATGCGGCGCATGATGGAAACGCAGCTTCAGCGCAGCGATGGGTGAAGCCTACCTCCAGACTCCGCCGGATATGCGCCAAAAGTGAGGCTATGCTGCAACAGAGGGTATAATTCGTCCCCTGTGCAGCGCCTGCCCGAAGGGGCATGTTTAGGGGCGCATGAATTAGCCAAACCGGTCTGATCTGGTGTGATTGCACATTCCGGCATGGCCGGGCGCGGGCGGAACCATCCGGCATCGCAGGGCAAAATATGACTTCTTATCCTGTGGATAAACTCTCCGACAGGCTTGTCGGGCGTCATCATAAAAATCCCAATCTGGTTAATATTTGCCTTAGTACGCTAACCAGAGGCGCTAGGGGCCGGTTTCGGACCATGACGCGAGAAACAAACGATATTTCGTGTCAGGTCGTTTTTGTCTCAGTTTGTTGCGAGTTCTAACGCAGTAGCGTGATGATATTGCCAAGCGGTCGTTGTTGAGGCTCCCTACGTTTCAGACACACGAAAACGGGAGAGGCGATTCGGCTATGACCGAGGCCCAAGTCATCGAGAGGGCCCCGCAGGCCGAAATCAATCCGGTGCGTACGCGCGCGGATTGGGAAGCCATGCGCGCTGCCGCACTCGCCGATCCCGGCGCGTTCCACGGCGATATTGCCGCCCGGCGCATCCACTGGTTCGTCGAAGGCGCAGGTACCGCCGGCGCGTGGCTCAGCCGCGATGAGGCCGGGTCGTGGACCGGCTGGGACGCCGCCACTGGCGCGCCCGTCGCCCCTGCCCTGCCGGCAGGCTTTGCGCCCTGGACCAAGGCGTTCGACGACAGCAATCCGCCGCACTGGCGCTGGTTCACGGGCGGGCGCACCAATGCCGCGTTCAACGAGATCGACCGCCATGTGCTGGCCGGGCACGGCGCGGAAGCCGCACTGATCTTCGAAGGCGACCGCTGGGACATGGCCGCAGATGGCGGGCGCGGCGCGCCGGTCGATACCTTCACCGTCTCGCGCAAGCGCCTCCTGCTCGAAGTTGCCAAGTGCGCGGTCGCGCTCGAAGCGCTCGGCCTCAAGGCCGGTGACCGCATCGCGCTCAACATGCCGAGCATCGTGCCGCAGATCTTCTGGACCGAAGCGGCAAAGCGTCTCGGCATTGTTTACACCGCCGTGTTCGGGGGCTTTAGCGACAAGACCCTGTCCGACCGCATCGCAGACGCCGGCGCGCGGGTCATCGTCACATCAGACGGCAGCTACCGCAACGCGCAGGTCGCCGCGTTCAAGACCGCCTATACCGACCCTGCGCTCGACAACTACGTGCCGGTGAGCACCGCTCTTGCGGTTCTTGCCGCCACCGATCTCGGCCTTGATGCGGCAGACGCCGCCGTCATCACAGATACCGTTGCCGAAACGCTGGCTGGCGAAGTCACGGTCGAACGCTCGGACGTGATGCGCGGTGTCGGCCGCGCGCTGATCAAGCTGGGCGAGAGCGGGCGCATCGGCGCCAGCGATGCCGCCCGCGTGCGCCTCGCCATCGCCTCCAGCCTCGTGACGCTGCCGCCGCGCGTCGATACCGTGATCGTGGTGCGCCACACCGCGCAGCCCGATATCGTCTGGCGTACCGAGCGCGACCGCTGGAGCCACGAGCTGACCGATGCGGCGCTGGAGACGATCCTCAAGCAGGCGGGGTTGGCCAGCGAAGAGGCTCTGCTCACGCTGCCGGATGCCAAATTCGTTCGCGCGATCTGGGCTTCGTCGAAGCCGCTGCCGGTCGATTCCGATTACCCGCTGTTCTTCATCTACACCTCGGGCTCCACCGGAAAGCCCAAGGGCATTGTCCACGTCCACGGCGGCTACACCGCCGGCATCGCACAGTCGATGCAGGTCGCGTTCGATGCGCGTCCCGGCGACACGATCTTCGTCGTCGCCGATCCGGGCTGGATCACCGGGCAAAGCTACCAGATCTCCGCCGCGCTGCTCTCGCGCGTCACCACGGTGGTCTCCGAAGGCTCGCCCGTGTTCCCCCATGCGGGCCGCTTCGCCTCGATGATCGAGCGGCACAATATCACGATCTTCAAGGCCGGCGTGACCTTCCTCAAGTCGATCATGTCGGATCCTGCCAACCTGGCTGACGTGCTGCGCTACAGCATGGCGTCATTGCGCGTTGCCACCTTCTGCGCTGAGCCGACCAGCCCGTCCGTGCAAGCCTTCGGCATGGAGCACGTGACCCCGCAGTACATCAACAGCTACTGGGCGACCGAGCACGGCGGCATTGCTTGGACGCATTTCTACGGAAACGCCGATTTCCCACTGAAGGCAGATGCCCACGCCTTCCCGCTGCCATGGATCGTCGGCGATGTCTGGGTGGAGGATGAGAACGCCGCCCCGGGCAAGGCCCCCTTCACGCGCGTCGGCACCGAAGGCGTCACCTGGCGCCGCGCCGCGCCTGGCGAAAAGGGCGAGATCGTCATTGCCGCCCCCTACCCCTATCTGGCGCGCACGATCTGGGGCGATGTCGAGAACTTTCGCGTCGAGAACGGCAGCGTACTCGGCGGTTGGAAGGGCGATGCAGGGCGCTGGGAATCCGGCTATTGGAGCCGCTGGCAGGGCGCATGGGCCTATACGCAGGGCGATTTCGCCATTGCGCATGATGATGGCTCGTTCTCATTCCATGGCCGCTCGGATGACGTCATCAACGTCTCGGGCCACCGCATGGGCACCGAGGAAATCGAAGGCGCGGTCCTGCGCGACAAGGCGCTCGATCCCAACTCGCCGGTCGGCAACGTCCTCGTAGTTGGCGCACCGCACCGCGAGAAGGGACTGACCCCGCTCGCCTTCGTCGTGCCGGTTGCAGGCCGCAAGCTGACTGAGGAAGACCGCCAGCGCCTGTTCAATCTTGTGCGCACTGAAAAGGGCGCGGTCGCGGTTCCGGCTGATTTCATCGAGGTCAGCCAGTTCCCCGAAACCCGCTCGGGCAAATACATGCGCCGCATGGTCCGCGCTCTGGTGGAGGGCGGCGAGCTGGGTGACGTCACCACGCTGCGCAATCCGGAAAGCCTGACCGAGCTCAAGACCGCGATCGACGCTTGGCAGCGCCAGCAGCGCCTTTCCGAAGAGCAATCGCTGTTCGAACGCTATCGCTACTTCCTGATCCAGTACAACGCTGTTGCCCCCGGCAAGCGGGTCGCCACCGTCACTGTAACCAACGCTCCGGTCAACGCGCTCAACGAGCGCGCGATCGACGAGCTGGTGATCGTGGTCGAGCACCTTGCGCGCAAGGACGATGTCGTTGCGGTGGTGTTCACCGGCGAGGGCACGTCCTCGTTCGTCGCGGGCGCGGATATCCGGCAGATGCTGGAGGAAATCCATTCCTTCGATGAGGCAATGGTGCTGCCCAACAACGCGCAGCTCGCCTTCCGCAAGATCGAGCAGATGGGCAAGCCTTGCATCGCGGCGGTGCAAGGCGTGGCGCTGGGCGGCGGCATGGAATTTGCGTTGGCGTGCCATGTCCGCGTCGCGGAAACCACAGCACGCTTCGGCCAGCCCGAAATCCGCCTGCGCCTGCTGCCCGGCTATGGCGGCACGCAGCGCCTACCGCGCCTGCTGGCGGATCGTCATGGCGAAACCGGCGTGCGAGATGCGCTCGATCTCATCCTCGGCGGGCGCAGCATCGATGCTGCGCAGGCACAGGAAATCGGCCTTGTCGATGCACTGGCAGAAGGCAGCCGCGATGCGCTGGCTGAAGCCCATGCGATGGTGCGCGATTGGGTGAAGCGCGGCGCGGACAGCGCGCTGGGCAAGGCCTTCGCGGCACGCGAGGCTGCGACGGCCGAGTGGGAAAAGGCATCGGCGGTCGATCTCGACGCAGTGCTGGAAGACGATTTCCTCCAGCGCATTCTGCGCCAGCTCGAATGGGCCGGACGGGGCAAGGCTGGTGAGCGCGCCCTCGATGCGGTCCGCATCGGGCTTACTTCAGGCATGTCCGCCGGCCTCGCCCGCGAAGCCGCGCTGTTTGCCGAGGCGATCACCGATCCCGATGGCGGCAAGACCGGCATCCGCCAGTTCATGGACAAAGTCGCGCCCCCGCTCCCCGTTCGCCGCGACGGCGTGTGGATCGACGCCGAGCACGAACCGCGCGGGGCTGCGCTGCAGGCGAGCGGCGATCTGCTCCCCGTCGGCGCGCCGTTCTATCCCGGCGTCACCGCGATCCCCGAATGGCAATATGCATTCGGCATCGCGCGCGACCCCGATACCGGCGCCCCCCGCTTCGGCCCGCCCGCAACGCATGAGCGCGAACTGATCGTCAAAGTTCCAGAGCCCGCGCCCAACGAAGCGCTGCTCTACATGCTGACCAGCGAGGTCAACTTCAACGATATCTGGGCGCTGACCGGCATTCCCGTCTCGCCCTTCGATAGCCATGAGGAAGACGTCCAGATCACTGGCTCGGGCGGCATCGCGCTCGTTGCGGCGCTAGGCAGCGAGACGCGCAGCGAAGGCCGCGTGAAGGTCGGCGATCTTGTCACGGTCTATTCCGGCACCAACGATCTCCTCTCGCCGGCGGTCGGCAACGATCCGATGTACGCGGACTTCTCGATCCAGGGCTACGAGACCGAAACGGGCAGCCACGCACAGTTCCTCACCGTGCAGGCGCCGCAGATGCACAAGGTTCCGCCGAACCTGACGCTGGAGCAGGCGGGCAGCTATGTGCTGAATCTCGGCACGATTTCGCGCTGCCTGTTTACCACGCTGCAGATCGCGCCGGGCCGCACGCTCTTCGTCGAAGGCGCCGCGACCGGCACCGGGCTTGATGCGCTGCGCTCTTCGGTGCGTACGGGCCTGCAAGTCACGGGCCTCGTCTCCAGCCCTGACCGTGCTGCTTTCATCACCGGCCAGCAGGGTGCGGTCGGCGCGATCAACCGCAAGGACCCGCGCTTCGCCGATCTCTACACCACCGTGCCAGAAGACGCCGAAGCAGCCCGCAACTGGGAAGCCGCCGGCGCGCCGCTGGTGGAGGAATACAAGGCGCTCAACGGCGGCAAGCTGGCCGATTATGTCGTCAGCCACGCCGGCGAAACCGCGTTCCCGCGCAGCTTCCAGCTCCTCGCCGAAAACGGCACGCTGGCGTTCTATGGCGCGTCCTCGGGCTATCATTTCAGCTTCATGGGCAAGCCCGGCACGGCCAGCCCCGAAGAGATGCTGCGCCGTGCGGCCCTGCGCGGCGGTGAGGCGGTGCTTATCTACTACGGCCCCGGCTCGACCGACCTGCTGGACGACAAGGGCCTCGAAATCATCGAGGCCGCGCGCCGCTTCAACGCACGCACCGTGGTTGCCACCACCACTGACGGACAGCGCGAATTTCTCGGCTCGCTCGGCCTTGAAGACGCGATCGAAGGCATTGTCAGTCTTGAAGCCATCCGGCGGCGGGAGGGGGACAACTTCCTCTGGCCCGATACGATGCCGCGCCTGCCCGATGCCAAGGCCGATATCGAAGTCTTCAAGGCGGCCGTGCGCGATTATCAGGACCGGGTGATGAAGCCCTTCGGCTCGGCGGTCGGCAAGATCCTGCGCTCGGCAGACAATCCGCGCGGCGCGCCGGACCTCGTGTTCGAACGCGTTGGCCAGGATACCCTCGGCGTTTCGACCTCGCTGGTGAAGCCCTTCACGGGCCGCGTTGTCTTCGCCGAAGACTGCGCCGACAGCCGATTCACGTTCTATGCGCCGCAAGTCTGGACCCGCCAGCGCAAAATCCTGATGCCCACCGCCTCGATCCTCGGCACGCACCTTTGCAACGCCTTCGAAGTCGCGCGCATGAACGACATGATTGCAGCGGGCCTGCTTGAAGTGACCGACCCCGAAGTGGTCAGCTGGGATGGTCTTCCCGAAGCGCATCAGTCCATGTGGGACAACCGCCATTCGGGCGCGACGTATGTCGTCAACCACGCCCTCCCCGCCATGGGCCTGCGCAGCCGCGATGCGCTGCTGGAAGCATGGGCGGTCTTGGGTGCTGCGCAGGAAACGGGGGCCGCGGATGGCTGAGCGCCCCAAGCGAACACCCGCGCCGCGTTAGCGCGGGCCCCCTTTCAAGCTGCCCTCCCCAGGCTTTGAACACCTCAATCGGCGCAACACGCGCGCCTGAATTTTCGCAGGAGAGTGACATGGCCAAGGCAAAGACGACCACTCCGGCATCCACCGCGCAAGCTGCCGGCTCCGGCAGACTGGCCGGCAAGATCGCGCTCGTCACGGGCGCGGCGGGCAATCTGGGTGGCTACATCGTGCGCCACTACCTTGCCGAAGGCGCGACCGTCGTGATGACGGGCCGCACGGCGGAGCGCCTTGAAGCGGCCGCGCATTCCATGCGCACAGCAGCGGGCGTGGACGAAACCCGCCTTGCAACCGTGATCCTCGATGGCGGCGATCCGCAATCGGTCCGCGCCGGCGTGGCCGATGTCGTCAAGCGCTTCGGCAAGATCGATATTCTGGTGAACAACGCAGGCTCCGCCGGCCCCAAGCAGCCGATCGAGCAGCTGCCCTTCGATGCGGAAGAACTCGCCGCCCTGCAAAAGCGCGGCGCGAACGATACCGAAACCGTGCCCGCCGCGATGCGCAATATCTTCGGCGTGGCGTGGAACCTTGCGCGGACCGTCGCCCCGGCGATGCCCGAGGGTAGCTCGATCATCAACGTCTCGACCATCTTCTCGCGCACGCCATATTATGCGCGCGCGGCCTATGTCGTGCCCAAGGCCGCGATGAACGCATGGTCGCGCGAATTGTCGCTCGAACTTGGCCCCAAGGGCATCCGCGTCAATCTCGTCTTCCCCGGCCCGATCGAAAGCGAACGCATCCGCACCGTCTTCGCCGCCATGGACACCATGCGGGGAGACGAGCAGGGCACCACAGCAAACACCTTCTTCGACATGATGTCGCTGGAACGCAGCACTGCCGGCGCGCCCAAGGCGAAGACTTTCCCTGTGCCGGACGACATCGCGACAACCTGCGTGTTCCTTGGCAGCGATGAATCCGCCGCGTTCAACGGCCATGATTTCGAAGTCACCCACGGCATGACCGTGCGCAAGGAAGAGCGCGCCACGTATCTTGCGCGGCCGACCATGCGTTCGATGGACGGTTCGGGCCTCGCCATTCTGATTGCGGCAGGCGACGGCTGGGAAGAAGCGCTGGAAATCGCCAAAATCCAGATCGCATGCGGCACCAGCGTGCTGCTCGGCCTTCCGCGCCAGGCGGATGTCGCCATCGCGCAGGCCCGCGCCAAAGCGGAAGGCATCGGTGATACGCTCACCATCGTGCGCTTCAACCGCACCGAACCTGCGACCATCGAGGCCGCGCTTACCGCCTATACCGAAGCCAACACCCCGATCACGGGCGCGATCTTCCTGCCCGTTCACGGCGCGCAGGAGTTTACCGGCAAGCTCGTCGATGCCGATGACGATACGATCAACACGTTCATGGATGTCGAACTCGTCGGCGCCATGGCGCTCGCCCGCACCTTGAGCCGCTATTGGAAACGCCACGGCTCGTTGCTGCAGGCGCCGCGCTTCATTTTCATGTCGAACGCCAGCGACGGCAAGACCAACGTCTATGCCAACGTGATGCGCGCTGCGATCGAGCAGCTGATCCGCATTTGGCGCGACGAGAGCGAGATCGACGTAGCCCATGGCCGCCGCCGCCAAGGCGAATGGGGCAACCAGATCGTGCGCTTCTCCAATGCGGAAAGCGAGAACACCCGCTTCGCCGCCGGCCACGCCGCGCGTGTGCTGATCAAGGAAAGCAAGATCGGCGAAGTCACGCTCTACGTGCCGCGCAGCATTGGCGAGGCGACGGGCGCACGCAAGGCGATGGCCGGTTTCAGCGAGAACATCACCGGCCTCCACCTCGGCAAGGTTGCACTTATCACCGGCGGCTCGGCGGGGATCGGCGGCCAGGTTGCGCGCCTCCTCGCTCTGGCGGGCGCCAAGGTCATGATGGTCGCACGGCGCGAGAGCGAGCTGGCCGTTGCCCGCGCGCGCATCGTCAGCGAGCTGGAGGACATCGGTTTTGCCGGGGTCGAGCGCCGCGTGCAGACCATGGCGGGCATGGACGTGAGCAACCTGGACAGCCTCAAGGCTGCCGTTGATGCCACGATCAAGGCGTTCGGGCGGATCGACTACCTTATCAACAACGCCGGCGTTGCGGGCGCGGAAGAGATGGTCGTCGACATGAGCCTCGATGCCTGGAACTACACGCTCGACGCAAACCTCATTTCCAACTTCACGCTGATGCACCACGTCGTGCCGATCATGAAGGCGCAAGGTTCGGGCTATGTGCTCAATGTCTCGTCGTATTTCGGCGGCGAGAAGTACCTGGCGGTCGCCTATCCCAACCGAGCCGATTATGCCGCGTCCAAATCGGGCCAGCGCGCGATGGTGGAATCGATGGCGCGCTACCTCGGGCCCGAAGTGCAGTTCAACGCCATCGCGCCCGGCCCGGTCGATGGCGACCGCTTGGCGGGTACCGGCGGCAAGCCCGGCCTGTTCGAGCGGCGCGGCAAGCTGATCCTGGCGAACAAGCGCCTCAACGCAATCCACGCGGCGGCTGTCAAATCGCTGCGCCGGGGCGTACGGGTTGAAGCACTGCTCAGCCGTCTTGCCCGCAACGATACCGTGCGCATGTCGCACGATACCAACAACCCGCGCGAAATCCGCGAATTGGCGCTGGCCTGTGCGCGTGAGGGTGACGGCCTGTGCACCTGGGACCGTTATCTGATGACCCCGGATATCGCGGCCAAGCTCGTCGGCCGCCTGCGCGGCGCGGGCTATTTCCTCGATAGCCCCGAATGGGCTGAGCGGCCCGATACGCCCGAGGCCAACCGCGACTGGCTGCTCAAGACCCCGCCTGAGGACGAGCCTTTCCTGCCGGCAGACAAGATTGCGGTGGAAGCCAAGAAAGTCGGGACCGGTGTGCTCTCGCAGCTGTTTCTCGGCAAGATGCCGACCGAAACCGACGTGGCGCAGGCAACCGTGTTCTTCCTTGCCGACCGCGCCGTTTCGGGCGAGACGTTTATGCCCTCGGGCGGCCTCAGCGTCGAACGCTCGACCACGGAGCGCGAACTGTTCGGCAGCCCCAAACAGGAACGGCTCGATCAGATGCGCGGGCGCACCGTGTGGATCATCGGCGAGCACCTCACCGATTACATCGCCGAAACCGCGCGCGCCTTCATCAGCGAATGCCATGTCGCGCGCGTCGTGCTGATGAGCAGCACCGGGGACGCCTTTACCGCATTTGCCGGGCAGCTCGATGATATCGCGGATGCACCGCTGGAGCACGTGTCGCTGGAAGGCGGGGTCGAGGCGGCGATGGACGAAGCGCTGAAGCGCTGGGGACACCCAGCCACGATCGTTTCCACCCCGCTGCAAGCGCTGCCGACGCGGCTCTTCGCAACCGACGCGCTGCTCAGCCCTGAGGAGTTCCGCACGCTGGTGGCAGACAACCTCACGACACACTTCCGCGTCTCGCGCAAGGCCTCGCTCTACGATGATTGCCAGCTGGTGCTGGTCTCGCCCGATGTGCCGATGGGTGACAAGAGCCCGGCCTTCGCGCTCGCCAACTTCATCAAGACGACGCTGCACAGCTTCACCGCCACGCTGGCGGTTGAAAACGAGCGACTGGTCCACGGTGCGCCGGTCAACCAGATCAACCTCACCCGCCGCGTCCGTTCGGAAGAACCGCGCGATCTCGATGAGCATCTGGAAGAAGTGAAGCGCTTTGCCCGCGCGGTGCTGCTGGTCGGCACCCCCCTCCCCGATGCCGAAGATTCGCGCTATCGTGCGCGCATCTATCGCGGGATGTCGATGACGGTCTGATGGAATACCTTGCGTTCGAAAAGCCGATTGAAGCCCTCGCAAAGCGCGCCGCCGCGCTGCGCGAGGGCAAAGGCGTATCCGGCGAAAACGAAGCCGAAGCTCTGATGCTGGACGAGCGGGCCCACCGCCAGCTCGGCGATATCTACGCCCGCCTGACGCCCTGGCAGCGCACGCAAGTGGCGCGGCATCCGCAGCGGCCCCACTTCGTCCACTACGTGCAAGGGCTGTTCGAGGATTTCCTGCCGCTGGGCGGTGACCGGCTCTACGGCAATGATCAGGCGATCATCGGCGGCTTCGCGCGCCTCGGCGGGCAGCCGGTAATGGTCATCGGCCATGCCAAGGGCGAGGATACCACCACGCGCCTCCGCCACAATTTCGGCATGGCCCGGCCCGAAGGCTATCGCAAGGCGATCCGGCTGATGGACATTGCGGACCGCTTTGGCCTGCCCGTGATCACGCTGGTTGATACCCCGGGCGCCTTCCCCGGCGTCGATGCCGAAGCGCGCGGGCAGGCAGAGGCCATCGCGCGCAGCACCGAAAAGTGCCTTGAACTGGGTGTCCCGCTCGTGGCGGTGATCGTGGGCGAAGGCGGCTCGGGCGGCGCAGTCGCGCTCGCCAGTGCCAACCGCGTGCTGATGCTTGAGCATTCGGTCTACTCCGTCATCTCGCCCGAAGGCTGCGCTTCGATCCTCTGGCGCGGCAACAACCGCGCGCCAGAAGCGGCAGAGGCGATGAAGATGACCGCACCGGATCTCATGCAGCTCGGCGTCATCCACCGCGTGATCTACGAACCTGTGGGCGGCGCGCACCGCAACCATGCCGAGACGATCAAGCGCCTCGGCACAGCGCTGCGCGCCGAACTGCAGGACCTCGTCGCGCTCAGCGCCGACGAACTGCGCGCCGAACGCTGGGCCTTCTTCATGAAGCTCGGCTCGCTCTGACATGACGGACGGGCGAAGTAGCGGCCCCATCGAGAACGAACTCGATGGCCGCGAAGTGGTGGAATCGATGCGCGGCGGGCCCGGTGCGGTCACCGTCCGGCACTTCCGCTTCGATGGGAAAGGCGCACCCACGCGCTTCCTCATCCTCGAAATTCCGCCCGGCGCGGCGGAAGGCGCGCACACGCACTTTGCCGATGATCGCAACGGCATCGGCGCTTACGAGGAATTCTACTACGTCATCTCCGGACGCGGCATCGCCACGCTGGGTGAGGAAACCTTCCCCGTTGGCCCCGGCGACTATTGGCATGCCTCGCTCGATCTGGCGCGCGGCCTTGCCAATGCCGATCCGGCAGACCTGCTCAAAGTTCATCTGACCGTGGTGCTACGCGCCGCCTAAGCGGTTCCAATCGGCCTTGAGCCACTCTCGCCCCTCGCCTAAGCGGTAACTCCCCGCTGATACAGGCCCGAGAGAGACGATCATGCACGCCCCGCAAGAGCCGCCGCAGACGCGGCAGGACCAACCTTGGGTCCACTGGGCCATCGGACGGATCGAAGCGGACTACGCGCGCTCGGCCGATACGCACCTGCTCCCCGTCCCGCTGCCCGCGCTGCCGGGGATCGCGATCTACCTCAAGGACGAGAGCAGCCACCCCACCGGCAGCCTAAAGCACCGCCTCGCCCGTTCGCTGTTCCTCCACGCGCTGTGCAGCGGCTGGATCGGGCCGGGCACCACGGTGGTCGAGGCTTCTTCGGGCTCCACTGCCGTATCCGAGGCCTATTTTGCGCGGATGCTCGGCCTGCCTTTTGTCGCTGTGATCCCGGAACGGACCGCGCGCGAAAAAATCGCCGCGATCGAGGCGCTGGGCGGCACGTGCCATCCAGTCGAGGATCCCGGCACCGTCCATGCCGTCGCCGCGCGCATCGCGTCGGAATGCGGCGGCCACCACATGGACCAGTTCACCTTTGCTGAGCGCGCGACCGACTGGCGCGGCAACAACAACATCGCCGAAAGCATCTTCGCGCAGATGCGCCGCGAACCGCATCCCGTGCCGACCTGGATCGTCTGCGGCGCGGGCACCGGCGGCACATCGGCCACCATCGGACGCTTTCTGCGCTACTATCGCCATCCCACCCGGCTGTGCCTCGCCGATCCCGCCGCTTCCGCCTTCCACCGCCATTGGCACGACCGCACCGTCTCTGCCGGCAGCGGCGAACCCTGCCGGGTTGAGGGCATCGGCCGCCCCCGGGTAGAGCCTTCGTTCGTGCCGAGCGTGATCGACCGGGCGGAAGTGGTGACCGACAGTGCCTCGATCGGCGCCGCGCGCGCGCTTTCAAGCCACCTTGGTCGGCGCGTCGGCGGCTCGACCGGGACGAACCTCGTCGCCTGCGCGCGTATCGCGGGCGAAATGGCCGCGCGCGGCGAAGACGGAGCCATCGTCTCGATCCTGTGCGATTCAGGCGAACGCTATGCCTCCACCCTGTTCAACGACGACTGGCTCTCCGCGCAGGGGCTCGACGTGACCGCCGACGAAGCTCTCATGGCTCGGTTCCTTGGCGAAGGCATCTGGGCCGAGTGACGCAGGCGGGCTGGCATTTCTGGATCGACCGCGGCGGCACGTTTACCGACATCGTGGCGCGTGCACCCGATGGTCAGCTCCGCACTGCCAAGCTGCTCAGCGAAAACCCCGGCCACTATGCCGATGCCGCGACTGCCGGCATTCGCCGCCTTCTGGGGATTGAGCCCGGCGCACCGATCCCGCCCGGCCGCATCGCCGAAGTGCGCATGGGCACCACGGTCGCAACCAATGCCTTGCTGGAACGCAAGGGGGAGCCGGTTCTCCTCCTCATCACCGCAGGCTTTGCCGATCTGCTTGGCCTAGGCCACACCGCGCGGCCCCGGCTGTTCGATCTCGATGTGCGGTTGCCTGCCGCGCTTTACAGTGCGGTAGAAGAAGTCGACGGACGGGTCGCGGCAGATGGTGCGCTGCTCAAACCGCTGGATGAAGACGCTGTACGTGCCGCGCTGGCCCGGCACCGCGCGGCAGGCCTATCCGCCTGTGCCGTCGCGCTGATCCACGGCTGGCGTTATCCCGAAATGGAAGCGCGCATTGCCGCGCTGGCGGTGGAAGCCGGGTTTACCCAGGTCACTGCCAGCCACGCCGCCAGCAGCGCCATCGGACTCGTCGCGCGCGGGCGCACCGCATTGGTCGATGCCTATCTCTCGCCGGTGCTGCAGGGTTATGTGGGCCGCGTGACCGCCGATCTCGGCGCGCAAACCCCGCTCGCCTTCATGCGTTCAGACGGCGGGCTGAGCGCAGCGGCGGATTTCCATGGGCGCGATGCGATCCTCTCGGG
This sequence comes from Sphingomonadaceae bacterium, assembly GCA_947453945.1. Classification (GTDB taxonomy): domain Bacteria; phylum Pseudomonadota; class Alphaproteobacteria; order Sphingomonadales; family Sphingomonadaceae; genus Novosphingobium. The sequence goes on from CANGJB010000016.1 coordinate 47,925, forward strand.
CCCTGCCGGCGGCATCGTCGGCGCGGCGCGCACGGCGCATGCCGCCGGTTTCCCCCGCATCGTCGCCTTCGACATGGGCGGCACTTCGACGGACATTGCGCTCTATTCCGGCGCGTTCGAGCGCACCTTCGAAGCGCAAATCGCCGGCGCCGATATCCGCGCGCCGATGCTGGCCATCGATACGATTGCGGCGGGCGGCGGCTCGATCCTCAGCTTCGATGGCGCGCGCATCCGCGTCGGCCCGGAAAGCGCGGGCGCCGATCCGGGTCCTGCCTGCTACCGGCGCGGCGGCCCGCTGACCCTCACCGACGCCAATGTCATGCTCGGCAAGATCAGCCCGGCGCATTTCCCCGCGATCTTCGGCCCCAGCGGCGATGAACCGCTCGATGCCGCCGTGGTCGCCGCGCGCTTTGCCGATCTCGCCGCCGCAATGGGCGGCACGCGGAGCCCCGAGCACGTGGCGGAGGGCTTCCTTGCGGTCGGCGTTGCCGCCATGGCCGCAGCAATCCGCCGCCTTGCCCTCGGGCGCGGGATCGATGTGCGCACACACGTGCTTCAATGCTTCGGCGGCGCAGGCGGCCAGCACGCGTGCCTCGTCGCCGCCGAACTCGGCATGACGCAGGTTCTGATCCATCCGCTCGCGGGCGTGCTATCCGCGCTCGGCATGGGCCTTGCCCATCGCAGCGCGCTGCGCACCGCGACTGTGGAACGCCCGCTGGATGACGAGGCCCAGCACTGGCTTGCCCCCTTGTGCGCAGGGCTGGCCGCAGCCGCCCAAGCGGAACTCGGCGAAGGCCAGACCGAAACGACCAGCACCATCCGCCTGCGCTATACTGGCACCGACACCGCGCTCGGCGTGTCCCTCGCCTCGGCAGACGCGATGCGCGCAGCGTTCGAGAGCGAGCACCGGGCCCGCTTCGGCTATGCCGAGCACGGCCGCGATCTGGTCGTCGCAGAAATCGTGGTGGAAGTGGTCGCAGCCTCCGCCGAAAATCCCGCCGGAATGGCACTGCAGACTACCGCCGCCCCCTCCGCACCCGTCGATCATGTCACGCTATGGACCGGCGGCCAGGCTCATGCCGCCCCCGTGTGGGACCGCGCCGCGCTCGCCCCCGGCGCACAGCTCACCGGTCCCGCGATGATCCGCGAAGGCCTTGCCACCACCATCGTCGAACCCGGCTGGACTGCGTGCGTGCTGCCGCAAGGCGAACTGCTGCTCACGGCAGAAGCGCCCGAAGCCGCCAGCGCGGCACTTGCCGCCGCCGCTGCATCCGGGCCCGATCCTGTCCTGCTCGAACTCTATGCCGCGCGCTTCATGGCGCTGGCGGAGCAAATGGGCGAAGTGCTGCGCAGCACCGCCACCAGCGTCAACATGCGCGAACGGCTCGATTTCTCCTGCGCGCTGTTCGATGGCGCGGGCCAGCTCATCGCCAATGCACCGCACGTCCCCGTGCACCTTGGCGCCATGGGGCAGAGCGTGCGCGCGATCATGGCTGCGCGGGGGACTGATCTGCAGGCCGACGATGCCTTCGTGCTCAACAATCCCTACAATGGCGGCACGCACCTGCCGGATGTGACCGTGATCACCCCGGTGTTCGCGCCCGGCATCGCTGCCCCCGTCGCCTTTGTCGCCAATCGCGGCCACCATGCCGATATCGGCGGCACAACCCCCGGATCCAGCCCGCCCCACGCCACCACGCTGGAGGAAGAAGGCGTTGTGCTCGATAACGTGCTGCTCCTGCGCGGCGGGGTGCTGGATGAAGCGGGGATGCGCCGCTTGCTGGCCGGGGCCCGGTGGCCCGCGCGCAATCCCGATGCCAACATGGCGGATCTCAAGGCGCAAATCGCCGCCAACATGGCCGGCGCGCGCGATCTCGCCGCGCTGATCGAACGCCACGGCCTGGCCGAAGTCAGCGCCTATATGGACCACGTGCTGGGCAATGGCGAAGCAGCGGTGCGCGCGGTGCTCTCCCGGTTGGAAGGCGGCGTTTTCGAAGCCCGGCTCGACGATGGCCGCCCACTTAAGGTTGCTGTCACCGTTGATCAGGCGGCGGGCACAGCGCGCATCGATTTTACCGGCACCGGCCCGCAGGACACAGGCAATTTCAACGCGCCCGCCGCTGTCACCCGCGCGGTCGTGCTCTATGCCCTGCGCGCGCTGGTGGGGCGTGACATTCCCTTGAACGATGGCTGCCTGCGCCCAGTCGAGCTCGTCATTCCCAAGGGCTCGCTGCTCGATCCCGATCCCGGCCGCGCTGTCGTGGCTGGGAACACCGAAATCAGCCAGCAGGCGCTGAACGTGCTGCTCGCCGCCTTTGGTGCCGCCGCTGCTGCGCAAGGGACGATGAACAACTTCCTCTTCGGCAATGCGCGCCACCAGTATTACGAAACGATCGGCGGCGGCATGGGCGCAGGGCCCGGCTGGCACGGCGCGGGGCCCGTGCAGTGCCACATGACCAACACCCGCATCACCGACCCCGAAGTGCTGGAAACCCGCTTGCCGGTGCGACTTGAACGCTTTGGCGCGCGGGAAGGTTCGGGCGGCGCGGGCCAGTGGTGCGGCGGCGATGGCGCCGTGCGCGCAGTCCGCGCGCTGGAGCCGATGGTAGCGACGCTCGTCTCCTCCTCGCGCGCAGTCGCCCCCTTCGGCATGGTCGGCGGCGAAGCTGGCTCGCCCGGGCGCCAATGGATCGAACGGGCTGATGGCCGGATCGAAGCCATCTCCGGCCGCGCAGAAGCCGCGCTGGAAGCCGGCGATCTCATCGTGATCGAAACGCCCGGCGGCGGCGGCTGGGGCGCGCCTACCAGGGAATGATCAGGTGCTTGCCGTCCCAGTTTTCGGACTCGTGGCGGGCGCGGGCATACATGCCCCGGATCACCTCGCTCTCGGGATAGAGCTCGATCATGTGCCCCATCGTCTCGCGCGCATCGATATAGCAGATCTGCGCGCCGAAGCTGACGATGAACTCGCTCGCCACTGGCATCCCGGCGGCCACGTAGCGGTCGCGCGTCCCTTCATAATCGGCGCAGAACATCGCCATGTGGTGCAGGCCCTGCTGGCCGCTGGGAAACATGTCGTGAAACGCGCTCGGCCCCGTGGAGACCAGCTCCACAAGCTCGATGTTGAGATCGCCGCTCTGCACGAACACACCCCGAATGCGGATCGGATCGGCAGGTTGGCCGCGATAGACATGGTCTGAAAGCACCCCCTGCCCGCCGCCGATGAACGGCCCCATCCCGAACATCGTGTTATAGCGCGCGCAGGCCGCTTCAAGGTTGTCCACCACGTGGCACACCTGGATGAAAGCGCCGGTCGGTACTGGTCTCGGCATGGGCATGACAATCCCCTCTCCTAGTCGACAACGGCCTCCACGAGGCTCGGGAAATCGGCCGCGAACGACCAGCTAAGTGCTTCATCAAGTTCTTCCGCCGTCTCGGCGCGGCGGGCCGCGATGCCCTGCCCTTGGGCCAGCGAGCAGAAATCGAGGTGCGGCAACTGCGTGCCCGGCAGCGACTGCAGGCCGAAGCGCCGACCAAAGCTGTGCAGCGCCTCGTACCGGCCGTTCTTGATGATCACGAAGCTCACCGCCGTGCCCAGTTGGGCCGCGGCATGAAGGCCTTGGATGGCATACATGCTTGCCCCATCGCCCAGCACCGCGATCACCTTTTCGTTCTTTCGCGCCAGCGCTGTGCCGATGGCGGCCGGCAGGCCAAACCCAAGGCCGCCACTCGCGGTGGTGTAGAACGTATCGCGCGCGAGGATCGGCAGGCGCTCGTGCATAGCCCCCCGGCTGGAGGCCGCTTCCTCGACCACGATCGAGCCCGCGGGCCGCAGTGCGGCGATCTGCTGGAGCAGGTAGGCATCGGTCATCACGCTGCCGTCCAGCCGGGGCAACGCACCAAGCAGCGGCGGCGGATCGCGCCGTGCAGGCGCCGGCCCCGCAAGCAGGGTTTCAAGCGCGAGGCGGCAATCGGCCACCACGGCATTGCCTTCAGGCAGCCATGCCGAATGCACCGGATTATCGCCGATGAACCACAGCTGCGCGCCTTCCGGCACGTGCGGCCCGAACCCTTCGACGTGGTAGAGCGACATCGGCCCGCCAAGCACGAGGATGAGGTCATGCCCGGCAAGGCTCTCGACAATTGCCTCGCGCCCGGCGGTCAGGAAGCCGCGGAACAGCGGGTGGTTTTCCGGGAAGCTGCACTGCGAGGAAAGCGGCGCGACCCACACGCCCGCGGCGTGCCGCTCAGCGAGAGCAATCACCTGATCCCAGGCGCCATCGCGCGCCGCCCCTGCGCCCACCACGATCACCGGGTTGCGTGCGCTGGCGAGGGCCGCCGCCGCTTCGGTCAGCGCTGCCGGATCGCCGGGATTGCGCGCAAACATGCGGCGCGGCGCCAAGGGATCGCAAGGCCGGTCCCAGTCGTCAATGGGCACCGAAACGAACGTCGGCCCCCACGGCGGCTCCATCGCGACGTGATAGGCCCGGGCAATCGCCGCCGGCACGTCCTCGGCCCGCGCGGGCTCGCACGCCCACTTCACGAACGGCTTGGGAAACTCGGTCGCGCCTTGCGCAAACAGGAACGGCTCATACGGCAGGATCGAACGCGCCTGCTGCCCGGCGGTCACCACCAGCGGGGTCTGGTTCTTGAAGGCGGTGAACAGGTTGCCCAGTGCGTGCCCGGTGCCGGCCGAACTGTGCAGATTGACCAGCGCGGCATTGCGCGTCGCCTGCGCATAACCATCGGCCATAGCCATCACGACCGATTCCTGCAGCCCCAGAACGTAGCGGAAATGCTCGGGAAAATCGCGAAACATCGGCAATTCGGTGGAGCCCGGATTGCCGAAAACCGTGGTCATTCCATAGGCTTCTAGCAGGGCAAATGTCGCCGCGCGGACGGTGGTCATGGTCTCTCCCGTGGATCCGTTAAGCCCGGTTCTGCGCCGCTGCCGCTGCAAACACAACCACCGCCGCGCGCCGCGCCACAGTGCGAAACGATGAAGCCCTCTGGCCTGCAAAAAGGCACTTGCCCCGCGCGAGACTCCACCCGATGAAGGCACAAACGGGCGCCAAGCCCTGAGAGGATGCCTGCCATGAACACCCGCCATCTGGTCGATCCCGATTTCCTGCCGCTGATCGATCTCCTGCCGGACAACGCCTTCACGCACGAGGCCCTGCCAACCATCCGGATCGAGTCCGAGAACCGCTTCGCCTTTGTCGGCGCGCCGCCGATCGCGCCTGACGTGAAAGTGATCGAGGGTCCGGGAGGCCCGCTGGAAGTTTACTGGTACGATCCTGCCCCCGGTTCTTCTGACCGTGCCGCCCTGCTCCACATCCACGGCGGCGGCATGGTGATTGGCTCGGCTCGCTCGATGCAGGCAGGGCCTTCGGGCATCGCGGCGGCGCTGGGCATTCCAGTGGCCTCGGTCGAATACCGGCTCGCGCCCGATCATCCCTTCCCCGCCCCGCAGCAGGACTGCCTCGCCGCGCTGGAATGGCTTTCGAGCCAAGCCGCCGCGCTGGGCGTTGATCCCGCGCGCATCGGAGTGATCGGCGAAAGCGCGGGCGGCGGGCTGGCGGCGGCGGCGGCGCTGATGGCGCGCGACCTTGGCGGCCCGGCACTCGCCGCGCAGTTCCTGACCTATCCGATGCTCGATCATCGCACCGGCTCTGATGCCTGCCCTTATGCCAATCCGATCACCGGCGAGTTCGTGTGGACCCGCGCACACAACCGCTTCGGCTGGGAGGCCCTGCGCGGCGACTACGCGGCGGATGATACGCGCAAGGGCTGGTTCTCCCCAGCGCTGGCAGACAGCCTCGCCGGCCTGCCACCCACATGGATCGGCACCGGCAGCCTCGATCTCTTCCTTGACGAAGATCTCGACTACGCGCTGCGCCTGGTAAAGGCGGGCGTGCCGGTGGAACTGCACGCCTACCCCGGCGCAATCCACGCCTTCAACGCGATGGCCGAAGCCACCACCGCCAAGGCCTTCACCCGCGACCTGCTCGGCGCGATCGCCCGCATGCTGCGGGTCTGATCACGCCGAGAAAGGGTTACTTGCGGAATTCGAGCTCGGGGAAACCGGCCGCGGCCGACTGGTCCAAGGCGTCGTAGTAGAAGTTGGCACCGCCGAAATAGATCAGCACGCGCGCGCCCTTGTCGGCGCGGTTGGCGCCCATCATCCACGAATTGACCTTGTCGCCCTGAGCCATCAGCGTCTGCGCGTGAATGTCAGCGGTCTGCTTGGTCCAAGCGGCCTCTGCCTCGGCCTTGGGCCAGAATGTCGCGTATCCGTCGTGCTCCATCTTGCGGATGCAGGCGGTGATCCAGATCGCATTCTGCTCGATCGAGGTGGGCAGGTTGGCGAACGGTGCCTGCGGACCAGTCACCACGAACATGTTCGGGAAGTCCGCCACGCAGACGCCCATGATGCTACCTGAGACCATGCCCCACTTCTCGTTCAGGGTCTCGCCGCTCGCCCCGATGATCGGAAACGCCTCCAGCGCGCCGGTATAGGCCTTGAAGCCGGTGGCGAGCACGATGATATCGAACGCGTAGTCTTGCTTCGTCGTGCGCACCCCGGTCTCGGTCACCTCGACCAGCGGCTCGCTCTTCTTGATGTCGACCAGATGCACGTTGTCGCGGTTGAACGCTTCCATATAGCCGTGGTCGAGCGGTGGCCGCTTGGCGAAGAGCGGGTAGTCGTCGTAAGTCGGGCACAGCAGTTCGGCCAATGCGGGATCGTTGACCCGCGCCTTCATCTTGCTCGTGATGAAATCACCGGCGAGCTTGTTGGCCTCAGGGCTCGCAAGCAGGTCGTCGAAGGTCTCGAACACCCAGCGGAAGCTGCCGTTCCAGTTTTCCTCGAAGATGCGCTCGCGCTCCTCGGGCGGAGTGTCGAGCACGTTGCGGCCCACCGGGCTATCAAAGGCCATGCCGAACACATGGTTGCGGCACTTGGCCACGATCGCGTCGTAGTTGTCCTTGATCTCCTTGTCCCACTCCGGCGTCATCGGACGCTGCATCGCGGGGAGGATATAGTTGGGCGTGCGCTGGAACACGGTCACATCGCCCGCGGTCTTTGCCAGTTCGGGCACCATCTGAACCGAGGTCGCGCCCGCGCCAATCACGCCGACACGCTTGCCAGCGTAGTCGAGCCCTTCAGGCCAGCGCGAGGAGTGGAAGATCGGGCCCTTGAAGGTATCGAGGCCCTTGAGCGCGGGGATCTCAGGCTGTGAAATCATGCCCATGCCGCTGATGAAGTACTTGCAGGTAAAGCTCTCACCCGTGCCGGTCGTCACCTGCCACCAGCCCTTGTCCGCCAGATAGCGCGCCTCGGTGATCTCGGTGTTCAGCTGGATGTGCGGCATCATGCCGCACTTGTCGACGACATAGCGCATGTAGGCCTGCGTCTCGGCGCGGCCCGGATAACGCTGGGTCCATTTCCACTCCTGCAGGATCTCCTTCGAGAAGGTCAGGCAGTAGTAATAGCTTTCGCTGTCGGTCGCCGCACCGGGATAGCGATTCCACGCCCAGGTCCCGCCCACGTCCGACGCACGATCGAACACGCGGATCGAGAGGCCGGCCTCACGCAAATAGTGGATGAGGGCGATGCCGGCAAATCCGGCACCGATCCCAATGGCATCGAAGTCAGGCCCAGCGGCGCCAGTCGTCACAGCTGCCGCGCCCTCCTGCGGGGTGATGGTGGTGGTGGTCATCGGTCATCCTCTCGTTGCGGCCCTTCGTTCGTGACCGCGATCAGTTTGCTTTTCTTTCAACGACTTGCCGCACTCATCCCAATGATCAGTAGAGCGTTTCCATGCAGGCTTTCGAATAGGGCACCATCTGATCGACCGCGCCGCTGCGCAGCTTCTGCAGCCAGTTCGGATCGGCCAGCAGCGCACGGCCCACGGCGACAAGATCGAAATCGCCGCGCGCAAAGCGCCGCTCAAGTTCGCCGAGCGACTTGAGCGTGGGCACGGATTCGCCCGCAACGAAGTCTTCCATCAAATCGCGGTCGAGCCCGACCGAGCCAACCGTGATCGTCGGCTTGGCGGTGATATGCTTGGTCCAGCCGGCAAGGTTGCGGTCGTCCTCCTCGGGAAACGCGGCTTCCCAGAAGCGCCGTTCCGAGCAGTGGAAGATATCGACGCCTGCGTCCGAAAGCGGCGCGACCCAGCGCTCAAGCTCGGCCGCGCTGGAGGCGATCTTTGCGTCGTACTGGTAGGTCTTCCACTGCGAGATGCGGAAGATGATCGTGAAGTCCGGCCCCACCGCCGCGCGCACTGCCGCCACGCAATCGGCGGCAAAGCGCCCGCGCTGGGCAATGTCATCGCCGCCATAACGGTCATCGCGCTTGTTGGTGGCTGCCCAGAAGAACTGATCGAACAGATAGCCATGCGCGCCGTGCAGTTCGACCGCATCGCAGCCGATCCGCTGGGCTTCGACCGCACCGCGCGCAAACGAGGCGATCACCTCGTCGATGTCGGTAGATGTCATCACCCGCCCGCCCGGAATATCGGGGCCCACGAGGCCTGAGGGGCTTTCCAGCGGCGGATGCGGCGAATCCGGCCAGTTGAAGTCCTCGCACCCGCCCACGTGCCAGAGCTGCGGGATCAGCGCCCCGCCCGCGCGGTGGACATCAGCGGTAGCGCGCGCCCATGCGGCAAGGCCTTCCTCGCCGTAGAACGAAGGCACCGTATCGGCCGCGACGGCACCGGGCCGGTCGACAGCCACGCCCTCCGTGATCACGGCCGCGACACCGCCTTCGATGCGGCGGCGGTAGTAGTCAGCCGATTCCTGCGAAAGGATACCGCCCGGCGCGAAGTAGCGCGACATCGGCGCCATCAGGAAGCGGTTGGAAAGGTGGAGCGACTTGCAGTCGAACGGGGTGAAGAACTGGTCGAGAGATGTCATGTATTGGTGTCCTGCCTGTGCTCAGAGCTTGGCCAGAAAATCATGCAGCGCGGCGTTGTAAGCTTCCGCCGCCTCAATGAACGGAGCGTGCCCGCAGCCTTCGATCAGCGCGAGCGTGCCGTGCGGGGCCATTTCCGCCGCCGCCTTGCCCACGCCCGGATCGAGGATCGCATCCGCGCCGCCGACGATGGACAGCAGCGGCACCGGAAGCGCCTTCAGCGCCTCACGCTGGTCCACGCGGCCCAGATCCATCAGGGATTCGATCACGCCCGGCCCGCTGTCGATAAACGCGGCCCACATCCAGTTGACCATGTCCTCGCTGACCGGAAGGGCGCAGACCCCGCTGGCCAGCCCCCGGAAGAACGCCGCCCGGTCTCCGCCCAGCGCCGCTTTCGTCGCTTCCAGCGAGCCCGGCTCGCCGCCATATGGAAAATCATCGCTGCGGATGAACCGCGGCGCCGCGCCGCAAGTCAGCACCACGCCCGCGCAGGCAGGGCCCAGCAGGCCAGCCGCGGCCACTGCCACCGCGCCGCCCAGCGACCAGCCGTTGAGCACCGCCGGCTTGCTAGTGCAGTGCCGCACGATCCCGGCGACATCACCGGCAATCGCGGCAATCGAAACATCATCGAAATCACGGTCGGACTGGCCGCAGCCCCGGTGATCAACCACGATCACCGCGTGGCCCGCCGCTTGCAGCGCCTCAACCGTGCCCGCCCAAAGCCGGCCCGACATCGCCCAGCCATGGATAAGCACGACCGGCACTCCCGCCCCGCGGTGGTGCTCATAGTAGACCGAGCGGCCATCGCCGCAATCGAACCGCGCCATCGTCTCTCTCCCAGTTTCCCCGCCCGCTATTGCGGTGCGGTCAGCGTAATGCCCGTCAGCGGGCTGAAGTGTTGCATGGTGACCTTGCGGCGGGCGATCTTCCACACGCCATCGCGCCGCTCGAACCGGTCGTGATACGTCGCCGCAACGCTCTGCGCCTGCCCCTCGCTGCTGTTACCGATGCAATAGACATCGCAGATGCCCTCGATCACATCGGCACTTGCGGGGGTGATGCGCAAGTTGGTGGTGTAGTGGGTCGAGGCGCCCCACGCCGGCCAGAGGATATCCTCCACCGCATGGACAACGCCTTCATGCCCCACGAAATCACCGAACGGCGGGCCGATTTCCCACACCGCATCGGGCCACCAGATCGCGAGGAACCGGCCCATGTCGCGCTTGTCGAAGCCCAGGCAGTAGTCGGACGTCAGGTCCTGCAGCGCCAGCCGGGTTTCGAGCATCTCTATGCGCTGTTCGAGCGACAAGGCCATCACACGGCATCCTCTTCCAGAAAGGGCGCGAACTTTTCCAGCGCAGCGGCGCGCGTATGGGGGACGAAATAGGTGGGCCACTGGCCGGGCGCGGGATCGACGCGGCGCAGGATGTCCTTGGCGACCGAGACCTTGTGCACTTCGGTCGGCCCGTCGACGATCCCCATTTCCGGCACATACTGCCACATGTCCATGAGCGGCGTTTCGTTCGACATGCCCAGCGAGCCATGGATGTGCAGCGCGCGGTAGACCACATCGCGCAGCACGCCCGGCATCGCCGCCTTGATCGCCGAGATTTCCCGCCGCACCCGGTGGGTATAGCCCTTGTCCTGATCGAGCAGCCACGCGGCATAGAGCACGTGGAGGCGGAATTGGGTGATCTGGGTATAGCTGTCGGCGATCCGCTCCTGCACCATCTGCTTATCGGCCAGACGCTCGCCCTTGGTGACACGGCTGACGGCACGCTCGCACATCATGTCGAGCGCCTTGTTCAGCATCCCCACTGTGCGCATGGCATGGTGGATGCGCCCGCCGCCAAGGCGCGACTGCGCGACGTTGAAGCCGCCGCCCACCGTGCCCAGCGTATTGGCCAGCGGCACGCGGCACTGGTTGAAGCGCAAGTAGCCATGCACCCCGCTGCCGATCTCGTCCTTCGGGCCAACAGCGGTGTTGCGCACGATCTCCAGCCCCGGCGCATCGCGCGGTACGATGATCGTGGAAGAGCCCGCATGCACCGCCACATCGGGATCGGTGATGCACATGACGATGAGAAACTCGGACATGTCGGCATGGCTGGCAAACCACTTCTCGCCTTCGATCACCCATTCGTCGCCGTCCGCGCGGGCGCGGCACTCGAACTGCCCCGGATCGGCGCCAGCCTGCGGCTCGGTCATCGAGAAGCAGGAGACGATCTCGCCATCCAGCAGCGGCTGGAGATAGCGCGCCTTCTGCTCATCGGTGCCGAAGCGCGCGAGGATTTCCGCATTGCCCGTATCGGGTGCCTGCGTGCCGAACACGGTGGGCGCAAAGCGGCTGCGACCGAGGATCTCGTTCATCAGGCCAAGGTGAAGCTGGCCATAGCCCTGCCCGCCCAGATCAGGCCCCAAATGGCAGGCCCACAGGCCCTTGTCCTTCACGACCTGCTGCAGCGGCCGCATGATCCGGCGCGCTTTCGCGCGCGGATCGAACGGATCACCCGGCCCCCGGAACACAAGGTCCATCGGCTCGATCTCGCGCTTCACGAAATCGCGCATCCAATCAAGCTTTTCAGCAAATTCAGGCTCTGTCGAAAAATCCCACGCCATCAGTTAAATGCTCACCTTTTCAGCAACCTGCATACCAGCCCCCGTCAACCCACAGCTCCGCGCCCGTGATGTAGCGCGCCTCGTCAGAGGCGAGGAACAGCGAGGCGTGGGCAACATCCATCGGATCACCGACCACGCCCATCGGGATCGAGGCCTTGATCGCGGCATCCTGCTCGGGCGTGATATCGCCCAGAATAGGCGTGCGGATCTGGCCGGGAAAAATCGTGTTCACGCGCACGCCCTGTTTCACGAACTCGAGCGCGGCACTCTTGCCCATCACGCGCACCGCCGCCTTGGAGGCGTGATAGCTGATGGCGGCGGGGCTGCCGATGAGCCCATAGAGCGAGGAAATATTGACGATGGCAGAGCCGGCGCCGGCCTTCATCAACTCGGGCGCCCCGGCCTTCATGCCATAGAACACGCCGGTCTGGTTGACTGCGACCATCTTCGCCCAACCTTCCGGCGATTCATCGACAATCCCGCCAGGGTGGAAGATCCCGGCGTTGTTCACCAGCGTCGTAACCTTGCCGTATGTTGCCACGACAAGCGCCACCGCCGCGCGCCAGCTGGCAAGATCGGTCACATCGAGCCGAGTGAAGGCAGCCTCTCCGCCGGCCGCGTTTATCTTGCTGACAACGTCCGCGCCGAGCGCATCCTGCAGATCGCCGATTAGCACCCGCGCGCCTTCGCGGGCATAGAGCATGGCTTGCGCCTCGCCGAGCCCGCTCGCACCGCCGGAAATGAGCGCCACCTTGCCCTCGAGCCTTCCGCCCATCGGACCTCTCCCGTTGTTCTTTATAGCGCCTTGTGGATCACACTTACTAGTTTCAGACAAGCAAAATTTGTGATGGACAAGCCACTACCGTCAAACGAATTTACACGAAAACACCCGGTCACCAATGGCGCAATGTGTCGCAAGGCGAGTCAAACGGGTTTCCCCGCCTGCAATTAAACTTGTTTGGGTATAGCAAGTTTGATAGACCCCGGCTCAGGCCACGGCGTCCGCCGCGCGTCCGGACGGGGAATACCCCGCCCAGCGCGCGCACAATCAGGACGGTGTCGCCGGGGATCACAGGGCCACGCCGCAAGAGCATGGCATGAGAGGGAGAGACGGGATGAGCATGTCGGTAAAGGCAGTGCGCGCGCTTCTGGCAGCGTCGATTTCAGCCGCTGGGCTGGTGGCGGGCCAAGCCCACGCCCAGCAGGAGGCACCGCAACAGGCAGTAGCCGGTGAAGCGAGCGAGGGCCTCGAAGCGATCGTGGTGACCGCGCGCAAGCGGACGGAAAACCTTCAGAGCGTTTCGTCCTCGATCAGCGCACTGGGCGCTACCGATCTGGCCAAGCGCTTCGATTCGGACGTGCGCGATTTCGCCAATTCCGCGCCCAACGTCCTTATCGATGATACCCAGCAGGGCCCGGGCGGCGTAGCCGCCATCTATATTCGCGGCATCGGCGTGGCCGATGTCGAAAAGTCGGTCGATCCCGCCGTCGGCGTGGTGATTGATGATGTCTACCTCGGCCAGAGCTCGGGCAGCCTGCTGAAAGCCATCGACGTCGACCGGGTTGAAGTGCTGCGCGGCCCGCAGGGCACGCTGTTCGGCCGCAACGCCACGGGCGGCGTGATCAACCTCGCCCGCTCACGCCCGACGCAGGAGCTGACCGGCAAGGTGCGCGGCACCTACTCCAGCTTCGATACGTTCGATTTCCAGGGCGTCGTCAGCTTCGGCCTCGCGCCCAATGTCGCGCTCAAGGTCTCGGGCGCCTACAACTCGTCAGACGGCTATATCTTCAACAAGACTTTCAACCAGCCGGGCCAGAAGTCGGACTTCCGCGCAATCGGCGGCCAGCTGCTGCTAACGCCGACGCCCCAGCTCGAAATCAGCCTCAGCTATGATCACCAGCTCACCCGGCAGGATCCGCCGCAGCTTTCGGCGCTGGCCAAGCCGACTGATCTGTTCTGCGCAGCCTACAAGTACTGCTCGCCCGTTCCCGATCAGCCTATCACGGGTGATCGCTATGTCAGCATCAGCAATGCGCCGGTTGACAAGAGCGCGCGCTTCCAGCTCGACATGGCCATCGGCAAGCTCAAGTACGAGCTCGGCAGCAACCTCGATTTCGAATATATCCTGGGCTACCTGAAGACCAA
>CANGJB010000017.1 GCA_947453945.1 Sphingomonadaceae bacterium
GCGCAAGTTCTACAGTGGGTTCGATCCCAAGGACGGCAGCGGGGGCGTGACCAGCACTGATCGCAACCAATGGGTCGATGACGCGCTCGGCGGCAAGTACTACTACCTCGCCCACGCAGAGCTCGAAATTCCGCTCGGTGCGGGCGCGCGTGAGCTGGGCCTCAGGCCTTCGATCTTTGCGGATGCAGGCGCAGTGTTCAGCGTGGCGCGGCCCGCCACCTTCGGCACGACTTTGCTCTACCAGGATAACATTACGGGCCGTCTCACCACGACTGCCGCCGATTCCACCGGCAAGGCCAACAACGTGGCCCAGAAGTTCAACGAGACCTTTTATGGCGACAGCCCGAAGCCGCGTATTTCGATCGGCATAGGGGTCAACTGGAATTCGCCGTTCGGTCCGTTCCGCATCGATGTGGCCAAAGTTCTCAGCAAGGTCGATGGCGACAGAACCCAGACAGTCAACTTCAACGTAGGAACCCAGTTCTGATGCAAAACCGTATCTTCGCAGCGCTCGCTGCAACCCTCGCGCTTGGCGCGGCACCCCATGCCATGGCGCAGGCAGCGGCGACTGCCGCTCCGGCGCAGAGCACGCCTGGCGGCATCGTCGCCCCCGGCATCGCCTATGCCAACGCGCAGGCTGTCGTCGCGGCTTCGGCTGCCTACAAGACCGCGATGGCTCAGCTTCCGACTACCTACAAGGCGCAGATCGATGCGGTGAACACGCGCCGCAACCAGATCACCGCCCAGCTCAAGCCGCTCTACGACAAGTTCGAAGCGGACCAGAAGGCAGCTAAGCCCGATGCCAACGCCTTGCGCGCGCAGGCTGCCCAGATCCAGCAGATCGAGCAATCGGCCGAGCGAGAGATCCAGCAGATGGCTGAGCCGCTCAACGTGGCGCAGCAGTACATCATCGAGCAGATCAGCGAAAAGCTCACCCCCGCCACGCAGGCCGCGATGACCCGCCGCAAGATCACGCTCGTGCTCGATTCGCAGAGCGTGCTCAAGGCAGACGGCGTCTACAACCTCAACCAGGACATCCTGGCCGAGCTCAATGGTCTGATCCCCAGCGCGCAGCTCGTGCCGCCCGCAGGCTGGTTGCCGCGCGCGCAGCGTGAGGCCGCCGCCCAGCAGGCTGCTCAGGCTGGTGCTGCAGCTGCTGCCCCCGCGCCCGCGGGCAAGCAGCCCGAAGGCCGCTGAGGCCTGACGAAATGAGCGAGGTTTCAGGAGAAGCGGGCACGCCCGCTCCGATCAGCCTGGATATCCGGGGGGTGATGGCGGCGCTGCCGCACCGCTATCCCCTCCTCCTCGTCGACCGGGTGGCCGAACTGGTGGTGGGTGAACGCATCCACGCCATCAAGGCGGTCTCGATGAACGAGCAGTTCTTCCAGGGACACTTCCCGGGCCGCCCGATCATGCCCGGCGTGCTCCAGATCGAGGCGCTGGCTCAGGCTGCCGGTGTCCTAGCAGTGGAATCGCTCGGCCTCGCCGGCACCGGCAAGCTCGTCTATTTCATGGCGATCGAGGAAGCCAAGTTCCGCACGCCGGTGGAACCGGGCTGCCTGCTCGATCTCCATGTCGAATTCACCCAGAAGCGCGCGCGCGTTTGCAAGTTCGCCGGCAAGGCCATGCTGGGGGACAAGATTGCGACCGAAGTCAGCTTCACCGCGATGATCGCGGATAGTTGAGCGGTTGCCTTTTGCGCCCGAACCGCTTAAGGGCGCGCCTTTCCGAGATTCCCTGAGGCCGGTCGGAACCGGCTTCGTATTGTGGAGCGAGACCCATGAAAGCCAATACCCACCCCGACTACCACATGATCAAGGTGCAGATGACCGACGGCACCGTGTTCGAGACGCGCTCGACCTGGGGCAAGGAAGGCGACACAATGGCGCTCGAAATCGATCCGCTTTCGCACCCGGCGTGGACCGGCGGCACCCGCCAGCTTGATCAGGGCGGCCGCGTTGCGCAGTTCAACAAGCGCTTTGGCGGTCTCACGCTCAAGAAGTGATCGTAACGCACGATTTCAAGGAAAAGGGCGGCTTCGGTCGCCCTTTTTCATGAAATCGTTGCGCCCCGGCCCTTGCCATCGCGGCACGGCGGGGTGAAACAGCGCGCATGGCGATCCTTACCAACGCACTCGACAAGCTGCTGGGCTATCAGATGCGCCGCGCGACCGCGGTCCTGATGGCCGATTTCGTGCGCACCCTTTCCGATTTCGACATGCGCCCGGCCGAGGTGACCACGCTGCTGGTTATCGCGGAAAACCCCGATTGCTCGCAGAGCGAGGTGGGTGAGGCGATCGCCATCAAGCGCGCCAACATGGTGCCGATCATTGCCCGGCTGATCGAACGGGGCCTTGTCGCGCGCACCCGCGTCGATGGCCGCAGTCTGGCCTTGCGGGTCACGCCCAAGGGCGCTCAGCAGGCAGCAGAAGCGTGGAAGCGCATTGCGGTCCATGAGGCGCGCTTCCGCGATCGGCTCGATCCCGCCGCACTCGATACCTTGCTCGGCGCGCTTCCCGTGCTGCGCACGGCGGTGGATGACCCAGAGGGATAAGCGGCTACGCAGGGGAGCCAGGCGGTCCGGTTTCGGATTTCCGCCTAACTATCGGTACTGTAGCGCGAATACACCGCCCGCCTGAAATCAGCCGCCGCCTCTCACTTTTGGCGGTTGTTCCCGCGAAGCCGATGCCAAATCTTTCTCCCGAAGGCGGGAACAAGCACTGCGCGACAAATCGCAGGCCCCGGCCGTCCACTGGATGAGAGGAGATGCTATGCGGTATACGCGCGTTCTTGGTTGGTCGTCACTCGCGGCGGTCGCTGTTTCCCTGGCCATGCCTGCCCATGCAGCAGAAGCTGCTGATGCCGCCGACGGCGGTTCGGCGGCCGAAGCTACGGGCAAGGATGTCATCATCGTCACCGCCACGCGTCAGGCAGCCGACAAGCAGAAAGTCGGCGTTGCGCTTACCGCGCTTACAGTCGAAGATCTGGCTTTGCTTGCCCCGCGCTCGCTGCTTGATATCCAGGGCTCGGCCCCCAACGTGTTCATCGGGAGCGGCACCGCCGCACCGGGGCAGAGCGCGATCTTCATTCGCGGGCAGGGCTATGCCGACGTGGAAAAGACCCAGAGCCCGCCTGTCGGCGTGATCCAGGACGGCGTGTTCTTCGGCAACAACACCGGCCAGTTGCTCGACATGTTCAACATCTGCTCGGTGGAGGTCGATCGCGGCCCGCAGGGCATTTTCTATGGCAAGAACACCACCGCCGGCCTCATCAACCTGACGCGCTGCGCCCCCACGCGCACGTTGGGCGCCAGCTTCGAAGCGGGCTATGGTTCGTTCAACGAGTTCTACGGTCGCGGCGTGCTCAATGCGCCGCTGGGAGACCGGGGCGGCATCGCCTTCTCCGGCCAGTACCGCCGTATCGACGGCATTCTGAACAACGTCTTCACCAAGCGCCGCGCGGGCAATTCGGACTACCGCGCTTTCAACCTCAAGGTGAATTACGACCTGACCGAATGGCTTAAGGCAGATCTTAGCCTTGATCATATCCACCAGACTGGCGGCGGCACGCCCGTCCAGTTCGGCAACAAGCTGACCGCCAGCATCCTTTCCGGCGGCAATCCATCGGCGATCTGGCCCAACTACAACCCTGAAACGGGCAGCCCCGACGGCCTCAAGCCCCGCGAGATCGGCAACAATCTCGGTGCGGATCAGGACCGTCTCAACACCAATATCGGCAGCCTTACGCTCAAGGCCAAGACTCCGATTGGCGAACTCGTCTCGCAGACCTCGTACATGTCCTCGGGCGATACGGTGAACCAGGACTTCGACGGCACCTGTGTCGGCGCGGCGGGATGCACCAGCGTGGGCAACCCGCTGCTCGCGGCGACCGGCAGTGCCCTCCTGACCAACCGCGATCAGACCTACAAGCAGTTCACCCAGGAAGTGCGCCTTCAGGGCAACGCCGCAAACGGCCTCATCGATTACATCGTCGGCGCGTTCTACTACGATCACAAGATCACGCTGCACCAGAACACCAACAAGGTGATCGACCAGTTCTCGGGCGAAAAGGATCACAGCTGGTCGTTCTTCGGCAACGTGGATCTCAATCCCACCGACACGATCAAGATCTCCGGCGGCGTGCGCAACATCTTCGAGGCCAAGCGGTTCAACACCGGCTACACTCTCACCCTGCCTGCGCCAGTCGGCACGATCCCCATCGTGGCTCCGATCACCGATCGCCGCAGCTGGCAGAAGCTGATTACCCGCTTCAATGTGCAGTGGCAGGCCACGCCAGACGTGCTGCTCTACGTGAACCGCTCGGAAGGTTTCCGCTCGGGCGGCTTCTCGATCCGCGGGACGCTTTCGGAGCAGCAGGCCGCATCGACCAACTGTGGCGTGGCCGGCGGCTGCCCGGGCAACAACTTCCTCTCGTTCCTGCCGGAAACCAATACGACCTACGAAGGCGGTATAAAGACGCGCTTCCTCAACCGCGCGATCACCTTCAACGCCGCCGGGTTCATCAACGACATCACGAACTTCCAGCAGTCGCAGGTGGTCGTAACGCCGGGCTACGGGCCGGGCACCAACACGTATGTCGTGAGCTTCCCCAAGGTCCAGATCAAGGGTCTCGAGTTCGAACTGGATTTCGATTTCGGCAAGATGACCGAATCGATGAAGGGCCTGTCGCTTTCGGGTACGCTTGGCATTCAGGATGCCAACGTGAAGAACGGCAAGGTCAACGGCCAGACCTCGTCGATCGGCCCGGCCGCGCAGGCGGGCGCGCCGGGTACCACGGCGGATTTCACCGGCGTTCTCCTCCAGCGCGTGCCGAGCAACAACTTCACCGTGCGCGGCAGCTACGTCCGCGATCTTTCGGATGATGCGAAGCTCTCGCTGACCGCAGGCTATTCGTGGATCGACAGCTTCTCGCTCGGCACCTTCGGCACGCTCAACGATATCCAGCCCAGCTACGGCATGCTCGATGCCTCGGCCTCGCTTAACTACAAGGGCTATTTCCTGCGCGTGGCGGGCAAGAACCTGACCAACAAGGCCTACCGCACGCAGTCGCTGCCCACCGTGTTCTTCCAGGGCTGGGCTGCCCCGGCGACGGTGACGGTCTCGGTCGGTGCGAAGTTCTGATCTTCGTACCGGCCTGAAATTGAACCCCGGCGGATCGCCTCCGCCGGGGTTTCGTTTGTCCGGGCGACCCCTCCACCACCCGAAGGGATGGGGCCAGCGATGCGAGGGTATCTCCCTCTGGGGGCTATTCGGGCCACCCCAGAAAGAATCCGCTTCCCATTTCGCGCTCATTCTGCAAAAGCGCGCCTCCGCGATGCCTTCAATGCAAGGCGGCGCGGCTGTGTGGCGATCATAGCTCAGTTGGTTAGAGCGCCGGTTTGTGGTACCGGAGGTCGTGGGTTCGAACCCCATTGGTCGCCCCATTTCCCTATCTTGAAACAGCTCCCATGCATCTGCCCTGAGGGCAAGACGCGCTAACCCCTTGCTCCCTATGCTGGCAGGTGGCAGAGGTGAAGCGCGCGGACAGGTTCGACTGTACCGCTAGCTTTACGGACGTTGCTGCTTCCCCATGCACGGCTTTGCCAATCCTGCCCGTTTCCTGCGCATGGCGCGCTGGTTGATGCCGTTGATGCTTGTGCCGGGTTTGATCCTGGCGTTCGGAGCGCTGGCTTGGGGCGTTTTCATGGTGCCGCCTGACCGGCTGATGGGCCAGACGGTGCGCATTCTCTTCATCCATGTGCCTTCGGCGTGGCTTGGCATGGCTGGCTGGTCCACCATTGCGATCGCCAGCCTGGTGGAGCTCGTCTGGCGCCATCCGCTGGCAGGCATTGCTGCGCGCGCGGCAGCAGTGCCCGGCGCGGCCTTCACCGCGATCTGTCTTGCCACCGGTTCGATCTGGGCGCGGCCCACATGGGGCACATGGTGGGTGTGGGATGGCCGGCTGACGAGCTTCCTCATCCTGCTGTTCCTATATTTCGGCTATATCGCGCTCGCCGGCGCTGCGCAGCGCGATGCCGCGGCGGGTGAGGGCGCCAGCCGCGTCACTGCGATCTTCGGCCTGGTTGGTGCGGTCAACATCCCGATCATCAACCGTTCGGTGGTGTGGTGGAACAGCCTGCACCAACCGCCTTCGATCACTGCGGGCAAAAGCTCCATCGACGGCACGTTCCTGTGGCCGCTGCTTATCGCTGCGATTGGCTTCACGCTCATCTTCGGCGGCGTGGTGATTGCGCGGATGCGCATGCTGCTCGCCGATATCCAGACCGAGGCGCGCCTGCGCCGCAAGGCTATGGCCTGAGGCGAGAACGATGCACGAAAAGCTTGATCAGTGGCAGTTCGTTGTCGCCGCGCTCGTTATCGGGGTGGTCGGCACGCTAGTCCTTGTGGGCTGGACCCTTTGGGCCATGCAGCGTGCGGAAGCGCGCCGGGATAAGGCTCGCGGCAAATGAACACGATGATCAAACCCAAACACCAGCGCCTTGTGCTGATCATCCTCGCGCTTATCGCGTTGATCGGCGCGGGGCTGCTTGCAGCGTATGCGCTCAGCCGGCAGGCGGCTTATTTCTATCTCCCTAGCGAACTCGCGGCCAAACCGCCCGAGGCAGGCCGCGCCGTGCGCCTTGGCGGCATGGTGGAGAAGGGGTCGATCAAGACCATGCCCGACGGGGTCACGATCAACTTCATGGTCAAGGACGACAAGGCCCGCGTGCCGGTGCGCTTCTCGGGTATCACACCGGATCTCTTCGTCGAGGGATCGGGTGTCGTCGCCGAAGGGCGGATGGAGGGCACTACTTTCGTGGCCGACAATCTCCTTGCCAAGCATGACGAGAAATACGTGCCGCGCGAGATGAAGAACATGAGCACCGAGCAGGCCAAGGCCGTGATCGCGGAGACGAAATGATCGCTGAACTGGGCCTTGCGATGCTGTGGATGGCGGCGGCGCTCGCCGTTCTGCAGCTTGTCGCAGGCGCGCTCGCACTCCGCCCGGCGACCGCGCATCTCGGCGGCGTGGTGCGTCCCGTGGCGATGTTGCAGGGGGTGCTGGTCGCCTGTGCCTTTGCCGCGCTGATCTGGCTTTTCCTCAGCACCGATCTCTCGGTCAAGCTCGTCGCGGAAAACAGCCACTCGGCCAAGCCGTTCATCTTCAAGCTGGCGGGCACCTGGGGCAACCACGAAGGCTCGATGCTGATGTGGGTGACGATCATGAGCATGGCCGGCGGCTTCGTCGCGCTCATCGAGAAGCGCCTGCGTGAGGAAACGCTGATCGCCACGCTGGCCGGGCAGGCGTTCGTCAGCCTCGGTTTCTATGCGTTCCTGTTGCTCGCCTCGAACCCGTTCACGCGCCTTGCGGAACCTGCGGCCGAAGGCGCCGGGCTCAATCCGCTGCTGCAGGATATCGGCCTCGCGTTCCATCCGCCCACGCTTTACGTCGGCTACGTCGGGCTCTCGATCGCGTTCAGCTTCGCGGTCGGTGCGCTGGTCACACGCGATGTTGGCCCGGCTTTTGCCCGTGCGATGCGGCCCTGGGTGCTGGGCGCGTGGATTTTCCTCACACTCGGCATCACCGCCGGGTCCTACTGGGCCTATTACACGCTCGGCTGGGGCGGCTGGTGGTTCTGGGATCCGGTCGAGAATGCCTCACTGATGCCCTGGCTTGCCGCCACTGCGCTGCTCCATTCGTGCAGCGTGCTCGCCGCGCGCAATGCGCTGCGCACCTGGACAGTCATGCTCGGCGTGATTGCATTTTCTATGTCGATGGTCGGCACGTTTCTCGTGCGTTCGGGCATCCTCACCTCGGTCCATGCCTTTGCGGTCGATCCCACGCGCGGCTCGTTCATTCTGGCCTTGCTGGCGATCTACATCGGCGGCGCGCTCGTCCTGTTCGCCCTGCGCGCCAGCACGGTGACCGAAGGCGCGCGCTTTGCCGTGCTCAGCCGCGAATCCGCGCTGGTGTTCAACAACGTGATGCTGTGCGGCATTCTGGGCATCGTCCTCGTCGGCACGCTCTATCCGCTGCTGACCGAGGCGATGGGCGTCAAGGTCTCTGTCGGCCCGCCCTATTTCAACCCGGTGTCCGCCGTGTTCGCAATCCCGATGTTCCTCGTCATGGCGGTTGGCCCCGTGCTGCGCTGGCGCGAGGACAAGGGCGGCCGGCTGACCTGGTCCATCGCCATTCCCGCGCTGGTTTCCGCCGCCGCGCTGCTGGCGGTTGAACTCTTGTTTGCGCCGATCAATCTGCTGCCCGCGCTTGGCCTCACGCTTGCGCCGGGCCTTGCGGTGGCTTCGCTGTTGCCGATGAAGGGCCGCAATCTGCGCCGCACGCCGCTGCCGATCTACGGCATGGTGATCGGCCACCTCGGCATTGCCGTCGCGCTGTTCGGCATGGCGAGCGAGGGCGCGTTCTCTACCGAACGTCTCGCCGCGATGAACCCCGGTGACAGCCAGCAGGTCGGCCCGTTCAAGGTCACGCTTG
Source organism: Sphingomonadaceae bacterium (assembly GCA_947453945.1). Classification (GTDB taxonomy): domain Bacteria; phylum Pseudomonadota; class Alphaproteobacteria; order Sphingomonadales; family Sphingomonadaceae; genus Novosphingobium. The sequence continues at coordinate 8,493 of CANGJB010000017.1, forward strand.
CTGCCATTGATCCCGTCGCCGGGCCGAACTGGACTGCGCTCGAGGCGACCGTTTCGGCCAGCTATGCCGGCGGCGCCGCCACCGTGCTTCACCCGCAGGCGCGCACGTTCGCCAATCCCCCGGGTAATCGCACCGAAAGCGCGCTGCTCACCCGCTGGAACGGCCAGCTCTACGCAGTGTTGGGCGAAGAGGGTGATGACGGGCGCTGGCAGATGCGTTTCTGGTGGAAGCCGTTCGTGCCGATGATCTGGTATGGCGGCGCGCTGGTTGCGCTCGGCGGCCTGCTGGCGCTGCTGGGCCGCGTCGCGCGGGATGTGAAGCGGCTGGTGGCGATCGACAAGATTGCCTGGCGCCGTGAAAGGCAGGGCCGATGAACGATCCGGCACCAAAGCGCCCCAGCCTCGCCGTTTGGCTCCCGCTGGGCCTGTTTGCGGGCTTCCTCGCGCTCGTGGTTGTGGGGCTCTACTGGCCCGCTGACCGCGAGGTTTCGAGCACCTTCATCGGCAAGCCGCTGCCCGCCTTCGATCTGCCGCCCGCCAGCGACGAGCGCCCCGGTCTTGCCACCAAGGTCTTCCACGAAGGCAAACCGCGCCTGCTCAATGTGTTTGCCAGCTGGTGCGTGCCTTGCGCGGTGGAAGCGCCGCAGTTGGCCGCGCTCGCCAAGCAGGGCGTCGAGATAGACGGCGTGGCCCTGCGGGACCGGAAGGAGGACTTGGCGCGCTTTCTGGCGCAGAACGGCAATCCCTTCACGCGGATCGGCAAGGACGATCTCAGCCAGGTCCAGATTGCCATCGGCTCTTCCGGCGTGCCGGAAACCTTTGTTGTCGATGGCAAGGGGATCATCCGATATCAGCACATCGGCGATATCCGGACCGAGGATGTGCCGCTGATCCTGCGCAAGCTGGCGGAAGCGCAATGATGACGCTGCGTCAAACCACTCACCATCCCTTCATCCCAACCCCTCGTCATTCCCGCGAAGGCGGGAAACCAGAGCGGCTGGCGCTGCGTTTGTCGCTCTGGTTTCCCGCCTTCGCGGGAATGACGAAGGTTTGGGGGGCTGTGACAAGGGTCTGGGTGGTGGCGCTGTTGACTGCCATCGCTGCCCTGACCCTCTCAGCCCCGCTCGCCGCGCAGGACATGCTCCCGCCCGCGCCCTATGCCTACAAGCAGCTCCCTGATCCGGCGCAGGAGCGCAAGGCGCAGGCGCTGATGGAAACGCTGCGCTGCCTCAAGTGTCAGAGCCAGGCGATCTCGGATTCCGATGCGCCCATGGCCGGTGACATGCGCCACCAGGTGCGCGTCCGCATCGCAGCCGGAGAGGATCCCGAAGCGATCCGCCAGTGGCTGATCGAACGCTATGGCGATTACGTGAGCTATACGCCGCAAGTGAAGCCGATCACCTGGCCGCTGTTTGCCGCGCCGCTGGTGTTCCTCGCCCTCGCTGCATTCCTGCTGCGCGGGCGGTTCCGCCGGGGGAGGCGCACATGACCTGGGTCTTGATCATTCTGATTGCCGTGCTCGTCCTTGGCGTGATGATATTCGTGCTGAAGCTGCCGCGCACCGGCTGGGAGATTACCGGCGCAGCGCTGCTGTTCGGCATTTCAGGCTATGCGCTGCAGGGCCACCCCGGGCAGGCGGGGGCGCCGCAGGCTCCGGTGGAGAACGCAAAGCTTGCCGATCAGACGCTGATCAAGCAGCGCCAGCAGATGGGCAGCGCTTTCGGGCAGGGCCAGTCCTGGCTGATCCTCGCCGATGCGCTCACCCGGCAGGGCCAGAATGGCGCCGCCGCTGATGTGCTGCGCAGCGCCATCGCCAAATCGCCGCAGGACGCGGACTTGTGGGTCGCACTCGGCAATGCGCTGGTTGGCCATACCGACGGCGTGATCACGCCTGCCGCACAATATGCCTTCCGGCGGGCCGCTGCCATTGCGCCCGATCATCCCGGTCCGCCGTTCTTCATGGGCATGGCTCTGGTGCAGGCCGGCCGTCTGGCCGAGGCGCGGACCCTGTGGGCCGAGCTTCTCATCCGCTCGCCGGCCGACGCGCCGTACCGCGCCGATCTGCAGGAACGCCTTTCGCGGCTCGACTCGATCATCGCCGAACAGGCCCAGATGCAGGGCGCAATGCAGGGCGCACCTGGCGGCCCTTCGCCGGGTGCGAAGCCGGCGCAGCAATAATCCTCGATATCAGCAGGTTACATTCAGTCTCGCGTAAGCTGGCCGGCTGTCCACATGCCATTGCGGGGGCTTTGGGGCAGTGCTAAAGCGCGCCGCCGTCCGGGACATATGTGCTATGTCTCCGGAGGTTAGGGCCAAGGCCCGGGGACTTGCTGACAATGAACGAACCCGTGGTTGACGCTGCATCCCAAAGCGGAGCGCCCGATGCGCCCTGCGCGGCAGACGCGTCTGCGCCAGCGGCGCGCCATGTCGGCCCGCTCGGCCTTGCGGTCGGCGCCATCGGCGTCGTCTTTGGCGATATCGGCACCAGCCCGCTCTATGCCTTGCGCGATACTTTCGCCGGCCACCATCCGCTCCCGCTAGACCAGCTCCACGTCTACGGCATCGTCAGCCTGATGTTCTGGTCGATGATGCTGATCGTGACGCTCAAATACGTCACCGTGATCATGCGGGCAGACAACAAGGGCTCGGGCGGCAGCCTCGCGCTGCTCGCGCTGATCAACCAGCACACCACCGGGCGGCGCTGGGGCAAGGGTATCATCCTGCTCGGCGTGCTGGCCACAGCCTTGTTCTACAGCGATTCCATGCTTACCCCGGCGGTCTCGATCATGAGCGCGGTGGAGGGGCTCTCGGTCTATAACCCTGCGCTCCATTGGCTGGTCGTGCCATTGGTGGTGGTGGTGGTGGTCGCGCTCTTCATGCTCAAAAGCCAGCACACCGGCACGGCGATCAGCCTTGCTTCAAGCTGGGCGGGGCCGATCATGCTGGTCTACTTCGCCACGATCTCGGCGCTGGGGTTGCGTAGCATCGCCGCCGATCCGCAGGTGATCGGTGCGCTTTCGCCGCAATGGGCGCTGGCGATGTTCATCGCTGATCCGTGGCACGGCTTCATCGCCATGGGCACCGCCGTGCTGGCGGTGACGGGGGCAGAGGCGCTCTATGCCGATATGGGCCAGTTCGGCCGTTCGCCGATCCGCATCTCATGGCTGGTCTTCGTGTTGCCGGCGCTGGTGCTCAATTATCTCGGGCAGGCCGCGCTGCTGCTGCGCGATCCCAGTGCAGTGCACAGCCCGTTCTATCTGCTCGCCCCTGCGGGCTTTGAATGGCCGCTGCTGATCATCGCGACCATGGCGGCAGTCATCGCGGCCAAGGCGGTGATTTCGGGCGCATTCCTCGTTACCCAGCAGGCGATCCAGTTGGGTTTCATCCCGCGCATGACGATCCGCCACACCTCCGCCAGCGCCGGGCAGATCTATATCCCGGCGATCAACTGGGCGCTGATGATCGCGGTCATTCTGCTCGTGCTGGTGTTCGAACGCTCGCGCAATCTCACCGCCGCTTATGGCATAGCGGTTACCGGCGCGATGCTGATCGACAACCTGCTTCTGGCGGTTGTCCTGTTCAAGCTGTGGCGCTGGAAGCCTCTGTTCGCGCTCCCGCTTCTCGGGTTGTTCTTCGCGATCGATGCGACCTATCTCGGCGCCAATCTCGCCAAGATCCCCGATGGCGGCTGGGTGCCGCTGCTTATGGGCCTCGCGATCTTCACGCTGCTCACCACCTGGTCGCGCGGTCGCGCGCTCATGCGGCAGAACATGGCCGAGGGCGCGTTGCCGCTGGAGGTCTTCACCCGCTCCGCGCACACCAGCGCCGCGCGCGTGCCGGGCACGGCGGTGTTCATGGCCTCGGCGGCGGCAGGCGTGCCTTCGGCGCTGCTCCACAACATCAAGCACAACAAGGTTCTGCATGAGCGCGTGGTCGTGCTCACCGTGCAGATCGACGACGTGCCGATGGTCGAACCGGCGGAGCGCGTCGTGGTCAAGGACATGGGGCAGGGGTTCTACCGCCTGATCATGCGCTTCGGCTTCATGGAAGAAACCGATGTGCCGGCTGCGTTGAGCGGCGTCACGGTCTGCGGCGAACCGTTCGACATGATGCGCACCAGCTTCTTCCTTTCACGCCAGACGCTGATCCCGGCGGATGTGCCCGGCATGGCGCTGTGGCGTGAAATGCTGTTTGCGTGGATGCTGCGCAACGCGGCGGACGCGATGGGCTTCTTCCGCCTGCCTACCAACCGTGTGGTCGAACTGGGAAGCCAGCTCAAGATCTGATGGCGGGTTCGGGGGGCCGCAAGGACCCCCCACACATTCATTGGGGTGAAGGCGGCGGCGACATTGTCGGTGTCATCGTAGGAGCAGGCTTCAACGCGTCCTTGGCTTCGTCTGCGCCTTGCTTGATCCGCTTGCCCATGCGGTCGGCGGCTTCTTCGACCCGGTCAACCGCAGCGCCGGCCTTTGCCTTGTCTTCAATCGCTTGCGCCTGAGCGTCGCTCGCTGCGGCGGAGGCATCATCGCTGGCGAACGTGGCGGTTTCGGCGGCGCTTTCCTTGGTCTTTTCCGAACAAGCTGAAAGCGCGAGAGCAGCGGTAATAACCGCAAGAGATAGACTACGCATGGTGGGGGGCCTTTCTGGCGTGGACTTTCGTCCGGAGCGCGCGGTTTCCCCTCCCACAAACGCAAACGGCGCGGCGTCCACTGGGGACGCCGCGCCGGTCTGGGCGCTATTGCTCAGGCAATCAAGCGAAGTTGGCGCCTGCCATGCAATAGAGCATCGGGATCGACAGCAGCAGGTTGGTGCGGCTGGCAAACAGCGCGCGCGGTGCGGCGGCAGCCTTTTCCTCTGCAGTCGCCTCGATGATGCCGAGGATCTTCTTCTGCGCGGGCCAGATGATGAACCACACGTTGAAGGCCATGATGATGCCCAGCCACATGCCGATGCCGATCAGGCCGACTTTGCCCGAACCCTGGAACGTCAGCGCTTCGTGGCCGTAGCCGCCGATGGCGGCCGCAACGAGGCCGGTGATCAGCGTGAGCAGCGCGCCATAGCGGAAGAAGAAGAACACCTTGGGCGCAATGTGCCCGGTGATCGCACCCTTCTGTTCGGCAGGGATCTTGGGCATGGTCGGCACCTGAACGAAGTTCAGGTAGTAGAGCAGGCCGATCCACACGATGCCGAAGAACACATGCAGCCACAGCGTGGCCGAGTAGCTGGTGACCGGCACCGAGCTGTGGAAGCTGAACATCACAATGAGCGCGGCGGCAAAGCCCACGCTGAGCACAAGGTGCAGATTACCAAAGAATTTTGCCACTTTTGTTTCCCCCGAAGAGATGGTTTTTGATGGCTTTCCGGCCACCCAGCCGGTCCATTGCGGTTCATATGCGGGTTTTGGCCCGTTTGTCATTGTATTTTGGGGCGATGCGTTGACCGCTTTCCGCACCAGTGGGCCAACCTTCATCCAGACGGCGGGTTCTGCTCCACTTCTGCCTCAGCCTGCTCGCCTAGCCCGTGCCGCAGCAGCATGGGGATCTGCGCAAAGGTGAACAGAAACGACATCGTGCTCACTCCCCACAGCTTGACCAGCAGCCACGTGTCGAACGACAGCATGTGACGCAGCGTTTCGTTGAGGCCCGCCAGGAACAGGAAGAACCACGCCCAGTTGCGCGAAAGCTTCAGCCAGCCTTCCTCCGAAAGCCCGTCGAACGCGCTTTGCAGCAGCAGGCGCAGCATGGCCTTGCCGCGAAACAGCCCGCCAAACAGCACGCCGGCAAACAACAGATAGATCGCGGTCGGCTTGATCTGGATCCACACTGGATCACCCAGGAACACCGTGAGCGAACCGAAGCCGACGATCAGGATCGTCGAAAGCCACAACATGGGCGAGACATGGCCCAGCCGCCATTTCGAGATGATCAGTGCCGCCACGGTCGCGACCATGAACACCACGGTCGACTTGGTAACCGCCACGACTGCGCCAAGGCTCTGGCCGTCCGTGTCCTTGGGGCTGAACCAGCGGTAGGCGAGGAAGAATACCAGCAGCGGCCCGTAATCGACCGCAAGGTTGACCCAGGATGATTTGGGCTTCGGCTTGGCAGCAGGTTCGCTCACCGCACCACTCCTGCAATCACCCGCGCGACGAGATCGGGATCGAAGGGCCTGAGGTCGTCGATCTTCTCTCCCACCCCGATGGCGTGGATCGGCAGGCCATATTGTTCGGCCGCCGCAACCAGCACGCCGCCGCGCGCGGTGCCGTCCAGCTTGGTCATGATCAGGCCCGAAACGCCCGCCACTTCCTTGAATATCTCGATCTGCTGCAGCGCGTTCTGCCCGTTCGTCGCATCAAGCACGAGCACCACGTCATGCGGCGCTTCCGGATTGAGCCGGCCCAACACGCGGCGCACTTTGGCCAGCTCGTCCATCAGTTCGCGCTTGTTGTGCAGCCGCCCGGCGGTGTCGACGATCAGCGCGTCGATGCCCTTGTCGGTGGCGGCCTTCACCGCGTCAAAAACGATGGAGGCGGGATCGCCTCCTTCTGCGCCCGAGACGATCTCGATGCCCAGCCGGTCCGCCCAGACGCGCAGTTGGCCGATGGCAGCGGCGCGGAATGTATCGCCCGCCGCCAGCATCACCGAATAGTCCTGCTCCTGAAACAGATGCGCCAGCTTGGCGATGGTCGTCGTCTTGCCCGAACCGTTGACGCCGATCACAAGGATCACTTGCGGTCGGGGGAAGGCCACGATTTCCAGCGGCTTTGCCACCGGACGCAGGATCGCGGCGATTTCCTCGGCCACGGCCTCTGCCAGCGCGGCTTCGTCCACGCCCTTTTCAAAGCGCGCACCGGCCAGCTTCTCGCGGATGCGCGCAGCGGCGCGCGGGCCAAGGTCGGAAAGGATCAGCGCGTCTTCGAGATCGTCGAGCTGCGCGTCAGTGAGCCGGGTGCCGCCGGCAAGGCCTGCGAGATTTTCGGTCAGGCGTTCTGAAGTCTTGCGCAGGCCGCCCAGCAGGCGGCCAGTCCAGCTTTCTTCGGCGGTCCAGCCTGCCTCGCCGGTGGTTGCGCTGTCGTCGGGGGTCATTCCAGCAGGCCTTCGTGGATACGGGTCGGGGTAAGCATGACGATCTGCCCCGGCGCGGTGCCCTCAGGCAGCCGGTAAGGAGCGAATTCGGGGGAATGGCCGGTTCCGTCGCGCTCGGCAAGCACTTCGCGCGCGGTGCCCACCAGTCCCTCCAGCCAGCGCGCGCGCATGGCGGCCACGGCGGTGCGCACTTCCGCTGCCCGTGCGCGCACCACGGGTGGCGGCACTTGCGGCATCCGCGCGGCAGGCGTGCCGGGACGGGGGGAATAGGGAAACACGTGTCCGTGGACGATCCCGCATTCCTCCACGATGGCGACATTGGCCGCGTGCATGGCCTCGTCTTCGGTCGGGAACCCGGCAATCAGGTCCGCGCCGATGGCGATATCAGGGCGCGAAGCGCGCAGCCGCTCGCTCAGCAGCACAGCCTCGGCGCGGGTGTGGCGGCGCTTCATGCGCTTGAGCGTCAAATCATGCCCTGCCTGCAGCGAGAGGTGGACATGCGGCATGATGCGCGGCTCGCCGGTGATGAGCTCGAACAGCAGTCCGTCGATTTCCACACCGTCGAGCGAGGAGAGGCGCAGTCGGGGGAGGGTGGGGAACGCGGCGAGGATCGCGGCAACCAGATCGCCAAGGCGCGGCGTGTCCGGCAAATCCGCACCCCAGCCGGTCACATCCACGCCCGTCAGCACCACTTCGCGCGCGCCGCTGGCGAGGTGCACTTCCACCGCGCGCAGCACGTCCGCCACTGGCAGCGAAAGGCTTTTGCCGCGCCCGGCGGGGATGATGCAGAACGTGCAGGCATGGTCGCACCCGGTCTGCACCGGCACGAAGGCGCGGGTGTGGCGGGCCATGGCAGCGGGAAGGGGGGTGGGCAGGAGAGCAGGGCGCGCCTGCCATGCCGCCGGATCGAGCTTGGCTGCATTGGGCACCACGCCGTCCACTTCGGGCATGGCGGAAAAGTCTTCCGGGCTGATTGTCGCCGCGCAGCCGGTCACCAGCAGCCGCGCATCGGGATGGGCCGCACGCAGGCGCCGCACCGCACGGCGCGATTGGCGCACCGCTTCCGCCGTCACCGCGCAAGAATTGACCACCACCGTGCGCTGCGGCTCGCCCGCAATCAAGCCGCGGATCGTCTCGCTCTCGGCCAGATTGAGCCGGCAGCCGAGGGTCACCACCTCGCTCACAGAAGTCCGCTCACAGGGGATAGTCATCCGCGTCGAATTCGCCTGAAAAGCTCAGCGTTGCCGGACCGGTCATCAGGATCGTGCAGCCCTCGGCCCAGGCAATCTCCAGCGGGCCGCCGGGCAGGTCTACGCGGACAGGCCCGCGCACCAGCCGCCGCCGGATCGCCAGCACGGCGGCGGCGCAGGCGCCGGTGCCGCAGGCGCGCGTCAGCCCCACGCCGCGCTCCCACACGCGCAGCTTGATATGGCTCGGCCCCGTCACAGAGGCGACGCCGACATTGACCTTTTCCGGGAACAGCGGATCTGTCTCGATCAGCGGCCCCAGCCGGGCGAGATCGACCGCGTCCGCGTCGTCCACAAAGAACACGACATGCGGGTTGCCGACATTGACCGCAGCCGGGGTCTCAAGGTCCTCCCAACCGACCGGCATTGCCAGCGTGTCCATCGCATAGGCCAGCGGAACGGCATCCCAGTCAAACCGCGCCGGGCCCATGTCCACGCTCGCACCGCCCGGGGTTGCGGCAGAGGCAATGATCCCGCCCAGCGTCTCGATCCGCTGCTCCCCGCCCAGCAGCAGGCCGACCGCGCGCGAGGCATTGCCGCAGGCTTCGACCTCGCTGCCGTCGTGGTTGAAGATGCGCATGCGCACGTCGGCTAAGGCGGAGGGTTCGAGCACGATCAACTGGTCGCAGCCGATCCCGGTGCACCGGTCGGCGAGCGCGGCGGCGCGTATGGGCGATATCGCCACCGGCGCTTCCCGCGCGTCGATCACGATGAAATCGTTGCCAAGGCCATGCATCTTGCGGAACGGGACGAGCATGTTGTGGCATCTAGGTGGCAAATGCCCGGGTTGCAATTGCCTGCGCGGCAACGCCGCTCGGCATGCTCAGCTGTTAATGGCGGCAGGGGACTCCGGCTCTTCGGCAAACAGATACTGGTCTGCGGGCGACTGCGGGCTCAGCAGCTTATGCTCGGCCAGTTCGCTCATCACTTCCTGGCCCGTGAGGGGCTTGCCATAGAGATAGCCTTGGCCCTTGAACGTGCCGAACTTGCGCAAGGCGACCAGCACCTCGGCAGACTCGATACCCTCGGCCGTGATCGGCAGCGCCATGCCGCGCCCCAGCGATGAGATCGCCTCGATGATCGAGGAACTGTCGGCATTGCTGTTCAGTGTCGAAACGAAGCTACGGTCGATCTTGATCCGGTCGAACGGCAGCGTGCGCAGCTGCGCCAGGCTGGAATAGCCCGTGCCGAAATCGTCAAGGCTGATGCGGATGCCCTGGTTCTTGAGGCTGGTGATCAGCGACCGCACCACGCCGATATTCTCGTGGAGGCAGGTCTCCGTGATCTCGATTTCAAGGCGGGTCGGCGGGAAGTTGGCCTCGACCAGCAGCTTGAGCAGCCTCTGCGCGAACCATGTATCGCGAAGCTGCAACGGCGAGATGTTGACCGAAAGCGTCAGGCGCGGGTCCCAGGACTTGGCGTCCTGCAGCGCAAGGGAAATGAGCGTTTCCGACAGTTCCGAGATCAGGCCGATTTCCTCGGCAACCGGGATGAAGATTTCCGGGCTGATCACCCCGCGCCGGGGCGATACCCACCGCGCCAGCATTTCAAAGCCAGTGATTTCGCCCGTCTCAAGGTCGACCTGTTTTTCATAGTACGGCACGAATTCGCCGCGCGGCAGGCCCTCGCGAATGCTGTTTTCAAGTTCGTTGCGGAAGCGCAGCTCTGTTTCCATGCTCGGCTCGAACCAGCAAAAGCGGTTCCGACCACGCCTCTTGGCCTGATACATGGCGACGTCGGAGCGGTGCAGCAGGTCCTGAGCCAGCTGTCCCGCCGGGTTGACCGCGCCTTTTGCGCCGCTCGCGATGCCGATCGAGGCCGTCACCTCCGCGCGCACGCCCTTGCATTCGATGGGCCGCGCCAGCGCATCGTTGAGCTGGACCGCGAGCCGTTCGATAGCCGTTTCACTGCCGGGAGCAAAAATCAGGGCGCAGATGAACTCGTCGCCGCCCAGCCGCGCCATGAGCGAGCGTTCGGTCATGAGCGCCTCGATGCGCTGCGCGGTCTCGATCAGCACTGCATCGCCCACATGATGTCCGTGCAAATCATTGGAGTTCTTGAATTTATCGAGGTCAATCATCATCATGATGACCTCGTCGCCGGTGGTATCTGCACTATCGATCAGCGCGGCGAGCGAATCGTCGAGGCTGCGCCGGTTGAGGCATCCGGTGAGGGCATCCGTGTGCGCGAGGCGCTGTGCGGTAAGCTCAGCCTTGCGCCGCTCGGCGATCTCGCGGTTGAGTTCGACATAGCGGCGCCAGCCGAAAATGATCAGGGCAATATTGAGAATCAGCGCGTTGGCCAGCAGCGTATCGGGATTTCCGATCCCATAAACCCACTTGCGAACAATGCCGGTGAGTACGGTCGAGCCGGTTCCAACGAACAGTATGATGGCGGCAACAATAATGCCGAGCGCAATAAGGTCGCGTTCGGCCCGTTCAAGCGAAGCCACCGGCTTGCTGAACTCTTTGCCTGCGCTGTGTTCCGAGCCATTGGTCATAAGGATTTAGCCCATCGTCCTCTTGGTGCGATGCGCAACTCTACTGGCGTGCACTGAAGTTTTGGTTAAGTTCCCGTTGTCGGAGCGATCCGGTGCCGCCGCTGCGCCTGCAAGTACTTGCGTTAGGGAGTGGCATGGCGTAGGCGCTGCGGACTGTCAGGTCGGATTCTCCCGGCGGCAGGGTTTTGGTTTCGGTTTCCGTCATGGACGCCATACGCTGGTCGGCGAGGTTTCGCCCACCGGCGTTTTTCGCGTTTTTTGGCTTGCCGAAAAAGGAGCATGCGCGTGTTCGATAGTCTGTCAGACCGGCTTGGAGGCGTATTCGATCGCCTGCGCGGCCGCGGCGCGCTGCGCGAGGAAGACGTTCGCGCTGCGATGCGCGAGGTGCGGATCGCACTGCTCGAAGCCGATGTGGCGCTGCCCGTCGTCCGCCGCTTCATCGATTCCGTGACCGAAGCCGCGACCGGCCAGCAGGTCCTGCGTTCGGTCACGCCCGGCCAGCAGGTCGTCAAGATCGTCAACGACGCGCTCGTTGAAATGCTGGGGTCTGAGGCTGCAGAGCTCGATCTCGCCGCCACGCCCCCGGTTGTGATCATGATGGTCGGCCTGCAGGGTTCGGGCAAGACGACGACCACCGCCAAGATCGCCAAGCTGCTGAAAGAGACCAAGGGCAAGAAGGTCCTGATGGCCTCGCTCGACGTCAATCGTCCGGCAGCGCAGGAACAGCTTGCCGTGCTGGGCGAGCAGGCCGGCGTCGCTACCCTGCCGATCGTGCCCGGCCAGTTGCCGGTCGATATCGCCCGCCGCGCGGTGAATGCCGCAAAGCTTCAGGCGGTCGACGTGCTGATGCTCGATACCGCGGGCCGCCTCCACGTCGATCAGGCCCTGATGGACGAGATGAAGGCCGTGGCCGAAGTCTCCACCCCGCGCGAAACGCTGTTGGTGGTCGATTCGCTGACGGGCCAGGACGCGGTCAACGTCGCGCAGAACTTTGCCGGCGAAGTTGATCTCACCGGCGTGGTGCTCACCCGCATGGACGGCGACGCACGCGGCGGCGCGGCGCTTTCGATGCGTGCTGTCACCGGCAAGCCGATCAAGTTTGCCGCGACGGGCGAAAAGCTCGATGCGATCGAGCCGTTCCATCCGGAGCGCGTCGCGGGCCGTATCCTCGGCATGGGCGATATCGTCTCGATCGTCGAGAAGGCGGCCGCCACGGTCAAGGCTGACGAGGCCGAGAGGCTCGCGCAGCGCATGGCCAAGGGTCAGTTCGACATGAACGACCTGCGCACCCAGCTGCAGCAGATGCAGCGCATGGGCGGGCTTGGCGTGCTGGCGGGCATGATGCCGGGCATGAAGAAGGCCAAGCAGGCCATGGCCAATTCGGGCATGGACGACCGGGTGCTGCTCCACATGGATGCGATCATCGGTTCGATGACCCCCAAGGAGCGCGAGCGCCCCGAGCTGCTCAACGCCAAACGCAAGATCCGCGTGGCCAAGGGCTCGGGCACCCAGGTGCAGGACATCAACAAGCTCATCAAGATGCATCAGGAAATGGCGAAAGCCATGAAGCAGATCCGCAAGATGGGCGGTCTCAAGGGCCTCGCCGCGATGTTTGGCGCTGGTGGCGGTATGGGCGGCCCTGGCGGCGGCGGGGACGCTGGTCCCGGCGGCGGCGGTTTGCCCGGCGGCGGCATGGGCGCAGGTTTGGGCGGCATGCCCGGCCTGCCTGGCCTTGGCGGCGGCAACATGCCGGCCAACCTCGGCGATCTGCTTCGCAAGAAATGATTTCGGTTTCAGTTTCAGTTTCAAGTTCAGTCGGAAAGGTTTGATTTATGTCGGTTTCCCTTCGTCTCTCGCGCGGCGGTTCCAAGAAGCGCCCTTATTACAAGGTCGTTGTGGCCAACAGCCGCAGCCCGCGCGACGGCGCCTATCTCGAGCAGGTCGGCACCTACAACCCGCTCCTCGCCAAGGATGACGAGAACCGCGTCCGCCTCATCGAAGACCGCGTTCGCTACTGGCTCGGCGTTGGCGCCCAGCCGACCGACCGCGTCGCGCGCATGCTCGACAAGGCCGGCATCAAGGAGCGCACCGCCACTGTGAACCTTGCCAAGGGTGAGCCCGGCAAGAAGGCCAAGGAGCGCGCTGAAGACCGCGCCAAGAAGATCGCCGAAGCTGAAGAAGCCAAGCGTGAAGCTGAAGAGGCCGCTGCTGCAGCCGCTGCCGCTCCCGCTCCGGTGGAAGAAGCTCCGGTTGCTGAAGAAGCCCCGGCCGCCGAAGAAGCTCCCGCTGCCGAGGCTCCGGCCGAGGAAGCTGCTGCCGAGCAGGCCGAAGGCTAAGCTGAGATGCAGGACCGCCCCGTCACACTGGCTGCCATCAGCGGCGCGCACGGTGTGACCGGGGAGGTGCGGCTCAAGCTGTTTGGCGAAGGCGTGGCAAGCCTGAAGCCCCACCGGGTTTTCAACGGCGGCAGCCTCACGCTGGACAAGCTCAAAGATGACGGCAAGGGCGGCGCGATTGCCCGCTTCGCCGAAATCGCTGACCGCACTGCGGCCGAAAAGCTGCGCGGCACCGTGCTCACGGTGCCGCGCGCCAGCCTCCCGCCGCTGGCGGACGGCGAATACTACTACACCGATCTCATCGGCCTCCCTGCTGTCTCGACTGCCGGAGAGGCATTGGGCACTTGCATCGCGGTCGAAAACTTCGGCGCGGGCGATGTGATCGAGATCGAACGGCCCACCGAAGACGGAAAGCCGAAGAAGCGCTTCATGGTGCCGATGCGCCCCGAAGCGGTGCCCGATTGGAGCAGCGAACGGCTGGTGATCGAAGCGGCCTTCGCGGCGGACTGAGCGGATGCTCGCGGTCCTTTCCGATATTCACGGAAATCTCCCCGCGCTCGAAGCGGTCATTGCCGATGCCCGCGCGCGCGGCTGCACCGCTTTCGTCAATCTCGGCGATATCCTCTCCGGCCCGCTCTGGCCGCGTGAGACCGCTGATTTTCTCATGGCGCAGGGTTGGCCGACGATCAGCGGCAACCACGACCGCGAACTCGTCACCGGCACGCCGGAAACCATGGGGCGGTCCGATGCGCATGCCATTGCCGAACTGGCAGACCATCACCTGGCCTGGCTGCGCAGCCTGCCCGCCGATTTGGCGCTGCGCGAGGATGTCTATTTGTGCCACGCCAATCCGGCGGACGACATCCACTACCTGATGCATCGCGTGGAGCCCGATCGCATCCGCGACGCCCACGATCACGAGATCGCCGAGATGCTGGGCGCGCGGGAACACCTCGCCATCGGCTGCGGCCACTCACACCTCCCGCGCCACGTCGTGTTGGCGGATGGGCGGCAGGTGTTCAATCCGGGCAGCGTGGGCCTGCCCGCCTATGCCTGGGACTATCCGCACGTGCACCGCATGGAGCAGGGCTCCACCCACGCCCGCTATGCCGTGTTGGCGGGGGAGGGGGCAGAGCTCACCATCGAACTCCATCACACGGCTTATGATCACCTGTCTTCTGCCGCCCGCGCCGAAGCAAACGGCCGCATGGATTGGGCTGTGCCGCTGCGCACCGGCTTTGTGGACTGAGTTCCCGCGCCCCCTGTACATTCTCCACCCTAGCTCCAGCTGAGCTTGTCGAAGCCTGCCGGCGCCGTTCTCGCCCCCTACAAAGCGCTTGCCGCGCGCCCTGCGATTGCTGCAACTTGCCGCTCCACACGGGGGAGACGGGACATGCGGCGCTGGATTGGTTTGTTGGCGGTTCTGGCCTTGGGCATGCCGCTCGCGTCGCTTGCACAAGACGCGCCTGAAATCGCCGCGCTCGATCCCGATATCGACGCTATCCTCACCAAGTGGATGGCCGAAAACCACGTCCCCGGCCTCGTCCTCGGCGTCGTCAAGGATGGCCACCTCGCTTACGTGAAGGGCAAGGGCGCGCAGGATCTTGTCGTCAAGCGCCCGGCTGCGCCCGACACACTGTTCCGCATCGCCTCAATGACCAAGGCCTTCACCGCGCTTTCGATCCTGAAGCTGCGTGATGAAGGCCGCCTCGCGCTGGATGATCCAGCAGACCGCTATGTGCCCGAAATGCGAGGCTGGACGTATCCTACCAGCGATTCTCCGCGCATCACGATCCGCGATCTGCTCACCCACAGCGCCGGCTTCGTCACCGATGATCCGTGGGGTGATCGCCAGCAGGTGCTTTCGCAAAGCGCCTTCACTGCATTGCTGCGCGCCGGCGTGCCCTTCACCCGCGCGCCCGAAATGCGCCACGAATACGCCAACCTTGGCTATGCCATTCTTGGCCGTGTGATCGCCAACGTGACCAAGGCCCCCTACCGCAGCTTTGTCGAGCAGCGCTTGCTCACCCCGCTCGGCATGAGCGCCAGCGGCTTCGATGTCCTCGCCCACCCCAAAGACAAGCGCGCCGTCGGCTACCGCTGGGAGAACGACGCCTGGGCCGAAGAGCCCATGATGAAGGACGGCGCGTTCAACGCCATGGGCGGGCTGGAGGTGAACGCCACCGACTATGCCAAGTGGCTCGGCTTCGTCCTCTCCGCCTGGCCCCCGCGCGACGGGGCGGACAGCGGCCCCGTCAAGCGCGGCACCGTCCGCCAGATCATGCGCGGCGCAAACCACGCCGCCGTGTTCCACCGCCCCGCGACGGGCGGCGCAGACCAGTGCCCGGGTGCGACCACCTATGGCATGGGTTGGCGGGTCATCGCCGATTGCGATTACGGAACAGTGCTGTCCCACGGCGGCGGCTTCCCCGGCTATGGCAGCCACGTGATGTTGCTGCCCGAATACGGCGCCGCGCTCTTTGCGCTCACCAACAAGACGTATGCCGGACCCAGCCAGCCGGTGTGGGATGTGGCGGCGCTGCTGCGGGCGAAGGGCGTGCTGGTGAAGCGCGCGGAGCCCGTCTCTTCCGATCTCGCCGGTTTCTACACAGCCGCGCAGACCGTCTGGACAGCCGGCACCATCGATGCGCTGCAAGGGCGCGTCGCGATGAACTTCCCAATGGACCGCACCGCCCCCAACTGGGCCAAGGTGTTGGCGGAAACCAAGGCCAAGTCCGGCACCTGCGACACCGCCGCACCCATCGTGGCCCAAGGCGCTATGAGCGGCGCCTTCACGTGGACATGCGAGAAGGGAAGCATCAAGGGTACCGTGCTCCTTGCGCCGACCCGTCCGATCACGCTGCAATCGCTGGGGATTGCGTTCGAGGGGAAGGAGTGATCCGAGCGGCTGATCGCCTGCTATTCGCCCGCGCTTGGGCTCGCACCAGTGACATGCAACGTGAAGCCCTTTTCCAATGAGCTGGTGCTGAAGATCGACAAGAGGACTGCATCTTGATTCTCCCGATTATCCTGCTCGGTCTCGTCATGCCGCTGGCTCTCGCGTTCTGCCTTGGCCGGTGGCGCGCTGATCTGGGGCGCCGCCGGATCATCTGGTACGTCAGCCTGCCGTTCCCGGCCTTGATCGCATTGCCATCACTGTTTCTGGTTGTATCGACACTGCTCACCTCAAGCAGCCGCTGCGGCACCGATGCCTGCGGCATGGCAATTGGCTTCGGCCTCATGGGCCTTTCGGCCGCCGCGCTGTTTTTCGGCCTTGGCCTCGCACTCGGCTGGGCAGGACTGGCGCTGGCACGCAGCAACGGCGATACTGCGGGGTCAGATACGTTCGAATGACCTTCCGCCCTGCTGTCCCGACGCTCCTTGCCAAAGCGGCCGTGCCTGCATGCAAAGCTATCTTAACGCGCCGGAGGTAGCCCTGCGGGATGACCAACCCGTCCATCCGCACACTCCCTGGCGCTGCCGTCCGGCTGCTCACGCTGCAGCGGGTCAGCCTGTGGCGGCTTCCCGGCGATCCGCGCGCGGTGGCGGTGCTCTGGCTCGGGGCCTATCTGGCGATCAAGCTCGCTAGCCCGGACCGGGCCTACTGGTATTACGAACTGGCCCGCCCGCTGGCGCAGCTCGGCCTTGCGGTCGTTGCGGGCCTTCTCGCTGCCGGGCTGCTCGGCAAGGGCGGCGATGCGCTGCGCTTTGCGTTCGGGTTCCTGCTGATCACGGCAACCGCACTGCTGCTGCAGGCTGCGCTCGATCAATTGGCGGGCGAGGCTTGGTCGGATGATCCGGGGCGGGATTTCTTCGTCTGCGCCTGGGGCATGATCGCGGCGGTGCGCCTGGTGGCAACCGCATCCGGCTGGCACCTGCCTGCCGACAAAGTCTGGGCCAGCCTCGCCGCCGTGCTGGTTCTTGCCGCCTCGCTGGGCTGGCGTCAGGGTGAGAGCGCGCTGATCCGCTACGCCGCTGAGCGCGAAGACACACCGCGCCCTCCCGATATTGACGCCGAACAGCTGTGGACCGCGCAGCCCGCGCTCGTTTCGGCCGCGCTGGCAAAGCTGCCTGCCCCGGGCAGCACTGCGCCGCGCACTTATGTGGTCGGAGTTGCCGCTGGCGGCATGCAGCGGATTTTCGGGCGTGAGGCAGCCAAGGCGGGCGCGGCGCTTGCCGGGCGGTTCGGGCCCGGCAGCGGCGCCGCCGTGCTCTCAAACAGCGCGGACGATCTCAGCCGCTTGGCCCTCGCCAACCGCACCAATCTGGCCGCCGTGCTGGGCGAAATCGGCCGGCGCGCCGATCCACAGCGGGATCTCGTCGTGCTCTACCTCGCCTCGCACGGCAGCCGTGATAGCGAGCTTTCAACCACTCTTCCCGATTACACCCGGCTGCAACCGATCACGGCAAGCTTCCTTGCCGATGCGTTGCGCACTGCCCGGATCGGTCGCCGCGTGATCGTGGTTTCGGCGTGCTACTCGGGCAGCTGGATCAAGCCGCTCGCTGCGCCTGATGCGATCCTATTCACCGCCAGCGCTGCTGATCGCACGTCATTCGGCTGCGATGACAAGCGCGATACCACCGTGTTCGGCGAGGCGTTCATCCACCGCACGGGCGAGCGCGGCATTTCGCTGGAGGATGCCTTCGCTTCGGTGCGGGCGGACGTGAACGAGGAGGAGGCGAAGAGCGGCACAGCCCGTTCGCTGCCGCAGAGCTTTATTGGCACCAACATGCAGGCGCTGTGGTCCGGGCGGGATTGAATTGACGGTTCGCGTCCTTTGATGAAGGGAAACGCCATGACCTTCCACGCCACCGTCCTCACGCTCTACCCCGAGATGTTCCCCGGCCCGCTCGGCGTCAGCCTTGCTGGCCGCGCCATGGCGGAAGGCAAGTGGTCGATCAATGCAGTCCAGATCCGCGACTTTGCGGCAGACAAGCACCGCACCGTGGATGATACGCCTGCAGGCGGCGGCGCCGGCATGGTGCTGCGTGTCGATGTGCTGGCCAAAGCCGTCGATTACGCGCGGGAAGGCGGCGCCGACCGCCCCGTCATCGCGCTTACTCCCCGCGGAAAGCCTCTCACGCAGGGCCGCGTGCGTGAGCTTTCAGACGGTCCCGGTGTCATTCTGCTGTGCGGCCGTTTCGAAGGTTTCGACGAGCGCATCTTTGCAGGCCGCGCCGTGGAGGAAGTCTCTGTCGGCGATATCGTGCTTTCCGGGGGCGAACCTGCGGCGCTCATGCTCCTCGATGCTTGCATTCGGCTGCTTCCCGGCGTAATGGGCGCCCCTTCCAGTGGGTCCGAAGAGTCGTTCGAGAACGGCCTCCTAGAGTATCCGCACTATACCCGACCCCAGGAATGGGAAGGGCGCACGATCCCTGAAGTGCTGCGATCGGGGGATCATGCGAAAATCGCTTCATGGCGGAAACGCCGGTCTGAAGACGATACCCGGTCACGCAGGCCGGACCTTTGGGAGCGCCACACCGGCGTTCGGGTCCAGTCTGCCTCTGGCGCGCAGCGTGAAGTGCAGGACGATTAAGTCATGAACATCATTCAGCAGATCGAAGCTGAAACCATCGCCGAATTCAAGGCGAAGAAGTCCATTCCCGAATTCCGTGCGGGTGATACCGTGCGCATCGGTGTGCGCGTTGTTGAAGGCGAACGCACCCGCGTTCAGGCCTACGAAGGCGTGTGCATCGCGCGTTCGAACCGTGGCCTCGGTTCGAACTTCACCGTTCGCAAGATCTCCTTCGGCGAAGGCGTGGAGCGCGTGTTCCCGCTCTACTCGCCCAATATCGACAGCATCACCGTGGTCCGCCGCGGCGTGGTGCGTCGTGCCAAGCTCTATTACCTGCGTGGCCGCACCGGCAAGTCGGCGCGTATTGCCGAGCGCAAGACGATTAAAACTACCGCGGGAAGCTGACCGGGGAGGGCCCATAAGCCCACCGCCCGCGGGCACCGCAGCGTGCTTCGAGAGGCGCCCCGGCAACCAAGCCGGGGCGCCTTTTTTCGTTTTGCCATACCTTAGCCAAGGACCATCGCTTCGATGCGACTGCTGACCTCTTTGCTCGCCGCGAGCGCAATCGCCGTCGCAGCCCCTGTTCTTGCCGCCGAGACGAAGGATAGTGCCGTGACCGCACCCAAAGCCGCGCCGATGGATTCCGGGGCCCTCACGCTCGAGCGCGTTTTCGCCAGCCCCAGCCTTGCCGGGCCGGTGCCGCGCGCGGTCCGGCTTTCGCCCGATGGCCGCTATGTCACCGTGCTGCGGGGCCGGCCGGATGACCGCGAACGCTATGACCTGTGGGGCTTTGACCGCAAGGTCGGGCAGTGGCGGCTGCTCGTCGATTCCCAGAAGCTCTCCTCGGGCCGCGAGCTTTCCGAAGCGGAGAAGATGCAGCGAGAGCGCCAGCGTATCGGCGATCTGAAGGGCATCGTCAGCTACGAATGGACTGCCGACAGCCAAGCCGTGCTCGTGCCCATCGATGGCGATCTCATCCTCGCCGGGCTTGATGGTTCGGTGCGCAAGATCGCGGGCACCAAGGGCGGCGAGCTCGATCCCTCGCTCAGCCCCAAGGGCGCGCGCGTGGCCTTCGTGCGCGATCAGCGCCTGTTCGTGGGGCCTGTGGACGGCACGAGCGAACCGCTGGCAATCACTCCCGCCGAAGCCGCCAGCACCGTCCATTGGGGTGAGGCCGAGTTCGTCGCGCAGGAAGAAATGAACCGCTTCAGGGGCTACTGGTGGGCGCCCGATGGCAGCCGCCTTGCGGTGGAGCGCTTCGACGAGGCCAAGGTCGGCACTGTCACCCGCGCGGCAATCGGCGCAGAGGGCACCAAGACCTTCGAGCAGCGCTATCCGGTGGCGGGCAGCGCCAATGCCGAAGTCTCGCTCTGGGTGATCGGCGCCGATGGCCAGGGCCGGGTGCAGGTGGACCTTGGTGCTGACAAGGACATCTACCTCGCCCGCGCCGATTGGGCGCCGGACGGTAAGACGCTCTATGTTCAGCGCGAGAACCGCGCGCAAAGCCGGCTGGAAATGCTGGCTGTCGATCCCGCGACCGGCAAGTCCACCGTGCTCTTCACCGAAATGGCGGCGCAAGGCAGCTGGATCAACCTTTCGGATGCCTATCGCTTCCTTGCTGATGGCAGCCTGATCTGGCTCTCTGAACGCGGCGGCTTCGCGCACCTCTATCACTACAGGACGGGTGAGGATGGGGCAGGCACCTGGGCCCAGCTCACAAAGGGGCCTTGGGTCGTCACCGATCTCCTCGGCGTAGACCAGAAGGCGGGCCGCGTGACGTTCATCGGCACGCGCGACGATGTGCTGGCGCCGCAAGTCTACGCCTTTGATCTCAAGAACCCTGAAAAGCTCGACCGGCTGACCGATCTGGCCTTCCACAACAGCGCGGCGATGGACCGCAAGGGCCAGACGCTCGTCGTCACCCGCAGCGGCGATGCCCAGCCGCCGCAATCCTATCTGGCGGATGCGGCTGGCAAGCGCATCGCGTGGATCGAGGAAAACCGCGTGGAGGGCACGCACCCCTACGCGCCCTATCTCGCCAGCCACCGCAACGCCCAGTTCGGCACGATCCCGGCCGATGATGGCACCCCGCTCCACTGGATGATGATCACCCCGCCGCTTGAGCCGGGCAAGCGCTATCCCGTGTTTTCCTACCATTACGGCGGCCCGCATGCGCAAGTCGTTGGCAAGGGCTGGCAGGGTGTGCTGGCGCAGGCCATCGTCGACAAGGGCTTTATCTATTTCGCCATCGACGGGCGCGGGTCTGACAATCGCGGCGTGGCCTTTGAAAGCGCCATCAACCGCGTGATGGGTTCGGTCGAGGTCGAGGATCAGCTTGCCGGTGCGCGCTATCTGAAGTCGCTCGCCTTCGTCGATCCGGCGCGCCTCAGCACATTCGGCTGGTCCTATGGCGGTTACATGACGATCAAGATGCTCGAAGCGCACCCGGGCACTTGGGCGGCAGGCATCGCGGTCGCCCCCGTCACGCGCTGGCAGCTTTATGATACGCACTATACCGAGCGCTATCTCGGCGATCCGAACAAGGAGCCGAAGGTCTACGAAACCTCGAACGCACTTGCCGCGACGGGCCGGATTGCCGATCCGTTGCTGCTGGTCCACGGCATGGCGGACGACAACGTGGTGTTTGAAAACTCCACCGCGCTCATCGCCAAGCTTCAGGCAGAGGCAGTGCCCTTCGAAATGATGCTATACCCCGGCTACACGCACCGCATCAGCGGGCCGAAGGTCAGCAAGCATCTCTACGAAACCGTATTCCGCTTCCTCGATCGAAACGGCGTGGGTAGCGGGCAGTAAACCGTTTGGGGCCGCAAGGCCGCCGCAAGGAGAATACAATGGGTTACCGGGTAGTGGTCGCAGGCGCGACCGGCAATGTCGGGCGCGAGATGCTCAATATCCTCGCCGAGCGCGAGTTCCCCGTGGACGAGATCGCGGTGCTCGCCTCCTCGCGCTCTCAGGGCAGCGAGATCGAGTTCGGTGAGACCGGGCGCATGCTCAAAGTCCAGAACATCGATAATTTCGATTTCGCGGGCTGGGATATCGCGCTCTTCGCCATTGGCAGCACCGCCACCAAGGTTCACGCCCCGCGCGCAGCTGCGGCTGGCTGCACTGTGATCGACAACTCGTCGCTCTACCGCATGGACCCCGATGTGCCGCTGATCGTGCCCGAGGTGAACCCGGACGCTATTGACGGCTACAAGGCCCGCAACATCATCGCCAACCCCAACTGCTCCACCGCGCAGATGGTCGTGGCGCTGAAGCCCCTCCACGATGCCGCGAAGATCAAGCGCGTCGTCGTCGCGACCTACCAGTCGGTCTCGGGCGCGGGCAAGGACGGCATGGACGAGCTGTTTGAACAGAGCCGCGCGATCTTCGTCGGCGATACCGTCGAGCCGCGCAAGTTCACCAAGCAGATCGCCTTCAACGTGATCCCGCACATCGATAGCTTCCTTGATGATGGTTCGACCAAGGAAGAATGGAAGATGGTGGCCGAGACCAAGAAGATCCTCGATCCGAAGATCAAGATCACCGCCACCTGCGTGCGCGTCCCGGTGTTCGTCGGCCACTCCGAGGCGATCAACATCGAGTTCGAGAACGAGATTTCGGCCACGCAGGCTCAAGACATCCTGCGCGAAGCACCTGGCGTCATGCTCGTCGACAAGCGCGAGGACGGCGGATACGTCACGCCCATCGAATGCGTTGGCGATTTCGCCACCTTCATCTCCCGCGTGCGCGAAGATCCGACCGTGGACAGCGGCCTTTCGCTGTGGTGCGTGTCCGACAACTTGCGCAAGGGCGCCGCGCTCAATGCGGTGCAGATTGCCGAGCTGCTGGGCCGCCGCCACCTCAAGAAGGGCTGAGCCAAGTCGGGTTTGGCCTCTCCCCAGCCGGGGAGAGGCCAAACCGTTCGAGATTACATGCCGTTATGCGTGACTGTTGTCGTGGTGGTCACGCGGCCGCGTGCGGTGTGGTGGTGCACCACGCGGCGGTGATGGACCACCCGGCGGTGATGGACGACGTGCCGGAGCGCCCGCGGGGCACGTTGAGCCGCAGCCGGTTCAGCCTGGTCGGTCGTCACGGTCGTCTGCACCTGCATGGGCTGCGGTGTCTGCGCGATCACCGCAGCATTCCGCGCAAAGGCGGCATCGGTTGCCGATGCGGCGGCGGAATTTTCCGCGCGCACGGCCCGATCGTTGGCCATGTCGGTCTGTTGATGCGCGGCATCGACGCTGATCTGCGCCCGCGCCAGATCAGCGGCCTGCGCTTGGGCCTGAACAGCCTCGCTGTGCAGCTTGGCATTCTTCTGCATCAGCCCCAGCGCCGTATCGGCCAGCGCCGAAGCTTGGATCGCATCCGCGATCGCTTCGGGCTTGTGCCCTGCCGCAAGGTTTTCCTTCGCGCTCGCCAGCGCCGCATTGGCGGCGGCCGTCTGGCTCGGCTGCGCGGTCGATGTGCCAAGGCTTTCGGCTGTGTCGATCTTGGTCTGTGCTTCGGCAATGGCCGCACGGGCGCGGTCGGCCTTGCCCTCGGCATAAGCGGGCGCGGCAGACGAAAGGCACAGCGCCGTGGCCATCAGCAAGGGGCCGAAAGCGTTGTGGCGGGGGTTGGGGCGATTCATGATCGGAAACTCCGTGCAGCCGCACGGAGCGTGCAACCGCATGCTCCGAAAAATGCGCCAAGGCCCGGAATGTTCCGCCTGGTGGTTGCTTGCCGGGCCATCGCCTGCCGGCTCCTGCCGCGCGCGCGAAAGCAACCTCCACCCGGCTAATAGAGTTTCTTGCATTGCGGCAGTGCCCTCGGCGCTCTAATCCTCCCTCCGGCGCGAGGGGACCCGACCACGGGACCTGCCGGGGGATGCGATGTTGGCTCATTTCGATCTGCTGCACGGCGTTGCCGGCCTGCTCGTGGGTTTTCTTGTTGGGCTGACGGGTGTCGGCGGCGGTTCGCTGATGACTCCGATCCTCGTGCTGCTGTTCGGGGTGAACCCGGGGACAGCGGTGGGCACCGATCTCCTCTTCGCCTCGGTCACCAAGATTGCCGGTTCGGCGGTCCATGGCACGCGCCAGACGGTCGATTGGCACATCATGCGCCGCCTCGCCGCCGGCAGCGTGCCGGCTGCCGTGATCACGCTCGTGCTCATCTCCGATTTCGGCAAGATGAGCAAAGGCTCCAGCCATGTGATCCTGCTCAGCCTTGGCGTCATGCTCAGCGTCACCTCGGTCGCGACGCTGTTTCAAAAGCAGCTCGCCGTCCTCGCCAAGCAGCGCGAGCGGCTGGATGACCGGCAGGCGCGCATCCCCACAGTCCTCCTGGGCGCGCTGCTCGGCGTCGCGGTTTCGATCAGTTCGGTTGGCGCGGGCGCCATCGGCGTTACTGCGCTGCTGATGCTCTACCCGGCGCTTCGGGTGGCGAAGATCGTTGGCACCGATATCGCCCATGCCGTGCCGCTCACCATGGTTGCAGGCTTTGGCCACTGGATTATCGGCGACGTTGATTTCGGCCTGCTTGCCAGCCTGCTTGTCGGCTCGCTGCCCGGTGCGGTAGTAGGGAGCATGCTGTCCACCCGCTCGCCCGATCACGTGCTGCGCCCCGCGCTCGCTGCCGTCCTGATGGTCTCCGGCATCCGGCTGCTCAGCCAATGAGCGAGATGTACCCCGGCTTCGACGGCGCCCCCCTGGCGTTGCACCGCATGGGTGCAGGTCGCCCCGTGATCCTGCTCCACGGGCTGTTCTCGAACGCCGATGTAAACTGGATCAAGTATGGCACCGCCGCGCAATTGGTCGAGGCCGGGTTCGAATGCCTGATGCCGGACCTGCGCGCCCATGGGCAAAGCGCTGCGCCGCACGATCCTGCTGCTTATCCACCCGATGTGCTGGCCCGCGATCTGGAAGCGCTGGTCGCCCATCTTGGCCTTGCAGAGTACGACCTCGTCGGCTTCTCGCTCGGCTCGCGCACGTCTGCCCGTGCTGTGATCGCGGGCGTTCGCCCACGGCGGCTCGTTCTGTCCGGCATGGGGCTCGAAGGCCTTGCCGGCTGGGCACGGCGGCAGGCATTTTTCCTCGATATGCTCGATCGCTATGGCACGATCCGCCCCGGCGATCCGGCTTATGCGGCGCAGCAGTTTCTGAAGGCCATGGGTACTGATCCCGCCGCTGCTCGCCTTTTGCTCGGCACGATGGAGGATACGCCGCCCGAGGCGCTTGGCGCCATCACCATGCCCACGCTCGTCCTGTGTGGTGACAAGGACAACGACAATGGCAGCGCCGACCGCCTGACAGAGGCGCTGCCCGATGCGCGCCGCGCCGTCATTCCGGGCACGCACATGAGCTGTGTAACAGAACCCGCGATGGGGGCGGAACTGGTTTCATTTCTGACCGCTTGACGTCGCTCCCGGCGCGGCTAACGATGCGTGAAAGGGTAGCCTGCGGATGCCGCCCACGTCCCTCGACCGGAGAGCCCGTCCCATGAAAAGCCCAATGGCATTTGCCGTTTCCTTTGCCGCACTCGCGGCCTCGCTCGCGGCAGCCCCCGCCAGCGCCCAGATCGCGCCGACCACCACGGCCGAGGCGCAGACCTGGATCCAGGCAGCCGATAAGGCCTATGCCGATGAAACCGTCCGCGCCAGCCGCATCCAGTGGGTCTATGCCACCAACATCACCGACGATACCGAAGCGCTCGTCGCGGCCTCCAATGCCGAATTCAACACGCTCATGGTCAATACCGCGGCAGGAGCGGCACGCATGGCCAAAGTCCCCGGCCTCTCACCCGAAGACCAGCGCAAGCTCGTGATGATGCGCACGCAGATCACCAGCCCGGTGCCCACCACCTCCGGCGCGGCTGACGAATATGGCACGCGGCAGGCGCGCATTGAGGGGCTGTATGGCAAAGGCCACGGCACACTCAACGGGCAGCCCATCAACGGCAGCGATATCGAGGAGGCGATGGGCACCAATCGCAATCCCGATAACCTCAAGGAGATGTGGCTTTCGTGGCATGACAATGTCGGCAAGCCGATGAAGGCCGATTATGCGCGCCTTGTCGAGCTTTCGAACGCCGGCGCGCAGGAACTCGGCTTTGCCGATACCGGTGCGCTGTGGCGCTCGAACTACGATATGGACCCGGACGCTTTCGCCGCGCTCACCGAGAAGATCTGGAATGAGGTCAAGCCGCTCTACGTCCAGCTGCATTGCTACACGCGCACCAAGTTGAACGAGAAATACGGCAGTGCCGTGCAGGCCAAGACTGGCCCGATCCGCGCCGATCTGCTCGGCAACATGTGGGCGCAGGAATGGGGTAACATCTACGACATAGTCGCTCCCAAGGGCGCGGGCGATGTGGGCTATGATGTCGGCGAACTGCTCGTCGCCAAGGGGTATGATCCGCTGAAGATGGTCAAGGCGGGGGAGGGCTTCTACTCCTCGCTCGGCTTCGCACCTTTGCCGGCAGCCTTCTGGACCCGTTCGCAGATCACCAAGCCGCGCGACCGCGAAGTGGTGTGCCACGCCTCCGCATGGGATATCGACAACAAGGACGACCTGCGCATCAAGATGTGCACCAAGGTCAACGGCGATGATTTCGTGACGATCCACCACGAACTCGGCCACAACTACTACCAGCGCGCCTACAACGCGCAGCCCTCGCGCTATTACATGGAAGGCGCCAACGACGGCTTCCACGAAGCCATCGGCGATACGATGGCGCTCTCGATCACGCCCGAATACCTCGTGCAGATCGGCCTGATGGGACGTGACAAGGTGCCCTCGGCCGACAAGGACACTGGACTCCTGCTGCGGCAGGCGATGGACAAGGTTGCCTTCCTGCCCTTCGGCCTCCTCATTGATCGCTGGCGCTGGAATGTCTTCAGCGGCAAGATCAAGCCCGAAGCCTACGAGGCATCATGGACCCAGATGCGCCGCGAATATCAGGGTATCGTGCCGCCCGCCGAGCGCCCGGCCGATGCCTTCGATGCCGGCGCGAAGTACCACATCCCCGCCGTCGTGCCCTACACGCGCTACTTCCTCGCCCGAGTACTCCAGTTCCAGTTCTACGAGGCCGCCTGCCGCGAAGCCGGCTGGAAAGGCCCGCTCCACCGCTGCAGCTTCTATGGCAACAAGGCCGTCGGCGCGAAGCTCAATGCCATGCTCTCGATGGGCGCGAGCAAGCCCTGGCCCGATGCGCTCGAAGCCTTCACCGGCAGCCGCGACATGAGCGGCAAGGCCATGATCCGCTACTTCGCCCCGCTGCAGAAGTGGCTGGTGGCACAGAACAAGGGGCAGGATTGCGGGTGGTGATCACCCGCAGCCGCTTTACCTGAACGGCGGCTCATTAAACGCGCGCAGCTTGCGGCTGTGGAGGCGGGCACCCTCTGCCCGCAGCAGCGCGCAGGCGGTCGTCCCGATGGCAAGATGGCTGGAGATCGCCTCTTCATAGAAGCGGTTGGCCTGCCCCGGCAGCTTGAGTTCGCCGTGCAGCGGCTTGTCCGAGACGCACAGCAGTGTCCCGTAAGGCACGCGGAAGCGGTAGCCCTGCGCTGCGATAGTCGCGCTTTCCATGTCGATGCCGACCGCGCGGCTCAGGCTCAGGCGGCGGGCGGAGTGCGAATAGCGCAGTTCCCAGTTGCGATCATCGGTGGTGACGACCGTGCCGGTGCGCATCCGCCGCTTGAGGTCCGATCCGCCCGCACCGCTGACGATCTCAGCCGCCCGCGCCAGTGCGACCTGCACTTCGGCAATGGCCGGAATCGGGATTTCCGGCGGCAGCACCGGATCGAGCACGTGATCATCGCGCAAGTATGCGTGGGCCAGCACATAGTCGCCGATCTTCTGCGTGGGGCGCAGGCCGCCGCAGTGGCCGATCATCAGCCAAGCCTCGGGCCTCAGGACCGCCAGATGGTCGCAGATGGTCTTGGCGTTGGAAGGGCCGACGCCGATGTTGACCAGCGTGATCCCGCTGCGGTCCGGCGCGACAAGGTGGTAGGCCGGCATCTGGTGCCGCCGCCATGCTGTATCCGACATGCGCTCGCGCGCGTTCTCGGTCGGCGCATCGAGCGTGAGCCCGCCTGCGCCCGAAAGCGCGACATACTCACCCGTGCCCAGCTGCTTGCCCGCCCAATCAACGAACTCGTCCACATAGCGGTGGTAGTTGGTGAAGAGGATGTAGCGCTGGAAATCCTCGGGCGGGGTGCCCGTATAGTGTGCGAGCCGCGCGAGGCTGAAATCGGTGCGCAGCCCGTCGAACAGCGAGAGCGGGAGGGGCCCGTCGCCTACGATATATTCGCCGTCCGCGATCTCGTCGCCGATATGCGAAAGCTCCGCGTTCGGGAAAAATCGCGCCAGTTCCTGCGGCGTCACGCTGCCCATCTGTGCGCCGAGGCTGCCATCGAGCACATAGGCAAACGGGATTTCCTGGTGCGAGGGAGCCGCCTCCACCGTCACGTCGAAGCCCTGCAGGATGATGGCCAGCTGCTCGGCAAGGTAGTCGGCAAAGAGCGCGGGCCGGGTCACCGTGCAGGCGTAAGTTCCCTTTTGCGAGAGGCGGCCGAACGAATGCGCAGTGGGTTCGATGCTCGGCTCGCCGCCGAAATGGATGCGCAGCTCCGGGTAGCAGTAGCTGCCATCATGGCGGCGCTCTTTCGGAGGCAGCGTGCCATCGGCGGCAAAGGCCATGACATCCTCGCGCAGCCGGGCGACCGAGGCAGAGTAGATGCGCGAGAGCTCGTCGAGCACGGAGGTGATATGATCCATGCCGCTAGGTGTAACTGCCTGTCGTGACCTTTGGAAGTCGCAGCAGTCAGCGCATTCGTTTGAGCACCTTGGTCGATACCACGTGACCCTTGAGATCTTCGGGGTAGAACCACACCGGCCTCAGGTCTCCCCGCGCATAGCGGTCCACCTGATCCCCGAAATGAGGCGAGGCAGGATCGGCGCTGGTTCCGCCGATGCTCACCGCCCGCGCGCGGACTTTCGGGCCGAATTCGACGACGGCAACGAAGCTGTTGCCGCTGGTGCCGTACATCCGCTTGGTGCCGGGATAGCGCTGCGCACCGAACGAGGCGAGGCTGCCCCAGTTGCCGCTGGCAAACGCGATCGGCGTGCTGGGCTTCGCATCGTCGAAGGTCTGCGTGATCGCGCCGTCGTTGCGCTGGTAGCGGTTGATCTGGCCCCACGGCACCTGCCACGAGCCGAAATCGCCCACCAACCGATTGGCCGCATCGTCCAGCGCGGCAAGGCGCTGGGCGTCGGTGATGCGGTTGTTCATCCGCTCCCACAGGCTTTCCTCGTCGCCATCGCTCACTTGCGCGACGCGCGCCCACAGCGCTTCGGCATAGCCGACCGCAAGGGTGGTCGCTGTGGAGTTCAGCCCCCACTTGTGATCCCAGCCCTTCAGCAGCGCGATCGGCCCGTCACGCTTTGCATCCGGAGCCGCTGCATGTGCGGCGATGAGCGCGGGCAGCAGGCGGTCGAAGGCGGGGAGGGCAGGATCATAGGCCGCCGCCATAAGGCTTTCGGGCGTGAAGTCGCGCCGGCCCTCCAGCACCGCCCTTGCATGCGCATCGCGCGCGTTCTGGCCCGCCTGGTCCATATACCGCGGATAGGCGGCTGCTTTGGGGCTGTCCGGCCCGGCGGCGCTCCACGGTGCATTGTTGACGTTGAATACCCAGCCATTCGCCGGGTTCAGCACGCTCGGCAAGCTGGCGAGCGTATGGTCCCCCTGCCAGCGCGCGGCGGGATTGCTGCCGTCGACAGGCTTTCGCCAATCAAGGCTGTCATCGCGCAGCGGCACGAATTGCGGGTGGAGATACGCGATCTCGCCCTTGCTGTCGGCAAACAGCGTGTTGTTGGACGCATTGGCCTTAAGTTCGCCGATCTTGAGGAAGCTCGCCAGATCGTGCGTCTTGGTCCGCAGGAAGCTCTGCTCCAGCGCCGGGACCGGGCGGTTCATCAGCGCGACGGTAATCCACTTGCCGCCCTCTTCGCGCACCACCGGGCCGTGCTCGCTGGCATAAGTGGTGAACTGCCGCTCGGCCAGCGTGCCGTCAGCCTGCCGGACCTTGAGCGTTACCGCGTGCGTGGTGAAAGGCTTGACCGCATCGCCGACGCGATAGGCCGGTGTCCGGTCGCCTTGTGACACCACGGTTTCGGCAAAATCGTCGACGTTGTCGATGCCGCTCGTGGTGTGCATCCAGCCCGCGTTCTGATTGAAGCCCTGATAGATGAAGAACTGACCCCAGGTCGCAGCGCCATAAGCATTGAGGCCCTCGCTACTCGTCACCTGCTGTTCGGCGCGGAAATAGAAGCTGGTGTGCGGGTTGATCAGCAGCAGCGCGTGGCCATCGGCGGTGCGCGAGGGTGCGATGGCGATGCCGTTGGAGCCTGCCGGTTCCTTGAGACGGCGTCCCAGTTCCTCGTCGGTCATGGCGACCTTGCGGCTGCCGTAGAACGCCTCGATCTGCGAAAGCGGGATGTGCTCGATATTGCCGCCGATGCTGCCTTCGGTGAAGGTCAGTGCCATCCAAGGCTCGAATTGCGTCAGGACTTTCGGCTTAACCTCCGGGTGATCAGCCAGATAGGCGTTCAGCCCGGCTGCCCAGGCATCCATGAGCTTGCGCAGCCAGGCGGGGCTCTTTGCGTAGTCCGCCTTGAGCCCTGCCGGATCGACCCAGAGGCGCTGGCGCAAGTCTTGCCATAGCGCGCTTGCCCCTTCCGCTTCGGCCAGACGGCCGAGGCTGACGAGGTAATTGCGCTCGATTCGGGGGAAGTCGTCTTCGGCCTGCGCGTAGATCATGCCGTAGACCGCGTCGGCATCGGTCTTGCCGGTGATGTGCGCAATGCCCCACTCGTCCCGTTCGATTTTCACGTCACCGGATGGCGGCGCAGGCTTCGCGGCTGCATGAACCGGTTGCGTTACGGCAAAGAGCGCCGCGACGGCGACGGTGCGGGCGAAATTCATGGCATCCTCCGGGTGAGATGGGCGCAGCATATGGGGGCAAGGCAGCGGGATCAAATGCTGATCAATGCTGGCCAGCACGAAACCGGCATGGCCTTGCTGGAGATTGGCGGAACTCCGGCACGCTGGCAGCCCAACAAAAAAGGGCGCCTCCTTTGCGGAAGCGCCCCTCTTGTCTTGTGGCCTTGGCCGATTTTCTCAGGCTTCGGTGTCCTCGGCCCGGTCCTCGAGCAGGTCCGCCGGGATTTCGCCCGGCTCTGCATTGGGATCGTAGGCTTCAGTGAAACCGCCTTCTTCCGCGTCGAACATCGCGTCGATGACGTCCACGCCCTGCGACTGCAGTGCGGCTTCGTCGGGCGAGCGAGCGACGTTGACCTTGACGGTCACAATCACTTCGGGGTGCAGCGAGACCTTGACGGTCGAGATGCCGATGGTCTTGATCGGGCGTTCCAGCACGACCATGGCCTTCGACACCTTGGCGCCCTGTTCAACCAGTGCGTCGACGATGTCGCGCACCGAGACCGAACCATAAAGCTGGCCGGCGTTGGACGAGGCGCGGATCAGCACCACTTCGCGGCCTTCGACGTTGCCGGCTTCGCCCTGTGCATCGGCACGGCGGGCAGCGTTGTCGGCTTCGATCTTCGCGCGGTTGGCTTCGAAGACCTTGCGGTTGGCTTCGTTGGCGCGCAGCGCCTTCTTGTTGGGCAGCAGGAAGTTGCGGGCGTAGCCGTCCTTGACGACAACGACGTCGCCGATGGAACCCAGCTTCTCGATGCGCTCGAGCAGGATGATCTGCATGGTCTGCGCTCCTTACTTGACGATGTAGGGAAGCAGGCCGATGTGCCGGGCGCGCTTGATCGCCTGGCCCAGCTCACGCTGCTTCTTCGCCGAAACGGCGGTGATACGCGAAGGCACGATCTTGCCACGCTCGGACATAAAGCCCTGAAGCAGGCGCACGTCCTTGTAGTCGATGACAGGGGCGCCCTTGCCCGAGAACGGGCACGACTTGCGGCGACGGAAAAACGGACGAGCCATGGTTTATTCCCCTTCGCGTTCGCGGCGGCGGGTCCGCTCGCGGTCGTTCTTGCGCATCATCACCGAGGGGCCGGCTTCGTGTTCGTCGACGCGAACAGTCATGAAGCGGATCACGTCCTCGTTGATCGCGGTCTGGCGCTCAAGCTCGGCGACCACGCCGGCTGGCGCTTCGATGTCGAGCAGCACGAAGTGCGCCTTGCGGTTCTTCTGGATCTTGTAGGCCAGCGAACGGAGGCCCCAGGTTTCGGTCTTGACGACCTTGCCATGGTTGGTCTCGACAATTTCGGTGGCGGTGGCAGCAAGCGCGTCAACCTGAGCCTGGCTCAGATCCTGACGCGCAAGGAAGACATGCTCGTAAAGCGGCATGGGCCTTGCGTCCTTCGTCAATCTAACCGATCGCTGGCTGATCCGCGGTATTGCGGGGCCCCTCCGGCTTTCTTTCACTTCCACGCGGGGGCTTTCGCCAGACCTGCGGGAGCGCTGGCCCTTAGCGGGAATCGGCGAAGATGCAAGGTGAAAACATAGGCTTCAGGCCGCGTGGCGCGCCGGTGGCACTGCAGAAGCTGCCTGTTTTGCCGCATCTGTTTCAGGACGGCCCAGCTCGAGCCGCTGCAGGTGGCCGATTGCGAAATCGGCGACAAGGTTGGCGAAGACGTTTTCATGCAGCGGCAGCTGGAATTCGAGGCCGGAGGTCTTGTCTTCGGACCACACCACGAAGGCCAGCTTCGGGGTCAGTTCGGGCAGGAACAGCGTGATCGATTCGCCGATCCGCTGACGGGGAATGCCCTCGATCCGTGCGCCGTGCGTGGTCATGTCCTTAAGCATGACCGTTGAGCGGGTGAGCCCATGCTTGCAGCGCACCGGCAGCTCGAAACCGACCCGGCGCCCGCGGCGGTGGTTGATATGCTCCACTTTTTCGAACTCATCGAACATGCGCAACTCCTGCCGTCGTCGTTTACCACGTACCTTCAGAACGGCAGCGGCAGACGACGCTTCAGGGCCTACGCAGTGTTGCGAGGGGGCGCGGGGGGTACGTGTCGCATCGCAACGTCGCAGCGGGCATAGCGCGCGCCGTATTCGGTCATGATCCCGGCATCGTGGCGAAAGCCCAGCTTCTCGTAGAGGTGGATCGCTGCCGCGCAGTCGCGGTTGGTGAGGAGGTAGAGCGGATCGGCGCCCAGTTCTGCCGCGCGCGCGATCACGGCTTCAAGCAAGACCGCCCCGGCACCCAGTCCGCGCGCAGTTTCGCGCACACCCATCTTGGTGAGTTCATAGCCCTTGCCGCCGGTGGGCTTGAGCGCGCAGGCCCCTACCACGCCGAGCCCCTCGGCCTCGACGAACAATATCACGCCGCCCGGCGCAATGATCTTCTCGCGCGGGTTCTGCAGCACCTCGCGGTCGAGCGGTTCGAGGACGAACATCGCCTCGATCCACTCGGCGTTGATATCGTGGAAATCCTGCGCGAGATCGTCGGTGAATTCGCGGATGACAAGGGGGGACTGGCTCATTGCGGTGCGACCTGCTGTTCCACCAGCGCGATTGCGGCAGCGATGGCGGCTTCGATGGGAAGGGCGGACGTATCGAGCAATGCGGCACCCTCTGCCTGGCGCAAAGGCGCGGCGGCCCGGGTGCGATCACGCTCGTCGCGCGCCGCAAGGTCGGCCTCGATGGCCTCACGCGTCACTGTCTCACCGCGGCGTTGCATTTCGGTCCAGCGGCGCAGCGCCCGTGCGGCCACGCTGGCGGTCACGAACAGCTTGGCCTCGGCCTCGGGCGCGATCACCGTGGCGATATCGCGGCCATCGAGCACTGCGCCGCCCGGCTGGCGGGCAAAGGCCTGCTGGCGGGCGAGGAGGGCCGCGCGCACGGCGGGATGCACTGAAACGCGGCTGGCCAAAGCGCCAGTTTCCTCGCTGCGCAGCGCCTCATCTTCAAGCAGGCTTTCGGGGAAACTGGCGGCTGCCAGCGCCGCGTCCGGATCATCAGGATTGCCGCGGCTCAGCCACACTTGCCGCCCCACTGCGCGGTAAAGCAGCCCGGTATCGAGGTGCGCCAGCCCGTAGTGCGCGGCAAGCGCCTTGGCGATGGTGCCCTTGCCCGATGCGGTTGGGCCATCGATGGCGATGATCATTGGCCGCTGGCCTCTGCCAGTAGGGCTTCGAATGCCGGAAAGCTGGTCGCAATGGGCCGGGTATCGTCCACTTCGACGCCGCCACGGCTGGCAAGGCCCGCCACGGCCATGCTCATTGCGATGCGGTGATCGAGGTGTGTCGCGACGGGGGCGTTGTTCGACCCGCGTAGCGGCTCGCCGCCCGTGCCGTCGATGATCAGGCCGTCCTCGGTCTCGGTCACGCTCGCACCGGCCTGTTCCAGCGCCGCGCGCATCACCGCGATCCTGTCGCTTTCCTTCACCCGCAGTTCTTCAAGGCCCGTGGTGACTGTACGCCCGCTGGCGAGCGCGGCGGCGACAAACAGCACCGGAAATTCGTCGACCATGCTCGGCACCACTGCCGGATCGACTTCGATGCCGGTCAGCGCGGAATGCCGTACGCGCAGGTCCGCCACCGGCTCGCCGCCGACATCGCGGCGGCCGAGTTCCTCGATGTGGCCGCCCATGTCGCGCAGCACCCCAAACAGCGCGGCGCGGGTGGGATTGAGGCCGACATTCTCGATCACGAGGTCGGAGCCCGGCACCAGCAGCGCGGCGACCACGAAGAACGCGGCGGAAGAGGGATCGCCCGGCACTTCGATGGTCTGCGGCCTGAGTTCGGCATCGCCAGTCAAGTGAATGGTCCGCGTGCCGTCGCTGGCAACTTCGACTGTCAGGTCTGCGCCGAAGCCCTTCAGCATCCGCTCGGAGTGGTCGCGCGTGGGCACGGGTTCGATCACCGTGGTCGTGCCCGCCGTATTGAGCCCGGCCAGCAGGACCGCGCTCTTCACTTGCGCCGAGGCGATCGGCAGGCGGTAGGAAATCGGCACGGCCGGCGAGATGCCGCGCAAGGTGAGCGGCAGGCGTCCCCCAGGCGCAGCGGTGAAATCCGCGCCCATCTGCGAGAGCGGCTCGATCACCCGGCCCATCGGCCGCTTGGAGAGGCTGGCATCGCCGATGAAGGTGGCGGTCAGCGGATGGCTGGCGAGGAGGCCCATGAGGAGGCGGGTCGACGTGCCGGAATTGCCCATGTCGAGCGCGGTGCGCGGCTGCATCAGGCCGCCTACGCCCACGCCGTCGATCACCCATTCAACGCCCTTGGCGCCGTCCGGTAGCCGTTCGATGCTGGCACCCATCGCGCGCATCGCGGCGGCGGTCGCCATCACGTCTTCGCCTTCGAGCAGGCCCGTCACCCGGGTACGGCCCACCGCGAGCGCGCCGAGCATGATCGAACGGTGGCTGATCGACTTGTCGCCGGGCACGCGGATCCGCCCGGTCAGCGGCCCGCTAGCCGTGAAGCGGCGGGGGCGCGGGGCGGAAGTTTCGGCAGAATGCACGGTAGCGGTTCTTTCTCGGGTCATGGCGAACCGCCCCTTGTCGCAAGGAAGGCGCCGCCAGCAAATCGGGGGGCTTTTGACAGCGCCCCGCGCCTATGGCAAGGCGCCCCCCGCGCTTGATTCCCGGCCGCTGCGGCCCCATCAAGCAAAGCAATTGATCCGCTCGCATTCTGCCGCGGGCGCACATTTTAAGGATTACGCATGGTCAAGCCTGAATGGGGCCAAAAGCACGGCTGCCCGAAGTGTGGCACCCGCTTCTACGACATGGGCAAGGACGAGCCGGTCACTTGCGTCGAATGCCGCTATTCCTGGACGCCCGAGCCTGCGCTCAAGTCCAAGCAGCCGATCCCCTATGAGGAGATCCAGAAGGAGAAGGTCGAAGTCGCACCTGACGTCGATCTGGCCGACGAAGATCTCGATATCGACGAGGATTCCGATTCGCCCGACAACGACGTCGATCTTGGCGGCGACGATGATCTGGGTGTGCCGGGTCACGACGGCGAGGACGAGGAAGTCTGAGCTTCCATCGCCGGAGCGCACAGGGCCATTGGCCCGGCGCTCCGGCGGCGAATTTCCGCTGGCACAAAAATGTGTTGCCAGCGCGCTGGGCCTCGCATAAAGGCCCGGTCCTCCGGCGCGAAAGTGCCGGGCTGCAGTGCCTCCCACGGCACTTGCGTGAAAGTTTGTGGGGCCTTAGCTCAGCTGGGAGAGCGCCTGCATGGCATGCAGGAGGTCAGCGGTTCGATCCCGCTAGGCTCCACCACTTTCCTTTTTCATTCCGCCATTTTGACGCTTGATGCCGAAACACACGGCAGGGTATTCCATGTCTGTCTGGAGCAACACGTGAGGGCAGAGACGTGGACATGAAACCGGCGTTTCGAATGGGCGCGGCGGCCATGCTCGTGCTTGTGCCGCTGGCCGCGCGGGCCGAAGACTACAGCTGGGCCACCAACGAGTATGACTACGCCTCGCGCCAGCTGACCAACTTCACCAACCGGTTCCAGGATGATCTCGTCGATCCGGTGCTCCGCAAGGTGCGGCGCGATTCCACCGCATCAGGCGCACCGACAACCCGGCCCCCCTTTGTGGCCCCTCCCGCCCGCAGTGCCGCGCCGGCCGGGGCTGCCGCGCCGATCCTGTTCACGCCCGTGCGCATGCCGGCGGCGCAATCGGCGGCGCACCGCATCGCCGCTGCCTATCCGCCGCAGGCGCAGGCCAAGGCAGAGGCGCTGTTCAACCAGTTGCTCGCCAAATATGCCCAGCTTGAGCAGATGAACGGCGTGCCCCACGGCGATCTGGGGGCTGCGGTTGCTTTCTTCCTCGGCGGCAACTGGATGGCGCTCAACAACAGTCCGCTGGCTGATGAAAAGTTCGCCCCGATCATCGCCCAAATGCGTGCGAGCCTTGCCGCCAGCCCCGGTTTCCCGGCACTGTCCAACGCGGACAAGCAGGAAATCTACGAGCAGATGGTGATCAACGGCATGTTCATGGCGAGCACCCAGCTGGCGCTGAGCAAGACGCCCGATACCGCGATGGTCGCCAAGATGCAGGCCGCAGCGCGCGGCAATCTCACGCGGTGGCTCGGTGCTGATCCGGCACGCTTGCAGGTGACGGCGAACGGGCTGGAGCTCGCGCCCGAATAGGGGCTTGCGGCATGGGCTTGCCGCGCGCATGGACGCACGCCCGACCGCCCGTGGCCAGCGCCCCGCCGCGCCTGCCCCCGAAAGAATCGTCACACAATGCAGCCCACGTCTTCCCCTGTTGCTGCGGTCGGCATCGATTTCGGCACGACCAATTCAGTCGTGGCCCGCGCAGGCGCAACCGGCAGCGTCGATCTGGTGGCGTTTGCCGCGCCCGAGCAGACCAGCGCGGTATTCCGCTCGGCGCTGTGCTTCTGGCAGGAAGACACGGCGCGCGGCGGCCTGGCGCATGAGGCAGGGCCCTGGGCCATTGCCGAGTTCCTTGGTTTCCCGCAGGGCTCGCGGTTTATCCAGTCGTTCAAGTCCGTCGCGGCGAGCGCCACGTTCGAACATGCCCAGATCTTCACCAAGCGCATGCGGTTCGAAGATCTGGGACGCACATTTCTCGATCACCTGACCGCCCATGCCGGTGTTGCGCTGCGCAATCTGCCCGAACGGATCGTGGTTGGCCGGCCGGTGCGATATGTCGGTGCGCGGCCCGATCCTGCGCTGGCCGCCACGCGCTACGGCGCGATGTTTGCGGGGCTGGGGCGGCAGATCCACTATGTCTACGAACCGCTCGGCGCGGCCTACAGCTTCGCCTCGCGGCTCAGCGATCCCGCCACGCTGCTGGTGGCCGATTTCGGCGGCGGCACGAGCGACTTTTCCATCGTCCGGGTCGAAGCGCCCGATGCGCCGCGGCGCTGCGTGCCGCTCGCCTCGGCGGGTGTCGGCATCGCGGGCGACCGCTTCGACTATCGCATCATGGATCAGCTGGTGCTGCCGCTGCTGGGCAAGGGCAGCACGTATCGCTCGTTCGACAAGGTGCTGGAAATCCCGGGCGGGCACTTCGCCGATTTCAGCGATTGGTCGCGCCTTGCGCTGATGCGCAACAAGCGCACGCTCGATCAGCTGGCCAAGCTGCGCCACGCCGCGACCGATCCGGCGGCCATCGACCGGATGATCGCGGTGGTGGAGCATGAGCTGGGCTATGGACTGTACGAGGCCATCAGCGCGGTGAAGCGCGCGCTGTCCAGCCAGACCCACGCGGCGTTCACGTTCGAGGGGGAAGGGCTGTCGGTCACGGCGGATGTCAGCCGCGCCGATTTCGAACGCTGGATCGCGCCCGATCTGGCTGAGCTGGACGAAGGCGTAGACCGCGTGCTGGCGCGCGCCGGGCTTGAGGCAGGGCAGATCGACCATGTGTTTGTCACAGGCGGTTCCTCGCTGATCCCGGCGGTGCGCGGGCTGTTCGAACGGCGCTTTGGCGCAAACCGCATTGCCAGCGGTGATGAATTGACCTCCATTGCCCACGGCCTCGCGCTGATCGGCAGCGCGCCCGATCTGGCCGAATGGACCGTGGATGGAGAGGATGAAGCATGAGCGTCGCGTTCCGCCGCGAAGGCGACGACGAGCATCTCGAACCCAAGTTCGAACTGCCAATCCCGCAAGGACCGAACCTTGTCACCGAACGCGGCCTTGCGCTGATCGTCTCCCGCGTGGCGAAGCTGGAGGTTGAGCTCGCCGCGCTTTCCGATGAGGAGGCCATCAAAAAGCTCCGCCGCGATTTGCGCTATTGGCTCACTCGCCAGGCGACGGCGCAGGTCATGCCGCAGCCGACAGGCCCGGCCGTGGCCTTCGGTTCCATCGTCACGTTCCGGATGGGCGGCAAGGAGCGCACGATCACGCTTGTCGGCGATGATGAGGCCGATCCCGCCGCCGGCCTGCTGTCGTTCACCGCGCCCCTCAGCCGCGCGCTGCTGGGGGCAGAGCCCGATGACGAGATCGACTTTGCCGGAAAGTCGGCCGCGATCGAAGTGCTCGCCGTCAACGCCTAGGCGGTGAGCCCGATCTCGCGCAGCCGCTCACGCAGATAGTCATCCGCGGTGATCGGCACGGGATAGCGGTCCGGCCGCTCCGGGCTCACGCAACCGGGCAGCGTGCGGATCGAAAAATCGCTGTGCAAGTGGAGGAAAAACGGCATCGAATAGCGGCTGTGTGCAGCGCGGGTGCCTTCGGGGTTGCGCACGCGGTGCGTGGTCGAAGGCAGGACATGGTTGGTCAGCCGCTGGAGCATGTCGCCGATATTGACCACCAGCGCGCCCGGCGGGGGCGAGGCGGGGATCCAGCGCCCTTCGCGGGTGAGAAGCTCCAACCCCGCTTCCTCCGCGCCCAGCAGCATCGTGATGAGGTTGATGTCCTCATGCGCGCCTGCGCGAATCGCGCCGCCAAGGTCATCGGCGGCATCGTTCGGGATCGGCGGATAGTGCAGCAGCCGCAGGATCGAATTGCCCCCGGCGATGGCGGGATCGAACCAGTCCTCCGTCAGCCCCAGCCACACCGCGATATGCGAGAGGATGCCTGCGCCGATGCGGTCGAATTCGGCATAAAGCGCGGTGAACGTTTCGCGGAAATCCTCCGGCGCATCAGGCCAGACATTGGGCAGCATTGTGGCGCCAAGCGGATCGCCCGGCGCAAGATCGCGGCCCACGTGCCAGAATTCCTTGAGATCGTGCACCGCCGCGCCCTTGGCGATCTCGGTGCCGAAAGCGGTGTAGCCGCGCTGCCCGCCGCCGCCAGCCATGTGCCAGCGCCGCTTGTCCGCCTCGGGCAGCGCAAAGAACGCGCGGGTCAGTTCCCACCCGCGCGCGACCAGCGCCGGATCGAGCCCGTGATCACTGACGAGCGCAAAGCCGAAGCGCTGGAAACTGTCTCCCAGCTCCTGCGCCAGATTGCCCGATGGGGCGGTGAGCGAAAGCACGGGCAGCATATCGAGGTTCATGGTTTGCGCGTGTTCCAATTGCGATTAAGGGCCGGTGCATATCGCCAATCGGGACAGTGTGCATGAGCAAAATCGAGCGTAGCGAACGGCTCTGGCTGATGAAGTCCGAACCCGATGTCTATGGCTGGGACGACCTTCTGGCCGAGGGCGAGGGGACCTGGGACGGTGTGCGCAATCACCTTGCCGCGCGCAATTTGCGCACGATGGAAGTGGGTGATCTGGCCTTCTTCTATCACTCGAATATTGGCAAGGAAATCGTTGGAATTGCTCGTATCAGTGTGTCGGGTCTAACCGATCCAACCGATCCTGAAGGCAAGTGGGCAGCCGTGAAGGTGAAGCCTGTCGCCAAGCTGAAATCGCCGGTCACGCTCGCTGCGATCAAGGCAACTCCCGCTTTGGCGGAGATGGAATTGCTGCGGCTTTCACGCCTCTCAGTCTCCACCGTGCGCGCGGCGGAATGGGATTTTGTGCTGGAAATGGCAGGCGGTACGGTCTGAAGCCCCGCCTTTCGGCCACCGCCGCAGGTGTGCCGGATCGGAACAACCGCGCCGTTGGCGCCAGTCTGGGCGATTCGCAGCCTCCCGTCGTGGTAAAGAAAGCGTTACGACCGGGGTATGTTCACACGTCGCGCGCCCAATCCGGATCTGGCCGGTCATCCCTTCCGCCGCACTCTGCCGGCCCATGTGCTGCGACCGCTGCCGCTATTCGAGCCGGAAGTGGAAGCGGCGATGAAGGCCCTGCAGTTGCCGGAAGGCGTGCGCTCGCCGCCGGTTGATCCCCGGCGGCTCACGCTGCAGGACGTGAAGGATTTCCTTCTCGCCTATTGCGCTTGTTTCCTTGCGATATCAGTATTTATACTGTGAACTTCGCAGTTCACTCGAACGTGTGTTCGATCTCGCCAACATGGGCCTTCTCGGCCTTGTGAAGCACCCGGGCGAGCCATGCGGCCACCAGGCACATCGCCGCGCCCAGCAGCAGCTGATCAGCCAGCGCCACTCCTGCCGCGCTGAGACTCACCGCGATCAGTGAGCCAACCACCATGGCGCCAGCATTGACGATGTTGTTCGCCGCGATGGTGCGCGCGGTTTCCGCCTTGTCGACCACCGTGGTCAGGAAGGCGTAGAGCGGCACCACGAACATGCCGCCCGAAACTGCGATGCCGAGCAGGGTGAGCAACAGCGGCACCGCCAACGGCTCCATCACGAACTGCGGCACATTGAGCAGCGCCGAGCCGGGGCTGTGCGGCCACAGCTTGCAGACCATGTGGAAGGCCACGATGAACAGCCCCATCACGATCACCGAAACCGGGCCGAAGCGCGCCGAGACGGTGCCCTTGAGCAATTGGTTGATCGAGACCGAGCCGATTGCGACGCCGATCGAGAACACCACGAGGAACAGGCTGGCGACTTCCTTGCTGGCCGAAAGCACGTTCTTGGCGAGCGGCGGGAACTGGATGAACAGCACCGCACCAATGGTCCAGAAAAAGCTGATGGCCGCAATGGCGAGGAACACGCGCGGGTGGCGGGTCGTCATCCGAACCAGCGTTATCGAGGAGCGGATCACGTTGAAATCAAGCGGAACGGCCTCCATCTGCGGCGGTGCGGGCGGCACAAACTGCGCGGTGCAAAATCCGACGATGGCCGTGCCGATGCAGATCACGGCGGCCCATTCGACCGGGATCCAGCCTGCAAAGATCGTACCGGCAAGGATCGCGATATAAGTCCCCGCCTCGACCAGGCCGGTGCCGGCCAGCACTTCATCGGCCTGAAGATGCTGCGGCAGGAGCGCATACTTGATCGGGCCGAAGAACGTGGAATGGACCCCCATTGCCAGCAGCGCGGCCAGCATCAGCGGAATCGCGACGATCTGCACCGCAATCCCGCGCCAAGCGAGGTATAGCCCGGCAGCGCCCACGAGCATGATGCCGATCTCGGCCGCCTTCACGATGCGGATGATCCGGGCCTTGTCGCGCATATCGGCCAACTGCCCTGAAAGCGCGGAAAGCAGAAAGAACGGCAAGATGAACACCGCTGAAGCAATCGCCGAGAAGCGTGCTTCGGCGCTTTCAGAATTGTACACGGTATAGAC
The DNA here is from genome assembly GCA_947453945.1 of Sphingomonadaceae bacterium. Lineage (GTDB taxonomy): Bacteria > Pseudomonadota > Alphaproteobacteria > Sphingomonadales > Sphingomonadaceae > Novosphingobium. The sequence continues at coordinate 50,210 of CANGJB010000017.1, forward strand.
CACGTACAGAATCATCGCGTTCTTGTAGAGATTGTCGTTGAACGCGCCGAGCAACTGCGTTGCAAACAGCGGCAGAAAACGGCGTTTCCGGATGAGCAGCGCAGTGGATGTCATTCGGGTTCGGCCAGCCTTCGCATTTCACATAATCCCATAGCGCCCTGCGCGATGCGGGCAAGGGGGCATGTTCGGGACAACTTGCGGTTTCTTCGCCGCGACATCCTGCCTATGGTGCGCGGCGATGCTGACACTTCCCAATCTGCTGACGCTTTCCCGTATCGTCACCGTGCCCCTGCTGGCGGGCCTTCTCTGGTGGCCGCAATGGCACACCGGCTATGCGATCGGTTTTGCCGTCTATGGTCTGATGGGCGTCACCGATTATTTTGACGGCTATCTTGCCCGCGCGCAGGGCACCGTCTCCAAACTTGGCATTTTCCTCGATCCCATCGCCGACAAGATCATGGTCGCCGCCGTGATCCTCGTGCTGACCGCACAAGGCGTGCTGACAGGGCCGTACGTCGGCGATCTGCATGTAATTGCGGGGCTGATCATCCTCGTTCGGGAAATCGCGGTTTCGGGCCTGCGCGAATTTCTGGGCGGCATCCAGGTCTCGGTGCCCGTCTCCCGGCTGGCCAAATGGAAGACGACGTTGCAGCTCGTTGCGCTCGGTGCGCTCATTCTGGGACAGGCTGTGACGGGCTGGACCGTCCTCATCGCCGGCATCGATGCCAATGTCCCGCATACTGTCGGCCTCATCACCCTGTGGGCCGCCGCGGCGCTGACGGTGATCACAGGCTGGGATTACTTGCGGGTCGGCCTGAAGCATATGGACTGAAGGTTCAGCTCGCGCTGGCCTTTGAAAACAGGTTGATCACCAGCACTCCGGCCATGATCAGGCCGATGCCCGCAAGCGCAGGCCCATCGAGCCGCTGTCCGTGCATCACCCAGGCGATGGCGGTGATCAATACGATCCCCACGCCAGACCAGATCGCATAAGCCACGCCGGTCGGCATGCGCTCCAGCGTAAGCGATAGGCAGAACAGCGCGATGAGATAGCCAGCCAGGCTGAGCGCGAGCGGCGCCATCCGCGTAAAGCCCGCGGATTGCTTCAGCGCGGTCGTCGCGATGACTTCGGCCACTATGGCGATGGCCAGCGCGATGTAGGGGGGCAGGTTCATCCCGCCGCCAACTCGCCTGCAAGTAGGCGGAATTCCTCGGCGCGGGGGGAGTTCTTGCGCCACACCAGCGCGATCTCGCGGCTGGCGTGGACGGATTCGAGCGGGCGGGCGACAATCTGGGTGCCCTGAAGGATCCCGGCCCTCACCGCCATTTCGGGCAACATGGTGAGGCCCAAGCCATTATCGACCATCTGCACCAGCGTGTGCAGGCTGGTCCCGATCACGCTGGCGCTGGCGCGCAGTTCGGGGCGGTTGCACGCGGCCAGGACATGGTCCTTCAGGCAGTGCCCGTCTTCCAGCAGCAACAGCCGTGCTTCGTCGATCAGCGCGGGCGCGATACTTTCGGGCGGATCGCGCGGATCATCCTTGGGAAAGGCGACGAGCAGGCGGTCGTGAAACAGATGCGCCGCTTCCACTTCGCCGGTCGCGAAGGGCAGGGCGAGCAGCACGCAGTCCGCCCGGCCGTGGTGCAGCGATTCGACCGCAGCCGCGCTCGGCTCCTCGCGCAGGAACAGTTTCAACTGCGGCCGTTCATGGCGCAGGCGCGGGAGGATGCGCGGGAGCAGGAACGGCGCGATCGTGGGAATTACGCTCATGCGCAGTTCGCCGGTCAGCGGTGCGCCGTGGGCCTGGACGAGCGCCGAGAGCTCCTCGCCCTCACGCAGCAGCCGGTGCGCCTTGGCCACGACCTGATCGCCGAGCGCGGTGAAGCGCACCACGCGCCGCGTCCGCTCGACCAGCGTGACGCCGAGCAGCGTTTCAAGCTCGCGCAGCCCCGCTGAAAGCGTCGATTGCGAGACAAAGCAGGCTTCCGCCGCGCGGCCGAAGTGGCCGTGTTCATGCAGCGCGACGAGGTATTGCAGCTGCTTGAGCGTGGGGAGGTAGGTGGTCATGCGACGCGGCCCTCAGTCAGCCGCCCCTGCCGGTTCATCGGCGCTGGCCTCGTCGCCGGCGTCCGGCGGTGAAAAGCCATCATCATCCGTGTCTGCAACCGGCTCCGCCTCGTCCTCGCCGCTGCCCGCGATCGCATCGATATGCGCCATCTTGAGGCGGTTCTTGACTACTGCAAAGGCCAGCTTGCCCTCAACCAGCTCAAGCGCATCGCGGCCGAACTGCTCGAAGCGCCAACCTTCAAGGATGCTGAGACCCTTGCGTTGGCCTGCGGCAAGTGCTTCCAGATCATCGCTGCGTGCGAGCAATCTTGATGCAATATCAATCTCTCGGCTACGAATCTTGAGAAGTAGCTTGAGCAAATCGGCGACCAGTGCACCTTCCTTGCCCAGCGGCGCGCCGCGCGGCGCACGCGGGGGCATTTCGGCTTCGGTCATCGGCGCGGCATCGGCGATGGCCTGCATCAGGCGGCGACCGATGTCGTTGTCCTTCCACCCAGCGGAAAGCCCACGCACTTTGGCAAGCTCATGCTGTTCGCGCGGGGGGTGGCTGGCGATATCCGCCAGCGTCTCGTCGCGCATGATCCGCCCGCGCGGGATGTTCTTGTCCATCGCCTCGATTTCGCGCCAGGCGGCGATGGCGCGCAGCCGGCCGAGCACGGCCGGGTTACGGCTGGGTGCCCGGATCTTCTGCCAGACAGCTTGCGGATCGGAGCGGTAGTTCTCCGGATCGGCGAGCTTTTCCATCTCGGCATCAAGCCATTCGCCGCGCCCAGTCTTGATAAGACGCTTGAGCATTCGCGGAAAAATCTTTGAAAGATGGGTAACATCACCTATGGCGTATTCGATCTGCCGCTCGGTCAACGGCCGGCGTGACCAGTCGGTGAAGCGCGCACCCTTGTCGACCGTGAAGCCCAGCCAGCTTTCGACCAGATTGGAATAGCCGATCTGTTCGGACTGGCTGATCGCCATCATCGCGATCTGGGTATCGAAGATGGGGTGCGGGGTTTTGCCGGAGAGGTTGTAGATGATTTCCACATCCTGTCCGCCGGCATGGAAAACCTTGAGCACATCCTCGTTATCGACCAGCAGGTCGAGCAGCGGGGCCAGATCAATGCCCTGTGCGAGGGGATCGATCGCTGCGGCTTCCTTGTCGTCGGCGATCTGTACTAGGCACAGTTCCGGCCAATAGGTGTTCTCGCGCATGAACTCGGTGTCGACCGTGATGAAATCGGCCTTCGAGAGGCGCTCGCACAGCTCGGTGAGGGCCTGGGTCGTGGTGATCAGCGGGTGTATCTTCATCGTGCTTTTCTGTATGGGCCATCGGCGAGCCTGTGGTAGGCCCGCGTGGTGGCTGGTGGTGACCCCGTCCGGGGCCTGCGGCTTGACAAATTCGCGGCCATCGCCTCTTGGCCGCAGCCATTCCCTGCCCGAACGCGGCCCGATTGGCCAGCCAAATTGGATTTAGCCCCATGCACCCTTATCGTTCCCACACCTGCGGCGCGCTGGCACAGGCGCATGTCGGGCAGAACGTGCGTCTTTCGGGCTGGGTGCACCGCAAGCGCGACCATGGCGGCGTGCTCTTCGTGGACCTGCGCGATCACTACGGCATCACCCAGATCGTGGCCGACAGCGACAGCGCCGCACTGGCCATGCTGGAGAGCCTGCGCGTCGAGAGCGTCGTTACCATCGAAGGCGAGGTCAAGGCGCGCAGCGCCGGCACCGTGAACCCCGGGCTCGCGACCGGCGAGATCGAGGTCTATGCCCGCGCCGCAACGGTGCTTTCGGCGGCTGAAGAACTGCCGATGCCCGTGGCCGGCGAGCAGGAGTATCCGGAGGATATCCGCCTGCGTTACCGCTTCCTCGATCTGCGGCGCGAGACACTGCACGCAAATATCATGACGCGCACCAAGGTGATCCGCGACATGCGCACCCGCATGGAAGATGCAGGGTTCACCGAATATTCGACCCCGATCCTCACAGCTTCCAGCCCTGAAGGCGCGCGCGACTTCCTCGTGCCAAGCCGCATCCACGCGGGCAAGTTCTACGCGCTGCCGCAGGCGCCGCAGCAGTACAAGCAGCTGCTCATGGTCGCGGGCTTCGATCGCTATTTCCAGATCGCCCCATGCTTCCGTGACGAAGACCCGCGCGCTGACCGCCTGCCGGGCGAATTCTACCAGCTCGATCTGGAAATGAGCTTCGTCACCCAGGAAGAAGTGTGGGAGACCATGGAGCCGGTGATCGGCGGTGTGTTCGAGACCTTCGCGAACGGCAAGCCGGTAACGCCTTCAGGCAGCTTCCCGCGCATCGCCTATGATGATGCCATGCTGAAGTACGGCTCGGACAAGCCGGACCTGCGCAACCCGCTCATCATCACCGATGTCGCCAGCCACTTCACCACCTCCGGCTTCGGCCTGTTCGAGAAGATCGTTGCGGGCGGCGGCACCGTGCGCGCCATCCCCGCGCCAGGTACGGCAGACAAGAGCCGCAAGTTCTTCGACGACATGAACGAGTGGGCGCGCAGCGAAGGCCATGCAGGTCTCGGCTATGTCACCCGCAAGGGCGGCGAATTCGGCGGTCCGATCGCCAAGAACCACGGAACCGAGGGCATGGAGGCGATCTACGCCGCGCTTGGCCTTGGCCCCGATGACGGGCTGTTCTTTGCTGCAGGCAAGCCTGAACAGGCCGCCAAGCTGGCGGGCGCGGCGCGCACGCGCGTGGCTGAACAGCTCGGCCTGATCGACAAGGACCGCTTCGAGCTGTGCTGGATTGTCGATTTCCCGTTCTACGAATGGGACGAGGACGCCAAGAAGGTCGAATTTGCGCACAACCCGTTCTCGATGCCGCAGGGCGGCATGGCTGCGCTCGAGGGTCAGGATCCGCTGACGATCAAGGCCTTCCAGTACGATCTGGTCTGCAACGGCTATGAAATCGCCTCGGGCTCGATCCGCAATCAGTCACCGCAACTCATGGTCAAGGCGTTCGAACTTGTCGGCCTTTCCAAGGCAGACGTCGAGGAGCGCTTCGGCGGGCTCTACCGCGCCTTCCAGTACGGTGCACCGCCGCATGGCGGCATGGCGGCGGGTGTGGACCGCGTCGTGATGCTGGTCTGCGGCGCACAGAACCTGCGCGAGATCACGCTGTTCCCGATGAACCAGCGCGCCGAGGATCTGCTGATGGGCGCGCCTTCACCGGCCGCCCCTGTGCAGCTGCGCGAACTGAACTTGCGCACGGTGGAACAGCCGAAAGGATAAGATGTTGATGGACGCGGGGTTGGCCGAAAGCCGGCCGCCGCAGCGCTCCTTTCACCGCACGTCTCGCAGACCGCACAATTCGTCTCTGATCGTCGTTTTCATCGGGCCACTTGCCAGCCCGCAATCCGGACATTAGGGCGATGGCCAGATTTGATAATACCAACCCAGTTCCTTGAAGGGGCAAAAGAATGAGCGATACCGCCGACCGCGTGAAGAAAATCGTTGTCGAGCACCTCGGGGTAGAGGCCGACAAGGTCACCGAAGACGCGAGCTTCATCGACGATCTCGGTGCCGACAGCCTCGATATCGTCGAGCTGGTCATGGCATTTGAAGAAGAATTCGGTGTCGAAATCCCTGACGATGCGGCTGAAAAGATCGCCACCGTCTCGGACGCGATCAAGTACATCGACGAGAACAAGGGCTGATCCTTTCGGATTGCCAACCCGTCCGCACATTTCCGCCGGTCCTGCCTTGATGCAGGGTTGGCGGAGATAGCGGTCGTTTCCCTGGTGTCGATTTACCGGGGCTTCGACAGGCTCGGTCCCCTGAGGGGTCTGGGCCTGTTGTGTTTCAAGGTCGGTTCGCCGATTCAGGGCGGACGTTTCGGAGACTGCAATGCGCCGTGTCGTCATCACCGGACTTGGCCTCGTCACCCCGCTCGGGGCCGATGTGGAAACCGTCTGGCAGAATCTTATCGCCGGCAAATCGGGCGCAGGTCCGATCACCCGCTTCGATACCACCGGGCAGAAGTGCCTGATCGCCTGCGAGGTGAAGCCGGCTGATCATCCTTACGGGTTCGATCCCAACAAGCGCGTCGATTTCAAGGTTCAGCGCCAGGTCGATCCGTTCATCATCTACGGGATCGATGCGGCAGGCCAGGCGCTCGAAGATGCCGGCCTTGTCGATATGGACGAGGCGCTGAAGCTGCGCACCGGCTGCTCGATCGGTTCGGGCATCGGCGGGCTGCCGGGAATCGAGAGCGAATCGATTGTCCTCCATGAAAAGGGCCCGGGCCGCGTGAGCCCGCACTTCGTGCATGGCCGCCTGATCAATCTGATCTCGGGCCAGGTCTCGATCAAATACGGCCTGATGGGCCCGAACCATGCGGTCGTCACGGCCTGCTCCACCGGCGCCCACTCGATCGGTGATGCCGCGCGCATGATCCGCGATGATGATGCAGATGTCATGCTGGCGGGCGGTGCCGAAGGCACGATCAACCCGCTGGGCGTCGCCGGCTTTGCCCAGGCGCGTGCGCTCAACTGCAGCTATAACGACCGGCCCGAACAGGCCAGCCGCCCCTATGACAAGGACCGCGACGGTTTCGTGATGGGCGAAGGCGCGGGCGTCGTCGTGCTTGAGGAATACGAGCACGCAAAGGCGCGCGGCGCAAAGATCTACGCCGAAGTCGTCGGCTATGGCCTGTCGGGCGATGCCTATCATGTCACTGCGCCGCATCCGGAAGGCAAGGGCGCGGAACTCGCGATGCGCATGGCGCTGCGCAAGGCGGGGATGGAGCCGGGGGACATTGACTACGTCAACGCTCACGGCACTTCGACCATGGCTGACACGATCGAACTCGCTGCGGTAAAGCGCGTGCTTGGCCCCGATCTGACCGGCGCTTCGATGAGCAGCACCAAGTCTGCCATCGGTCACCTCCTTGGCGGGGCCGGCGCGGTCGAGACGATCTTCTGCGTTCTCGCGATCCGCGATCAGATTGTGCCGCCCACGCTCAATCTGGATAACCCGGATGAGGGCACCGAAGGCGTCGATCTCGTGCCCAAGGTGGCAAGGAAGCGGGTCGTGCGTGCCGCGCTGAACAATTCGTTCGGCTTTGGCGGCACCAACGCCAGCGTCATCATCAAGGCGATCTGAGCAAGCGCGGAAGGGGGCGGCGTTCGATGCGCACAGCAGGTCGGCTCAGGATTGTCGCGCTGGCCGTTTTGCTGCTGGTGGGCGTCTATGGCGTGCACTTCCTCTATGGCTGGTACGGCAGCGGCCCGCTGGTCAAGGACACCACCTTCGCCGTCCCGGATGGCGCGACGCTGGGCGGTGTCGCGGAAAAGCTGGAGGAAGAAGGCATCGTCGCCTCTGCCAGCACCTTCCGCACCCGTGCGCGGCTGCTGGGCGGCAGCGAGCCGTTAAAGGCGGGTGAATACGCGATCCCCGCCCACGCCGCTGGTTCGGCCGTTCTGGCGATCCTCCAGGGTGAGGGCGGCGAAGTACGCCGGCTGGTCATGATCCCCGAAGGCATGCCGTCGATCATGGTGCAGGAGCGCCTCTCCGCGCAGTCGCTGCTAACCGGTCCGGTGCCGACCCTGGCCGAAGGTTCCATCCTGCCCGATAGCTACGCCTTCCAGCGCGGGGAAAGCCGCACGGAAGTCGTCACGCGGATGCAGAAGGCCATGGCCCGCACGCTGGCCAAGCTCTGGTCCGAGCGCGCGCCTGATGCCGTGCCCCGCAGCCCGGAGGAAGCGGTTATCCTTGCCTCGATTGTCGAGAAGGAGACCGGCAAACCGTCTGAACGGCGCATGGTGGCAGGGCTCTATTCCAAC
>CANGJB010000018.1 GCA_947453945.1 Sphingomonadaceae bacterium
AGCTTTTCGGCGTTGAGGTCCAGGAGGGTCCCGCCGGTTTCGAAATGCTGAACAAACACCCGGCCCAGCGCGATCGTGGCGGCGCTAGCGAGTGAAGGAACGAGAAGGGCGCCAGCGATCGTGCCTACGACCGGGATCGACTTCACCAGCGATCCACCACTTGCCGCAAGGGCAACGGGCAGGACGCCGCCGAGCAGCGATGTAACGATAACGCGCGCGTGCTCCTTGGAGATCGGATGGCCATAGAGATCGCCAAGGCCGCGGATCATGGCGTACTGCGCACTGCCGACCGACGCCATGTCGAGACCCGGAACCGGAATGAACCCGAGGCCGGCGGACAAAGCAGCGTACCTGTTGATCAGCTTCTTCACCTTGGCAGCGCGATTTTCTTCCGCACTGAGTTCGGTCGCCTCGGGCGATTCCACTTGAGCCAATTCCGCCATTGCCTTGCTCCTTTTGAGAAAAACAGAAATAATTGTGCAGTTATGTTAAGAACATCACAATAATTACACTTCTCTATGCCTCAAAACACCCATCCTTGCAGGATGCGATGGCGGCATTTTTTTCCACATACGGGAATAAACGGATCGTAAGAAAAAGAAATAAACCAAATGGCTATATGCCGACGCAGATCCTAGCGAGATTTGCGCCAAGAATTGATGCAAAGTGCTGTTGCGCACTGGTGATCGTTTCGTGCGTCGACGCATCAATTCGTAGGATAAGACATGCAGGCGTTGCACAAGCTTTTTAGCCGGGACACCGACCTCCTGACGCCCCATTTCCTAAGGCTGGCGTGCCTGTCCGGGCTTGCCAATGCTGCTGTGCTCGCGGTGGTGAACATGTCCGTGCAAAGCAGCACTTCCGGTAGCGAGGGGCGCCTGCGGGGGCTCTTCCTGTTCGGGCTAGCCATCGGCATTTACGCGATTAGCCAAAAGCGCCTGATGGCGGACACAAGCGAGAGGGTCGAGCGATTGATCAGTTCGCTGCGACTGCGCTTGCTCGATGCAGTGAGAGCCTCGGAGTTCCATGAGGTCGAGCGGATTGGCCGGGCCGAAATCTTCGGGAACCTCAGTCGTGAGACCCAGGTTCTGTCGCAATCGGCGCCGAACATGATCGTTGCTGTCCAGCAGGCGGTCCTCCTTGTCTGTTCGATGACCTACCTGTTTTTTCTGTCTAAACTGGCTTTCCTCTTGCTCGCCGGTGTCACTACGGCAGGCGCAGCATTGCACTTGGCCAGGGCGAAGCAAGTGCGCCTGCATCTCGAGGAAGCCTCGCGCAACGATGATGAATTGATCGAAGGCTTTACCGATGTCATCGACGGCTTCCGTGAAGTCAAACTCAACCAAGCGCGCGGGCACGACCTGTCGGGCTCGATCCGGTCGGCGTCAAACCGGTCCTACATTTCGCGGACGCTGGTCCACACGTCGAATGCCAACGATTTCGTTCTGTCGCAGGTGACCTTCTTTATTCTGACCGGCTTGATGGTGTTCGTCGTTCCCGCCTTCGGAGAAATCGATACCGCAACGATCGGCAAGGTGACCACGGCAACCTTGTTTATGCTCGGCCCGGTTGGCGCGCTCGTCGGCAATTTCCCGATCTTCAACAACGCCAATGTATCTGCGGGCCGTATCCTCGACCTTGAGGAAAAGCTCTTGTCCGGGCGCAAACTGAAAGAGAATTTCGACGGCCTTGAGGCTTTCCGCGATTTCAAGGAGATCGTGATTGAAAGCATCGGGTTCGCCTATCCGTCGGCATCAGGAGAAGGCACCTTTGCCGTCGGCCCGAACAGCATGCACATCAAACGGGGTGAGTGCATCTTCATCACCGGGGGTAACGGGTCAGGGAAAACGACATTTCTCAATCTGCTCCTGACGCTCATTCCCGCGCAATCCGGAACGATCTGTGTCGATGGCCTCAAGCTTCTCCCAGAAGATCTGCCGGCATATCGGAACCTGTTCTCGGCGATTTTTTCTGACAATCACTTGTTCAAGACCCTGCATGGCACTGCTTCGTTTACGAACAGGGAGGCCCACACCCTGCTTGAGGCGATGGAGATTTCCGAGAAGGTCAGCATCGATGGTATGCGCTATTCCAATACCAACCTTTCGGGCGGCCAGCGGAAGCGGATTGCGATGGTAACCTCCCAACTGGAGAAAAAACCAATTTTGGTTCTGGACGAATGGGCGGCGGATCAGGACCCTTTGTTCCGCCGCAAATTTTACCGCGAAATCATTCCATCGCTCAGGGCTCAGGGTCTTACCATTATCGCCATTACACACGATGATCGGTACTTCGATGTCGCAGATGCACGCTACCACATGGAGGAAGGTCGATTGGAGCGCGTTGCCTGACGCGTCGGATCTGCCACTTTCCTTCCGATTCGGCCCATCCATATTACCGGCCGCTGCAGCACCAGATTGCTCTGTCCTACAGATGGTCGGGCGAGGTAGGTTGGCGCCAGCTCGTTAAACGCATGTGAAATCAGCCCGCTGCGGCGTTGCGCAGCGTCTGCGGCCGGCCATCGCGGTCTGGTGGGGAGGGACATTGGAGTTTTTCCCCAGGACCGTGTCAGCTGTGTCAACCTGACCTGAATTGAGGCGGGAGCGTAGGTGGGATGGCCCATTGCGATTTGCCGCTGCCCTTGCGACACAAGGCGGCCATGACCGAAGAAGAGATCGCCCATGAGCTGGGCAGCCGCAAGTTCTACAAGGCCGAGCAGGAAGCCGGCTTTGTCGAATCCCACGAATACGCCACCCCGCAGCAGCAGGACCCGGCCTATCGCCTGGCGTTCCGCGACACCGATTTCCTGCTTCGCGAAGAACTGCGTCCGGTGCGCTTCCAACTTGAGCTGCTCAAGCCCGAAATGCTGCTGGATGAGGCGGGGATCGGCTCCACGCTCGTCATGTACGGTTCGGCGCGCATCCCGGCGCCCGAGGAAGCAGACTCAGTGCGCGCGGCGGCGACCAGCCCCGAACAGAGCAAAGTGGCCGAGCGGCTGATCGCCAAGGCGCGCTATTACGAGGAGGCGCGCCGGCTGGCGCAGATCGTCAGCCGCGCCGCCGTGGTCGAGGATGGCCAGCGCCACTTCGTCGTCTGCTCAGGCGGCGGCCCTTCGATCATGGAAGCGGCCAATCGCGGCGCGGCGGATGTCGGTGCGGAATCAATCGGGCTCAACATCACGCTTCAGCATGAGCATACGCCCAATGCTTTCGTGACGCCGCACCTCTCGTTCCAGTTCCACTACTTCGCGCTGCGCAAGATGCACTTCCTGCTGCGCGCCCGCGCCGTGGCCGCGTTTCCGGGCGGCTTCGGGACGTTCGACGAGCTGTTCGAGCTGCTGACGCTGGTGCAGACCGGCAAGATGAAACCGGTGCCGATCCTGCTGTTCGGCGCGGAGTTCTGGAACCGCGTGGTGAATTTCGAGGCGCTGGCCGAAGAAGGCGTGATCAGCGCGAAAGACCTCGACCTGTTCCACATCGTGGAGACGGCAGAGGAAGCCTGGGGCCACATCACCGCGTTCTACGGGCTGGACGCGGCCTAGCGCACCGCGAAGTGCCCCAGCGGGCCGTTCCCTGCGCCAAAGCCCGGTGCGGCCAGCAGGGCGGCGCGAACGAACTGGCGGCCCTCCGCCACGGCATCGGCAAGGGACAGGCCCCGCGCGAGGTGAGTGGCGATCGCGCTCGATAGCGTGCATCCGGTGCCATGGGTATGGCGGGTTTCGATGCGCTCGGAATCCCAAGCGATTTCCCGCACACCATCCGCGCCGCATTCAAAGAGGAAGTCAAAAACACGCGTTGCATTGGAATAGCGGTACGGAACACCATCGACCGTTTTGCCGTATGTCTCGCCGTTCAGGATCAAATGCCCGCCCTTTGCGAGAACTGCCGGGCATGGGATCGATTCCATGACGATCTGCGCTGCATGGCTTTGCTCGGTCTCGTTCGTGATTGCCCCGCCGGCAAGCACTTCCAGCTCTTGCGTATTGGGCGTAACGACCGCCGCCAACCGCATCAGCCGTTCGAACGCGGCGATGGTATCGGCGTCAGCCAGCGAGGCGCCGCTGGTGGCGATCATCACCGGGTCGAACACGATGGGCACGGAGAGCCGTTCGAGTCGCTCGGCCACCACAGCGGCGATTGCGGGCGAACCCAGCATGCCGATCTTGACCGCATCGACGCCAAGATCACCCACGCAGGCATCGATCTGCGCGGCGACCATGGCGGGGCTCACTGCCTCCACCATATGCACCCCGGTCGTGTCCTGCGCGGTCAGGGCGGTGATGGCGGTCATCGCATAGCCGCCAAGCATCGTGATCGTCTTGATATCGGCCTGAATGCCCGCGCCGCCGCCTGAATCCGATCCGGCGATAGCCAAGATGCGGGGGGGAACGCGGGGGATGGTCATCCCTTGAACTTGCGCACGGTGGAGGGGGGATGCTTGGCGTGATGCTTCGCCGCGCGGCTGGGCCGGTCCATCAGTTCGCCGCCGCAATTCGGGCAGCGATCATCGAGTGCTTCGGCGCATTCCGCGCAGAAGGTGCATTCGAACGAGCAGATGAACGCGCCCGGCGCCTCGGCGGGAAGGCCTGTGCCGCAGCGTTCGCAATCGGGGCGCATTTCCAGCATGGCGGGGTTCCTCAGGCGGCCTTGCGCACGGCGTCGCAGATGGCGTCGACCACGTGTTCGACTTCAGCGGCATCATCGCCTTCAGCCATGACACGGATCACGGGTTCGGTGCCCGAGGGGCGGATGACAAGGCGGCCGCGCCCGGCCAACCGAGCTTCGGCTTCGGCGATCACTGCCTTGACGCTCTCCGCCTCAAGCGGCTTGCCCCCGGCAAAGCGCACATTCTTGAGGAGCTGCGGCACCGGATCGAACAGATGCAGCGTCTCGCTTGCCGGCTTCCCCGATGCGATCAGCGCGGCCAGCACCTGCAGCGCGGCAACCGTGCCGTCTCCGGTGGTGCCGTGGTCGGTCAGGATCATGTGGCCCGATTGCTCGCCGCCGACATTGTAGCCGCCCTCACGCATCTTCTCGAGAACGTAGCGGTCCCCCACTGCCGTGCGCACCAGTTCAAGGCCGAGGCCGTTCAGATAGCGCTCAAGGCCGAGGTTCGACATGACCGTGGCAACCACGCCGCCGCCGCTGAGCGCGCCGAGTGCGTGCATCCGGCCGCCGATCAGCGCCATGATCTGGTCGCCGTCAACGGTCTGGCCCTTTTCGTCGACCACGATCAGGCGGTCCGCATCGCCATCGAGCGCGATGCCGATATCGGCGCGCACTTCGCGCACGCGGGCCTTCAGCGCATCGAGATGGGTGGAGCCGACGCCCGCGTTGATGTTCTTGCCATTGGGCTCGACCCCGATGGCAATGACTTCGGCGCCCAGTTCCCACAGCGCCGAGGGGGCGACATGATAGGCCGCGCCATTGGCGCAATCGACCACGATGCGCAGACCATCGAGCCGGACATTGTGCGGAAGCGAGGCCTTCACCGCATGGATATAGCGGCCGCGCGCATCCTCGATGCGGCGGGCGCGGCCAACGTCATTGGCATCGGCGAGCGGCAGATCCTGTTCGAGCATAGCCTCGATCGCAAGCTCGGCCTCGTCCGAAAGCTTGAAGCCGTCCGGCCCGAACAACTTGATCCCGTTATCCTCGAAAGGATTGTGGCTGGCGGAGATCATCACGCCGACATCGGCGCGCATTTCGCGCGTGAGCAGCGCGACGGCCGGGGTGGGCATGGGGCCCAGCAGTACGACATCCATGCCGACGCTGGTGAAACCGGCAGTCATCGCGTTTTCAAGCATATAGCCTGAAAGGCGCGTGTCCTTGCCGATCACCACGCGGTGGCGGTGATCGCCGCGCAGGAAATAGGTGCCAGCGGCCTGGCCGACTTTCATCGCGGTCGCCGCGGTCATCACACCGGCGTTGGTTCGGCCCCGGATGCCGTCGGTGCCAAAAAATTTGCGTGCCATTGCCTGAAACAAATCCCTTTGCGGTGCGCCTGCGCGGCGCGGATTGCCATATGCCCCTACACGCTTAATGTCACCGCCCCATGAACCAACCGATTAACGATACGTCATCCGGGCCCTCATCCAGTGATGCGCCGACAGGCTTTGTGCTCCCGCCGATTGCGCAAGTGCCTGCCTTGTGGACTTTTGCCTCGCTGGCCATCGGGCTGGGCGGGGGCCTCGCGCTCGCGCTCGCCGCGCCGCAGGTCCTGCCCACGGTGCTGATGGTGTCTGAACCCATCGGCGATCTGTGGCTGCGGGCGCTGCAGGCCACGATCGTGCCGCTGGTGGCGGCGCTGCTGTTTACCGGCACGGTGCAAGTGGTTGCCACGGCCAATGCGGGTGCGCTGGCACGGCGCAGCCTTGGCATGTTCTTCGCGGTGCTGGGCATCAGCGCGGCGACAGCGCTGACACTGACGCCCTTTCTCCTGACGCTGATGCCGATCCCCGGTGAGGCGGGGGCCGCGCTGCGCGCCACGCTGGCCGCGCCGCCATCGGGCCCCTTGCCGGGCATGGTGGAGTATCTGCGCGCCATCGTGCCGACCAACGTGATCGATGCGGCGGCGAATGACAGGATGTTGCCGATGATCCTGTTCATCGCAGTCTTCGCGCTTGCCAGCACGCGGATCGAGGCACGCCAGCGCGCGATGCTGGCGACGTTCTTTGCCGCCATCGCCTCTGCCATGCTCGTGGTGATTGGCTGGGTGCTGGCGGCAGCGCCCTTGGGCGTGCTGGCGCTGAGCCTGACCGTAGCGGGCAAGACGGGGTCCGCCGCCATCGGCGCGCTGGCGCATTATGTGCTCGTGGTGGTGCTGACAGGCTCCGCCGTGTTGCTGATCGGCTATCTCGTTGCCATGCTGCTGGCGCGGCTTTCGCCGATGGCTTTCGCGCGGGCGATGGTGCCTGTCCAGGTCTTTGCGCTTTCCACACAGTCCTCGCTTGCCTCGCTGCCAGCCATGCTTGGCGCGTGCAGCAAGTTGGATGTGCGGCCCGCGACGTCTGAATTCGTGATGCCGCTGGCGGTCGCGCTGTTCCGCGCGACAAGCCCGGCGATGAACCTTGCTGTCGTGGTCTATGTGGCCAAGTGGTACGGCGTGCCGCTTTCGCCTGCCATGCTGGTTTCGGGCTGGATCATGGCGATTCTGGTTTCTCTGAGTTCGGTTAGCCTGCCCGGCACGATCAGCTTCATCGCCTCCGTGGGCCCGATTGCGATTGCGATGGGCGTGCCGGTCGCGCCGCTGGCGCTGCTCGTGGCGGTGGAAGTGCTGCCCGATCTGATGCGCACGCTGGGCAACGTGACCTGCGATGTGGCGGTGACGGCGGTGGTCGACCGCCAGACGCGCGAAACCTAGCCCCGGGAAAGCTGAGCGAAGCCCGCTACAGACTGATCCCGGCGGCTGGCCGGAACAGCGGTTCGCCCAGCAGGAAGCCGATCACGTTGGGGCGGCCGAGATTGTCGAACAATGCCTCGATCGTAAGCAGGATCGGCACGGAAAGCAGCGCGCCGGGCACGCCCCAGATCCACGAGAAATAGCTGATCGCCAGCAGGATCGAGACCGGGCTCACCGTCAGCCGCGCGCCGAGAATGGCGGGCGTCACGAAGTTGGCCTCGATCGCATGGAGCGCGAGGAAGGCCAGCACTGGCACCACGCCCACCGCGACCGAACTGGCCGTGCCGAGCCCGACCAGCGCAAGCAGCGCCATCATCGCCAGCGGGCCGAGGTAGGGCAGGAAATTGAACACGAAGGCCAGGCCGCCCCACATGATGGGCGCACTGAGCCCGAAGGCCCACGCGCCGCCTGCCACAATCAAGCCGACACCGAGGTTGATCACCGCGACCGTGAGGAGATAGCCCGCCACTTTGTCCTGCACATCGCGCATCACCCGGGCGATACGGACCGATGCGTTCACGCTCTCCCCGTCACGGGCAAGGCGGCGGCGCACGCGGATTCGCGCATCGATCATGAAGAAGGTCATCAGCAGGGTGACCAGCGCTTCCAGCACCACGCTTGGCGTTGCGAAGGCCACCTGTTCGATCACCGAAGGGCTGGCGAGCACGACTTCGCGCGGGCTGTGGCCCATGAGGCGCGCAAGCTGGCGGTTGAAATCGCCAACCCATGCAAGGTTGCCGCGCAGTTCGGCAAAGCGGCGGCTGACCACGGTCAGCATGTCCGGCACCTGATCGACCATCGCGAAGGCAGGCTGCAGGATGAGCGCGAGTGCAAGCACGATCACCCCGGTCATGGTCAGGATCGCCAGCAGGGCGGCCAGCATGTCGGGCAAGCCGATGCGGCCCAGCCGGTCGGCCAGCGGGGCGAGGATGATGGTGATGACGACTGCGGTGACAGGCGGCAAGAACACTACCGCGCCGATCGAAAGCACGAAGGGCAGGGCCAGGAACAGCCCGGCCATGAGCAGAAGCACGATCGCCGACTGAAGGCGTGCGCGCGCATCACCCGTCCACTCATCGGAATTGCGGGGTGCGGCTACTGTGGCCTCAAATTCAGGATCGGGCATATCGGCCATGATGTTCGCGTTCTGGACCGCGCGTGTGGCGGGATCAATACGGCAGATGCGCGTTAACCATTGATCCGCCGCAGAGGGCGGGCGGACTAGCCTGCGAGCGACTTGCCGTAGATCACGTATTCCTTGTTGACCTTGCTGTCGATGGCATCGGCAATCGCCACCATCCCCTGATTATCATCGAGGATCCAACCGATTTCCCCGCGCGAGGAGCCGTAGCGCGTCACCGAATTGCGGCGGATATACTCGATCATCATGAAGGCGAGCTGGCTGGCAAGGCGCGAAGACTGGAGCCGTTTGCGCACCCCCATCAGCGGCACGCGCATCGTGCGCACGCGCGGATTACGCAGCCACAGGAGGAGCTTGGCCCAGTTGAACGGAAACAGTGATCCGCCCATGGGTTTGAGCACTTCGTTGAGATCGGGCAGCGTCATCATGAAAGCCACCGGCTCGCCGTCGTACTCGGCGACCATGATGAGATCCTCGCGCACGATCGGTTTGAACTTCTTGCCTGCGTAGGCGATCTCGGTGTCGGTGAAGGGCACGAAGCCCCAGTTGTCGGACCAGGCATCGTTGAGGATGTCGAGGATCAGCTTGGCCTCGGCATCGAACTTGCTCTTTTCCACGCCGCGGATGCGGATGCGGGGGTTCTTCTCGCCCGAAGCGACAATGCGCTGGATGAGCGGGGGGAATTCGGTGGTGATATCAAGCTCGTAAGTGAGCAGCGACTTCGCCGGCGTGTAACCCATGCCCTCGATATAAGGGGGATAGCGCTTGCTCTGGTGGCCCATCATCACCGTGGGCGATTGTTCGAAGCCGCGCACGAGCTGGCCCGGTTCCTCCCAGATCGACATCGAGATGGGCGCAAGCACGCGGTCCATGCCCTTTTCGCGCAGCCAGTCCTCGGCGCGGGCGATCAGCGCGCGGGCAACCGCTTCGTCTTCCGCTTCGAGCAGGCCCCAGTTGCCCGTGCCCGGGCCCATGCCCTGCTGCGGGTCCATTGCGGTGGCCAGCTTGTCGATATGCGCCGAGATGCGCCCTACGACCACTGCGCCGCGGCGGGCTAGAAACAGCTGCACGTCGGCATGTTCGAAGAACGGGTTCTTGCCCGGCGTGATCAGTTCGATGGCTTCCATGCGCAGCGGCGGCACCCATGCCGGGTCAGACGCGTTGATGCGGTAGGCGAGGTCCACAAAGGCAGTGCGATCGGCCTTGCCGGAAACCGGGGTGATGCTTACTTCGCCGCTAGTGTCTGGAGTTCCGGCCACGATCTTGCCTTTGTTTGGAAGTATTCGAAAAAAGATGATGGGCCTGCCTGCGTTGGCCCGGGCCGGCTTGTCAAGCCGGACGCCGCGCAGGAAGCCTTGGGTCAATCAGGAATAATCGCATGCTCGCCTCACCCTCTCTCGAAACGACCGCTGTGCCCGATCCGCTGGTGGCGCGCGCTGCGCCCGGAGAAGCGGCGATTCTGGCGCGCACTCCCGACGACAAGGCCATGCTGCGCGCTGCGGTCGAACTGACCCGCGATCTGGCCGAGGCCAAGCCGTCGGTGTTCTGGCCCGATATGCTCGCCTCGGCGCTGACAGGTTATGCCGCGCTTGCCGGGGTGATCCTCACGGACAATGCGTGGGTCGCGGCGGCTTTGGGCGTGATTTCGGCGCTGGCGCTCTACCGCGCGCTGCTGTTCATCCATGAACTTTCGCATATCCACAAGGATGCGCTGCCCGGTTTCCGCCTTGGCTGGAATCTGCTGGTGGGCATGCCGCTGCTCACGCCATCATTCATGTATGAAGGTACACATACGCTGCACCATGCACGCACCCGCTATGGCACGGCGGAGGACCCCGAATATCTGCCGCTGGCGCTGATGAAGCCGTGGTCCTTGCCGCTGTTCCTGCTGACCGCGCTGCTGCTGCCGGTGGCGCTGCTGGTGCGTTCGGCCGTGCTGGTGCCGCTGGGCGCGCTGGTGCCGCCGGTGCGCCGGCTGGTGTGGGCGCGCGCTTCGGCGCTGGCGATAAACCCCGCGTTCCGCCGCCGCCCGCCTGAAGGCGATTTCGCGCGGATGGTGTTCTGGCAGGAAGCCGGCGCTTCGGCCTGGGCGTGGTTCGTGCTCGGCTGGTCGGCAACACATAGCTGGCGGCCGCTGCTCATCAGCGTTGCGGTGATCGCTTTCGGCGCGGTGCTCAACCAGGCGCGCACGCTGGTTGCGCACCTGTGGGAGAACGAGGGCGAGGCGATGACGGTGACGGGGCAGTACCTTGATTCAGTCAATGTGCCGCCGCCGGGCTGGATCACCGCACTCTGGGCGCCGGTGGGCCTGCGCTATCATGCGCTGCACCACTTGCTGCCCAGCGTGCCTTATCATGCGCTGGGTGAGGCGCATCGGAGGCTGGCTGCCGAACTGGGGCTGGGTTCGACTTATGCCCGGTCTAGCTATACCGGGCTGTTCCCACTGCTTGGCCGGCTGGTGCGCAGCACCATGACCGCGCGCTAGCGCATCACCGCGACATAGATCCCGACCGCAATGACGAGCACGGCAAAGCCGCGTTCGACCAGGCCGCGCCGCGCCGCAAGGTATCGTGCACCGGCAAGCCCCAGTGCGGCTCCGCCAAGGCCGCCGGCAACGAGCAGCGCGACAAGCGGCCAGGCGACGAGGCCCGAGGCGGCGTAGGAGGTCGCGGTCGTTGCCCCCAACGCAGCCACGACGACCAGCGATGTGCCTGTGGCGTTGCGCATCGGCATGGCCGTCGCTGCGATCAGGCCGGGCACGATCAGGAATCCGCCGCCGATCCCGAAGAACCCCGCCAGCAGCCCGGTGCCAAAGCCGATGGGGATGAGGCGCGGGAGCAGCTCTCCCGCGCTGGTTCGGGTAAGGCGCACGTCGCCCCGTTCCTCGCCCCGGCGCGGGCGCAACATGGTGAGGCCGACGCCAATCATGAGGAGGCCGAAGAGCAGCAGCAGGCGCCTGCCATCCAGCGCCTTGCCCGCTTCAGCCCCGATCGCAGCGCCGATCACGCCCGAGAGCGCAAAGACCCCGGCACAGCGCCATTTGACCGTGCCCGCGCGGGCATGGCCGGCAAGGCTGACGAGCGCGTTGAGCGTGACCGCGACCGCGCTGGTTCCCACTGCTGCATGGGCTGAGCCCACGCCGACGCCGTAGACGAGCAGCGGGGTCATCAAAATTGATCCCCCCGCGCCGAGCCCGGCGAGGATCAGGCCGATCAACCCGCCACTGCCCAGCGCTGCAAGGATCATGGCCAGTGGCATGGAATCAGGCCGCCGCGCGCTTGTTCCACGGCATCACGGCGGGCAGCCGGGCCATGCCGCACCAGCCGGTGATCCCGGCAAATACCAGGCCCGCGCCGACAAAGGCAGAAAGCCCGAGGAAGGCGGGCTGGATGAGCAGGCCCAGAACCACGCCCAGCACGACCAGCGCTCCTGCGGTGATCTGCACTTGCCGCATGATCTCGAGCGGGGCCTTGCGGTTCTCCGCCACAGGCAAGCCCGCCGCGCGCCAGGCATCGAGCCCGCCTTCCAGCAGATAGGCCGGGCAATCGCTCGCCGCTGCCAGTTGTGCGGAATTGGCGCTGGTGCGCATGCCGCTGCGGCAGTGATAGACCACGGCCGGGGCATCGCCGACGCGGCCCAGCGCATCCAGCGGGCGGTTCTCTGCACCGGGGATGCTGGCGCGGGCGTGTTCGTCGCGCGCACGGATATCAACCAGCTTTGCACCGCCCGAAATCAGGCGGCGGGCCTCGGCGGGTGTGATGGTGGGCAGGGGCGTTGACGGGGTCATGGCGGTCAGTCCTTCGCGCAATAGAGCTGATAGAGCGTGGCGAGCAGGGTCTCGATCCGGGGATCGGCAATCCGGTAGCGCAGCACTTGCGCATCGCGGGTGAAAGTCACGAGGCCTTCCTCGCGCATCAGCGCCAGATGCTGTGAAAGCGCCGATTGCGAGAGGCTGACACGCGCAGCGAGTTCACCAACGCGGGCTTCGCCCTGTTCGACCAAGGTGCACAGCACCATGAGCCGGCGCGGGTGGGCCAGGCTGCGCATGATCGCGGCGACCGCCGTTGCATTGGCCTCGAACGACGCAAGGTCGAGGGGAGGATGGATTGTCATGGCAGCCTTATATCAGGGATTGCTAATTTAGCAATATCTAATATAAAGGGCGCGAAAGGACTTCCCGATGACTGACCTGCCCGCAATTCTGGCGTTCTTTGATGAGCCGACCAACACGGCGAGCTATCTTGTGGCTGACCGGGCGACCGGTACTGCGGCGGTGATCGATCCGGTGCTGGATTACGATCCGGCCTCGGCGCGGATCGGCTCAGGCTCGGTCGAGGCGATCCTTGCGGCAGCAGAGGCGCACGGGTGGCGTATCGCGATGGTGCTGGAAACCCATGCTCATGCCGATCACCTTACAGGCGCCAAGCTCATCGCTGCGCGCACCGGGGCGCGGATCGGCATCGGCGCTCATATCACCGCTGTGCAGGCCGTCTTCGCGCCGATGTTCGGGGCCGATGACCTGCAGCCGGGTGGCGCGGACTTTGACCGCTTGTTGCAGGATGGTGAGATGATCCCGCTGGGCAATCTCGCCTTCACCGTGATGCATACGCCGGGCCACACCGAGGCCTGCGTCAGTTACAGGATCGCCGATGCCGTCTTTGTCGGCGATACGCTGTTCATGCCGGACTATGGCACCGCACGGTGCGATTTTCCCGGCGGCGATGCCCATGCGCTCCACCGCTCGATCCGCCGCTTGCTCGCCTTGCCGGAGGAGACGCGGATGTTCCTGTGCCACGATTACAAAGGGCCGGGGCGGACGCACTTCGTGTGGGAGACGAGCGTCGGCGCACAGCGGCGCGCCAATGTGCAAGCGCATGACGGGATCGACGAGGCGGCCTTCGTCGCGATGCGGCGTGCGCGCGATGCGGGTCTGGCTCCGCCCAAGCTGCTGCTGCCTTCGATCCAGGTGAATATCCGCGGCGGACGGATGCCGCCGGGCGATGGCGGGATGGGCCCTGCGCTGCGCCTGCCGCTGCGAGCGGACGATTCGATGGCGGCTACTCTTCTGTCCTGACCAGCACCGTTTCCCCGATCATCAGGAACAGGAAGAACGGCGCCCAGGCGGCGAGCAGCGGCGGGTAGCCGCCGAAGTTACCCATGGCGAGCGCGGCATTGTCGACCACGAAGTAGGCAAAGCCCAGCGCCATGCCGATCACCGCGCGGACGAACAGCATGCCCGACCGCGCAAGGCCGAAAGCGGCAACCGCGCCGAGCAATGGCATAAGCAGCGCCGAAAGCGGGCCGGAAAGCTTGTGCCACCATTTTCCTTCCAGCTCGCTCGTGCGGTAGCCGGCCCCCCGGATCGCGGCGATGGATTGCGAAAGCCGGCCGATCGATTCTCCGTCGGCATCGGCCTTGCGTATCACGACTTGCGCAGGATGGACGCTTTTGGCGAAGATCTGGTCCGCGCCGTAGGTCAGGCGGCGGGCGCTTTGCACATCGAAGCCTGAGGGGCGGCTGAAATGCCAGCCCGGCCGCGCAAAGGTGGCCTCGGGCGCGCGCACGATTTCCGTTACCATCCCGGCAGAATCGCGGCGATACCAGCTGACATCGGTCATGCGGGTCTGCTCGCCGATGCCTTCGACCGAGCGCGCGAACAGGAGGTTGCCCCCGTCCTGCAGCCAGACGTTGGTCTTCACCGCACTGTCGCGCGGGATTGGCCCGTAATCGACTGCCTGCCACGCCTTGAGCATGGCGGAAGAGCGCACCACCACGCGTTCGTTGAACGCGAAGGTGACCAGCGAAGTCACCGCTGCCACGAGGAACAGCGGCGCCAGCACCTGGTGCGCGGAAAGCCCGGCCGCCTTGAGTGCGATCACCTCGCTGTTCTGGTTGAGCGTCATCAGCGTGATGATCGTGGCGAGCAGCACCGAATAGGGCAGGAAACGGCTGATCAGCTGGGGCACGCGCAGGCCCGCATAGGTGAGGAGTTCGCCCTGCCCGTTGCCGGGCGCGGCAAGGATCCGGCCACTTTCGCTGAGCAGATCGAGCATCTGCAGCACCAGCACAAGCATCAACATCACGGCCACGATGCGCACCGCGAACATGCGGGCGATATAGACCGTGACCGTGCGCGAGGGGAAGAAATCAAGCTGCATCGACAGCTCCCGTTACTTCGGCCCCCGATGCCTTTGCAGAGCCCGGCTGGCGAGTGGCGAACAGCTTCATCACGGAGCGCGAGATCTTGGCGAAAGCGGTTTCCAGCCCGCCGATCGGCTGGCCGCCCGGCACATAGGCCAGACGCCAATACATCGCCACGATCAGCGCGGCAAAGAGCGCGAAAGGCCCCCACAGGGCGAGCGTCGGATCGATCCGGCCGAGGCTGGAGACATCCTGCCCGTATTCATTGACCTTGTGGTAGGCGACCACCATCATGATCGACACGAACACACCGAGCGCCGAGCTGGAGCGTTTGGGCGGCACTGCCAGCGCCACCGCAAGGAGCGGCAGGAGGAACATCATCGCCACTTCAACGAGGCGGTAGTTGAGGCTGGCGATGCTCTGATAGCGGGCGGCCTGGCTGGAATCCTTGCTCCAGCCGATGCGCAGCAGCTCGGGCAGGAAGTATTCGCGGTCCCGCTCGCCGCGGCTGCGGAACTGCTCGATCTTGGGCAGGTCGATCGGCAGGTCATGCGTGGCGAAAGTCAGCACACGGGGGGAATTGATGCCGGGGCCGTCCTGCACGATCTGGCCTTCGGACAGGCGCAGGATCACCGTGTCCGGGTTTTCCTTGTTGGCGAAGAACTGCCCCTCGCGCGCCGAGATCACGAGCACCTGCCCGTCCTTCGAGGCGATTCGCGCGAAAATCCCGCGCAAGTCCCGCCCATCGTCGCGGCTGGCATCAACGCGCAGCGCGGTGCGGTCCTGCAGCGTGTTGAACTCACCCACCTTGATCGATGCGCCGAGCGCGCCTGAGCGCAGATCGAACTGGAGCTGCTCGTAATAATAGCGCGAAAGCGGCTGGAGATAGCCGACAATCAGCAGGTTGAGCGCCGCCAGCGCCAGCGTGAAGAGATAGGGCACGCGCAGCAGGCGGGTGTAGGAGAGGCCGACCGCGCGCATCACGTCCAGTTCGGACGACGTGGCGAGGCGGCGGAACGCGAGCAGGATGCCCAGCATCAGCCCCAGAGGAATCGCAAGGCTGGCATATTCAGGCAGGAGATTGGCCAGCATCTTGAACACGACGCTGACCGGCCCGCCTTCTGTCGCCACGAAATCGAACAGCTTGAGCATCTTGTCGAGCACGAGCAGCGACGCGGCGATCACGAAGACCGCGCACATCGGCACGAACACGAGCCGTGCAATGTATCTGTCGGTGGCGTTAAGGAAGGGCAATGGCTGGGCGGCTCGCTGGTCCGGAAGGAAGTCTTCGGTTAGCCCGGTTCACAGGCCGGCGGAAGACGAAAACGCCCCTAACCTGAGCAGTACTCGAGGCAGTCGCCAGTTACGCCTTTTCGAGCGTGCACTGGAGCGGGTGCTGGTTCTGCTTGGCAAAATCCATCACCTGATTCACCTTGGTCTCAGCGATCTCGTAAGGGAAGATCCCGCATACGCCGACGCCCTTCTGGTGGACATGGAGCATGACGCGCGTCGCCTGCTCCAGATCCATGTGGAAGAAGCGCTTGAGGACCATGACGACGAATTCCATCGGCGTGTAATCGTCGTTGAGCATCAGCACCTTGAACATGCTGGGCTTCTTGGGCCGGGTCCGGGTCTTGGTGGCAATGCCGACCTGATCGTCCCCGTCATTGCCGCCGCCGGGGCCCTTGGGCTCGTCATCGCCTGCGGCGCGCACGGCCATTTCAGCAGCGCACGCGGCTGTGCGCGGCGCATATGCGGCAGTGCCCTCGGGGGCGCCGGGGTTGGCGTTCATGTTCATGGCGTGTGAGCAATATCGCATTGCAGGCCCGCCCGTACAAGAGGCGGGGTAACACTTGGCCTCAAAGTACCGCGATCGGACCGCATTTTTCCTTTGCCGCCGGGCAATGCACAAGAAAATGGGCGCACAAGAAAACGGGCGCACAAGAAAACGGGCCGGGCAGGAGATCCTGCGCGGCCCGCTTCTTGATCCGAGGTCCGCCCGCGCCGAAGCGCCGGCGGAGTGCGCCAATCAGGCGGCCTGCTTGATCTTTTCGACCGCGAGGCTGACGCGGTTGGAGATCGGCTGGAAAGCCTCGCTCGCGAGCTTGAGCATGGCTTCGCTGTTCTTCGAGGTCGCGGCCATCGCGGCGTCGAACTGCTTGCGCATCATCGCGTTCTGCTTCTCGAAGAATTCGGCCGGCGACTTCACCGAAGCGAGTTCCTTGATTTCGGCCTGCATCGTCTCGACCACGGTCTTGGTCTCGGCGGCGTAGCTCTTGGTCATTTCCTGGATGCCGCTGGCGAGAATCTTGGTCGATTCGACGACGGCCTCGACGTTGCCCTTGGTGAAGGTGCTGACATCGCCCAGCGCAGCCTGGCTCTTTTCGAACGCGGCCTTCGCCTTTTCAGCGGCTTCCTTCATCGCGGTCTGGATGGTCTCGGTCATTTCGGTGGTGGTGGCGGTCATGATGGAAAAATCCTTCTGCTTGGGGGCCGCGCTCTTCATGGAGGCGGCGTTGTTCTGGTTGGTCTTGATAACGGGTGTGCTGATTTTCGCGGCGCGCTTCGGCGCAGGCTTGGCAGCCTTTGCAGCAGCTTTGCGAACCGCCTTGGCGGCCGGGGCAACCGGCGCTTCGACGGCTGGCGCCGGGGCAGGTGCGGCGACCTTGCGGGGACGTCCGGCCTTGCCCTTTGGCTTGGCAGCGGCAGCCGGAGCGGCTTCCGCTGCAAGCCCTACCGGTGGCACGAGCGGCGTGGCCGTGGTCGGTTCAGCCGCGGCGATCTGCACCGCGTCTGCTGCGGGTGCGATATCCTTGACGTTGTCTTCCATGGTCTCAATGCTCCTGCGCCGGACACGCCCCGTTTCCAAAAAACCAATGTCTTGGTTTAGCAGCGGACCGTGTTGCAGTGCACAAAATAGGTGGATGCACCCAGATCGTCAAGTCTTATTGTGCACTGCACCATAATCAGATCGCCCCAGAATGGCGGGAGCAATGCTGGTCGGCAGGGGTGCTTAGCGCATCTTTACATAGCGCCCGGGGGCATCCTCGATCACCCGGTCGCCGCGCCCGCCGGGCACGCGCTTGCCCTTCGCCGGAACGGCGGCGGCGTCCGACTCGCGGATCCAGTCGATCCAGTCCGGCCACCAGCTCCCCTTGGTCTCGCGCGCGCCGGTAATGAATTCGCCGAGCGTGGTGGGCGCGCCGTCATTGCGCCAGAACTGGTACTTGCCCGCATCCGGCGGATTGACCACTCCGGCGATGTGCCCTGATCCCGCCAGCAGGAAGCGCCAGGGTCCGCTGAGCAGCCGGGTGAGCTTCCACACGCTTTCAGCCGGTGCGATGTGATCCTCGCGCCCCGCCTGGATGTAGCAGGGCGTACTGATCAGGTGCAGGTCGATCGGCGTCCCGTCGATCTCGAGCGAATCCGGCATGATCAGCCGGTTGTCGCGGTAGAGATCTTCCAGATAGGACTTGTGCCATTTTGCCGGCAGGTTGGTGGTGTCGCCGTTCCAGTGGAGCAGATCGAATGCCGGGTATTCCTCGCCCAGCAGGTAGTTGCTGACGACGTAGTTCCAGATGAGGTCGGTCCCGCGCAGCAGGTTGAAGGTCGCGGCCAGGTAGCGCCCGTCAAGGTAGCCGTCGGTCACCATGCCTTCGAGCAGCTTGATCTGGCTGTCGTCGATGAACGATTTGAGGTCGCCTGCTTTCTCGAAATCGACCTGCGCGGTGAAGAACGTGGCCGAACGCACTTTGTCCGCTTCGCCGCGCCGCGCCATCAGCGCCAGCGTGGCGGCGAGCGTGGTGCCTGCTACGCAATAGCCGATCACATGGGTCTGCGGCACGGCCAGCCGTTCGCGCACCACCTCGATCGCCTCAATCTGCGCTAGCACATAGTCATCCCAGACGATCTCGGCCATCGAGGCATCGGCCGATTTCCACGACACTACGAAGACCGTGAGACCCTGCTCCACCGCCCAGCGGATGAAGCTTTTCTTGGGATTGAGATCGAGGATGTAGAAGCGGTTGATCCATGGCGGGAAGATCAGCAGCGGCACGGCAAGCACTTGTTCGGTGGCCGGGCTGTACTGGATCAGCTGGAAGAGCGGCGTCTCGTACACCACCTTGCCGGGCGTGATCGCGATGTTGCGGCCGAGCTCGAAAGCCTGCGGATCGGTGTGGGTAAGCTGGCCCTTGCGCAAGTCTGCCAGCAAGTGCTCCGCGCCTTTCACGAGGTTCTCTCCCCGGGTCTCGAGCGTGCGTTCGAGCACGACCGGGTTGGTCATCGGGAAGTTCGCCGGGCTTAGCGCATCGACCACTATTTTCGTGAAAAACTCAATCTGGTGCTGGCGCTCGGGCGGCATGCCCTTGGTCTCGGCGGCCATGGCCGTGAGCCGTTCGGCAAGCAGCAGGTACGTCTGGTGGAGCAGCGCGAACCACGGCTGGTCTGCCCAGCGCGGATCGGCAAAGCGCCGGTCCTTGCGCGGCAGCGCCGGTGCATCATCCGCACTGGCCCCCGCACTGGCCCTTGGGCCGATGCCATACCGGCCCAGCACGGTGGTCCACAGTTCCAGCCCGTCTTCCCAGAGCTTCGCCTGTGTTTCGGTCTGCGCCAGCGGCAGGGCGGAATACCAGTCTGTGAACATCGACGTCCAGCGCGCCGGATCAGTCATGCGGGCCAGCATGGGCTCGCTCTGCCCCGCCTGCTCGGCGCCGAAATCGAGCCACATCTTCTGCAACTTGGCGGCAGACATCGGCCAGTGCTGGAGATCGGTGGGATCGGGCGGCGGCGTTGATGCGGTAGGCAGGAAGGGGGCGAACAGGGCCTGCATCGCTTCACCCTGCTGGCGCAGGAGATCTTCGATAACCGCTGGATCCATCGGGCCGTCCGGCGTCTGGGTCGGCTTTGCGGGGTCGGCCATGGTGATTGCATCCCTGTTGCGCTCGGGCCTCCCTTATAGCGCTCTTCGCGCGCCTTGTGAGCCCTTCCGGTTTCCATGGGCGGGTGATTGTCGTAAGGGGCCTGATGACGCTGCGCTTTTGCGGCGCCAACGGAGTGAGTAAACCTGCCGTGACCGAAGAATTCTACCGCATGAAGCGCCTGCCGCCCTATGTCATCGCCGAAGTGAACGCGATGCGGGCCGCCGCACGCGCCGGCGGGCGGGACATCATCGATCTCGGCATGGGCAACCCCGATCTGCCGCCGCCTGCACATGTCATCGAAAAGCTGTGCGAAGTGGCGATGAAGCCCGATGCACACGGCTATTCGGCTTCCAAGGGCATTCCCGGCGTGCGCAAGGCGCAGGCAAACTACTATGCCCGCCGCTTCAATGTGGAGCTTGATCCCGAGAACGAAGTGGTCATGACCATGGGCTCGAAGGAAGGGCTTGCCAGCCTCGCCACCGCGATCACCGCGCCGGGCGATGTCGTGCTTGCGCCCAATCCCAGCTACCCGATCCACACCTTCGGCTTCATCATCGCGGGCGCCACGATCCGTTCGGTGCCGACCACGCCGGATGAACGCTATTGGGAATCGCTCGACCGGGCGATGCGCTACAGCGTGCCGCGCCCTTCGGTGATCATCGTCAACTATCCGTCGAACCCGACCGCCGAGACGGTGGACCTTGCCTTTTACGAACGGCTGGTCGCCTGGGCGCGCGAGAACAAGGTCTGGGTCCTGTCCGATCTGGCCTATTCCGAACTCTATTTCGATGGCAACCCGACGCGCTCGATCCTCGAAGTGCCTGGCGCGAAGGATGTCGCGGTCGAGTTCACCTCGATGTCGAAGACGTTCTCGATGGCCGGCTGGCGCGTGGGCTTTGCCGTGGGCAACAAGCAGCTCATCGCCGCTCTAACCCGCGTGAAGTCCTACCTCGATTATGGCGCGTTCACGCCGATCCAGGCCGCGACGTGCGCCGCGCTCAACGGACCGCAGGACATCGTGGAGACGAACCGCCTGCTTTATCAGAAGCGCCGCGACGTGATGGTCGAGGCGTTCGGCCGGGCAGGATGGGAAATCCCTTCTCCACGCGCATCGATGTTCGCCTGGGCCCCGCTGCCCCCGGCATTGCGCGAGATGGGCAGCCTCGAGTTTTCCAAGCAGCTCCTAACCCACGCCGAAGTCGCGGTTGCGCCCGGTGTTGGCTACGGCGAGGACGGCGAGGGCTATGTGCGCATCGCCATGGTCGAGAACGAGCAGCGCCTGCGCCAGGCTGCGCGCAACATCCGCCGTTACCTTTCCAGCATGGGTGTCAACGCCAGCGCGGCGTGAACCCGTATTTCGAGAAGCAGGACCAGCCTCATGAATTTCCATGACCGTGTCAGTGTGACAATCGAAGATCACGTCGCCCATGTCCTGCTCGATCGGGCGGACAAGATGAACGCGCTCGACGATGCGATGTTCGAGGCGATCATCGCCGCCGGGAGCCATCTGCACAGCGCCAAGGGCGTGCGCAGTGTGGTGCTTTCGGGCGCGGGGCGTTCGTTCTGCGCAGGACTCGATCTTTCGAGCATGGGCAACACCGATCGCTGGGGAAACGGCGGCGACCTGACCGACCGTACGCACGGCAACGCCAACCGCGCGCAATATGCCGCGATGGTGTGGCGCAACCTGCCGGTGCCGGTGATCGCTGCGGTCCACGGCGTTTGCTTTGGCGGCGGGCTGCAGGTGGCGAGCGGCGCGGACATCCGCATCGTCCACCCCGATGCGCGGCTGGCGGTGATGGAAGTGAAGTGGGGCCTCGTGCCCGACATGGCCGGCTACGTTCTGTGGCGCGGGAACGTGCGCGATGATGTGCTGCGCGAGCTGACCTATACGCACCGCGAGTTCAACGGCACCGAGGCGGCGGCACTTGGCTTTGCCACCCATGCCGATGCCGATCCTTTGGGCCGGGCCATGGCGCTCGCGCAAGAGATTGCGGGCAAGAGCCCCCATGCCGTGCGCGGGTCCAAGCAGCTCACCAATCGCACCGCGCATATGGACGAAGACCAGATCCTCATGGCCGAAAGCGTCGCGCAGCATGAACTGATGTATTCGCGCAATCAGATCGAGGCGGTGAAGGCAGGCATGGAAAAGCGCGCCGCCGATTTCGTCGATCCCTGATCTGCCCGGGCAAGAAGCAAAGAATCCCGTTGCGGGCGGCCCGGTGCTCGGCTAACCGCGCCGTTCCACGCTGAAGCGCATCGGGGCCCGATGGCGGAGTGGTGACGTAGCGGACTGCAAATCCGTGCACGCCGGTTCGATTCCGGCTCGGGCCTCCAACGACACTCCTGCGCAAACGTGTCGGGAATGAGAGCCCCGCAAAATGGCGCAATTCCGGGCTAGGCCACCTTATCTGACCAGTGAGTTCAGTCTCCGCTGAGACGGAAAGTAGCCTTGAAACGTGCCGCAAATACGCAGAGTCTCTGTGCCCAATTCTGCATCGACGGTTTCATAAAAACCCCCGTCTCTGCCGTTTTTGCTTTTATGGTGGTTGCTGCTGCCCGTAGGTCAGATGCGGCCGGTCCCAACCACACCTGGTCATTTCCATCTGCAACGGCGAACGTCTGGCCTTTACAGAAGCTGCCGATAAGAAGCGTCGACGATCTGGCGGCCTTCGGTGAACCGGCCGTCGCACAAGGCAACGAGGAACAGCGACCGCGAGAGGCGGTGTTTGAGGCTACCGGTCGGGTGGCTCGATTCGTCCTTCAGATAGAGAGCGATGTGCGGCAGCGCGGAGACGGGCAAGGGAATTAGTTGGGTATCGGCGGAACGATTGAAGTCCGCCTCGACCCGCCCGATCGCCCAGTTCACTTAATCCCGACCGCGCATGCAATTGCTCCCGCCGGCCCGACGGGTATGCCGGCCGCGTTCACCGAGCTAGCCTTTCAGTCGTCAGCGCGATAGGCGGTGCGGCGCTCTGCATCTATCGATCTGGCTGCTAGACCGATTATCTTGCGGCTTGTTCGGCTGCTGAGAACACCTTCTCGCCCGCGATGTAGGTCGCCAGCACCTTGGTTGCGTGGATTTCGCCGACCGGCACGGTCATCGGATCGCGGTCGAGAATGATGAGGTCGGCCAGCTTGCCCGGCTCCAGCGTCCCGCCGCGATCTAGCCTACCCATTTCCGCCGCGCCATTGCGCGTCAGCAGCGCCATCGCTTGTTCGCGCGAGATGCGCTGGCCCGCGTTGATCGGATCGCCCGTCGCTCCTGGCACTTGCCGCGTCACCAGCGTTTCAAAGCCGAGCCACGGATTGACCGAGGGTACCACCGGCCAGTCGGAGCCGACCACCACGTTTGCGCCGCTCTCCACGACTTCGCGCATCGGCCAGAGCCGTTTCATGCGTTCTGGCCCTACTGCCGTCGCGATATCGACCGAGGTGATCGGCGTGGGCCACCAGATATAGGGCGAGAGTTCCCAAGTGAAGTGGAGCTCACGGCCCTTGGGCACATCGGCCATGTCAACGAAGGTGTTGTGCCCGATCTCGTGGTGCGGGCCGCTATCGCCATTGGCCTTTCGGGCTGCCGCAATGGCCTCCACCGCCTCACGCACCGAGCCGTCGCCAGCGGCGTGGAACTTTACCTGAATACCCTGCCGGTCGAACGCGGTGACAGCCGGGAAGAGCTTGTCTTCGGGGATTAGCTTGAGCCCGCGTCCGTCGCCTGGGCCCTGATCTTCGTGCGGCCCGCCGCGGTGCTCATAGGGGGCGAGCATGACAGCGGTGCGACCTTCGAGCGGCACGCCATCGAGGAACATTTTCACGCAATCGAGCTTCAGGCGTCCTGTGCTCCAGGCTTGGCGATTGGCGATCAGCCTTTCGCCTTCCACCGAGTTTGGCTCCCAGACGATACAGCCGCGCGCATATTGCTTCAGCCCGCCCGAGCGCGCGTATCCTGAAAGCCCTTCGACCATCGCCGGCCGCACGGCCGCATCGGTAAAGCCGACGATGCCATAGGAGAGCATTTCATCGGTCGCGGCCTTGACTGCGGTTAGCTGGTCTTCGGCTGTCACCTTGGGAATGAAGCGCTCGATATAGCGCGCAGTGACCTCGCGCAGCACGCCGGTGGGCTCACCCTTGGCATCGCGGTCGATGACCCCTCCCGCCTCATCCTTGGTCGCGCGGGTGATCCCGGCAATCGCAAGCAACCGCGAATTGACCCAAACGCTGTGCAGGCTCTCATCGTTGAGCATCACTGGATTGTTTGGAGCGACAGCATCGAGCAGGTGCTTGTTCTGCTCGCCCGGCTTGAACGCCGCGCCGACCCAGCTGCCGCCGATGATCCACTCGCCCGGCTTCGCTTTGGCTGCGCAGCCCTTGACCGCCGCAACGATGGTCTTCGCGTCTGCACCCTGCGCAAAGCGGCAGGAGAGCTTGTCGCGGCCCGCGAAATAGGTGTGGACGTGCATGTCATAGAGGCCGGGCATGGCCGTGTGTCCTGCCAGATCGACCTTGCGCGCGGTCGGCGGGGCCATGCCTTCAATTTCGGCGTCCGAGCCAACTGCGACGATGGTATCGCCCGCCACGGCGATTGCCTGCGCGCTGCCGCCGGGGGTGAGCACAGTGCCGTGAACGAAGACCAGATCGACCGGCGCCGGCTGGGCCATGACCGGAGCGCTGGCGGCCGCGATGGCGAGCAGCGATGTGGTTAGGGTGCTGGCGGTCAAGCTGCGGGCGGTCATACGGTGTGGTTCCTTGCTAAGAACGGGCATCGGGCGGTGGTTGGCCGCGGTCAACAATAGGCCAAGCCCGCGGTAGAACCGGCTTGGCTGATGCGGCCAAACTGCAGACAGGTCATTGAAACCTTGAAGTCCGGCATGGATTATCGGCCAGCATCGATGGGAGGGAGGCTTTCACGCGTGGCGGCGGCAAACGTCTGGAATGGCCGGACAGACAGGAGCGCCGGGTGTTGAGGCCGACGATCTCCGTGCTCGTGCTGCGCCATGTTGCCAATTGCCTTGATCTCGTCGGCTGCGATCCCGAACCCATGCTGGCGCGCTTCGGCCTGCGCCGCCCCGATCTCGACAATGCGCGTGCCGCGATGCCGCTGGCGGACTTTCTGGGCTTCCTCGAGCTGGCGGCAGAGCAGGCTGGCAATCCCTACCTGGGGCTGCAGGCAGGGCGGCTCGGCGCGCTCAACAGCCTTGGCGCGCTCGGCTTCCTGTTCCTCAGCGCGCCGTCGCTGCGGGCCGCTTTCACCGGCTTCGATGCCTATCTCGCCACTATCCAGGACGCGGTGCGCAACCGGTTTTCCACGGAGGCCGGGATCGCGACGTTCGAATACATGATCACGGACCAGACGCTGCAGGCACGCCGGCAAGACGCCGAGTTCTCGATCGCGCTGACGCAAAACATGTGCCGCAGCTATGTCGGCGCAGATTTCGAGCTTATCGAGGTACGCTTTGAGCATGCCTGCCAGGGCGACGAGCGCTTCTACCGCTCGTTCTTCGGGTGCGACGTGTTCTTTGATCAGGACACCAATTCGTTCTCGTTCGAGGACCAATTCCTCGTGCGGACCAGCCCGGTGATCGATCCCGAACTCTATCCGATTGTCGAGGAACACTTGCGGCGGCGCGTGGCCGAAGGCACCCGGCGCGCGCGATCGCACAAGGATATCGTGCGCGCGCTCGAAGACAGTCCGCTCGACCGGACACCCACGCTCGACGAGATCGCGGCAACGTTGGGGGTTTCTGCGGCGACGCTGGGCCGCCGGTTGAAGACGGAAGGGCTGCGCTGGCGCGATCTTGTCAACGATCGACGGATGCATGCGGCAGCGCGGCTGCTGCGGCAGAGCCAGCGCGAGATAGGCGATATCGCGCTGGCGGTTGGCTTTGCCGAAAGCTCAAGTTTCGTGCGCCGCTTCGGCCGCCATTTCGGCACGACGCCGCAGCGCTTTCGCAAGCGGGAGGAAGCGTCCTAGGGGAGCGAAAAGGCAACCATGGCATCGCTGAGCCGTGTACCGAAACCGCCATGGCCGCCCGCCGACACAACGATGTATTGCCGCCCGTCCGTGTGGCGGAACGTCATCGGAGTGGCTGTGGCCGGCGCGGGGACAGGTGCGTGCCATACTTGCCGCCCAGTCTGGATGTCAAAGGCGCGCAGTTCGCTGTCTAGGCTGGCGCCGATGAATATCAGGCCGCCGCGCGTCACGATCGGTCCGCCTTGGTTGGGTGCGCCCCATGATCGCGGCGTGAGCAGGCCAGTCGAGAGCTTGAGCCGACCGAACGGCACCTGCCAGCGGGTATGCCCGGTCTTCATGTCGATAGCGGTCAGTTGGCCCCAGGGCGGCGGATTGCACGGCGCGCCGAGCGGGGAGAGAAGCACCTCGCGAAGCATGACGTAAGGCGAGCCGCGCATCTCGTAAACCGAGACGCCGGGTCGCCGGTCGCGCTTCTCGTCGAACTTGGCGCGCGGGACGAGGCGGACCGATGCGGCGAGGTTCGAGGAATTGAGCACGGCAAGGCCGGTTGTGGGATCATAGGCGACGCCGCCCCAGTTGGTGCCTCCGAGGAAGCTGGGATGAAGCAGCGAGCCCTTGAT
Source organism: Sphingomonadaceae bacterium (assembly GCA_947453945.1). GTDB lineage: Bacteria > Pseudomonadota > Alphaproteobacteria > Sphingomonadales > Sphingomonadaceae > Novosphingobium. Next base: position 26,200 of record CANGJB010000018.1, read on the forward strand.
GCCGGGCGGGGTGAACAGGCCTTCGTTGCGCAGCGCACCGAGGCGGGCCCTGCAAGCGGCGGTGTCGAAGCCGAGCAGGCCCCATGCGTCCGCCGTCTTCAGTGTCTGGGAGGTGACGGGCTTTGGCAGCACGGGCATCGGCTGGGTGGGGGCAGCCTGCTCGCCGGGCATGTCGCTGCGCGGCACGGCGCGCTCCTTCACCGGGAACAGGGGTTGGCCGGTCTGCCGGTCGAGCACGAAGACATTGCCGGTTTTGGTGCCCTGGATCACAGCTTCGACCGCGTGGCCCCGGTGATCGATCGTGGCTAGCGTGGGCGCGGCTGGAAGGTCGTAGTCCCACAAGTCATGGTGCACTGTCTGGTACGACCAAACCTTGCGGCCGGTGCGCATGTCGAGCGCGACGACGGCATTGGCATCGGGGATGCGGCCGATGCGGTTGACGCCAAGCGTGTCCCAACTGGCGCTGCCGGTGGGCAGGAACAGCCAGCCGCGCCGCGCATCAACCGAAAGCGGGGCCCAGGCGTTGGCCGCGCCGGTTAGGGACGAGAGGTCGTCCGGGATGGGGTTCCAACTCCAAAGTTCGCGCCCCGTGATGATGTCAAACCCGCGCACGATCCCGTCGAGCGAGTTGCGGTACATGTTGTCCTGAACTGCGGTGCCGAGCGCGACGACATTGCCCCAGATCGCAGGCGGCGAGGAGTTGGCAGGTTTGCCTTCGCCCTTGTAATCCAGCGCCGCAAGATCGACGTGCCCGTCTCTGCCGAAGCCGGGGCAGGCGCGGCCAGTATCGGCATCGATCGCGTGGAGCACCGCGTTCTGGGCGGCGTAGAGTATCCGCTTGCCGCAAGGCTGGCCCCGCGCCTCAGCGGTATCGGCCTGCCAGTAGGCCACCCCCCGACAGTAGTTCTCGTGGTACATGTTGCCGCTGCGGGGTTTATGCGGATCGAAGGACCAGAGCTCGCGACCGCTTGCGGGATCAAGTGCGACCGCGCGGCCGAAGGGGGTGCAGCCATAGAGCCGGGCGTTGGCGTAGATCGGGGTCATCTCGCTGACCGTAAAATCGACCGCTTCGGTGCCGAACGAGATTTCGCCCGAATGCCAGGTCCACGCCGTGCGCAGGCGTTTCACGGTTCCGAGGTTAATCTGGTCGAGCGCAGAGTACTTGGTGGCAGATGCCTGTCCGCCGTAACTTGGCCAGTCCGCGGCGCCGGCTTCAACTGCGGCCAGTTCGGAGCGGGCCTGCGCGGGAGCGGGGTCGGGTCCCTGCTGGCATGCTGACGTGGCAAGCGCGAGCAGCAGGATCCCGAGCCATGCTCGCACCGGCTCAGCCCTTTTGCCGGATGAAGACACGCTCGCCGCCAATCCAGGTCTCAAGCACCTGCGTTTTGTGGATCTGCGTGACCGGGATGGCGAATGGATCGCGGTCCAGCACGAGGAAATCAGCGAACTTGCCGGGTTCGAGCGAACCGGCCTTGTCGCTATTGCCCATGCGCCTTGCGGCATTGATGCTGAACATGGTGATGGCCTGGGGCAGGGTGATGGCTTCCTTCAGGCCGTAGCTTCGCGATCCGCCGCCGGGGTTGCGCCGGGTGACGGCGGTTTCGATCCCGATCCAGGGGTTGGGCACCGGGACCACCGCCCAGTCCGAACCGGCGATGACCAGCGCCCCCGCCTCGAAACCTTCGCGGATCGGCCAGACGCGGTCGATGCGGGGACTGCCGACGGCGGCTGTGATATCGTCGTTGATCGGCTGCGGGTCCCACAGATAGGGCGAATACTCGACCGCAGCGTTCAATGCCTTGAAGCGCCGCGTGTCGGCCGGATCGACGAAGGTGGAATGGCCGACCTGGTGGATCGGTCCGCCCATGCCGTTGGCTCGCCGCCCGGCTGCAATGGCATCGAGCGCGGCGCGCACCGCCCGGTCGCCAGCGGCGTGGAACAGGACGGTCACGCCGAGCTTGTCCCAGTGCGTGACGTCCCTGGCCATGTCGGCGGGATCGAACAGAAGCAGGCCCTTGGCCGGCGCGTTGGGCTGGCCTGCCTGATAATCGGCCAGCATTGCGCCGGTGTGGCTTTCAGTCGGGACGCCATCGGCGAAAACCTTGACGCAATCGGCGTTGAAAGTTGAGCGTGCGAATTGCTTGCGCATCGCAAGCGTGCGTTCGAATTCCGGATTGGGCTTCCCCGATTCCGAATAGGCGATGCAGGCCTGAACGCGCTGCTTCAGCACGCCCTTGTCGGCCAGCGCCGCATAGACCTCAAGGTCATCACGGTAGGCCATAGCCTCCACATAGCCGACCACACCGAAGCCGGCGAGCATGCCGAGGTGCCCGGCCAGTTGCCGTTCGGTTTCGGCGAGGGGCTGCGGCGGAACCTTTATGGTGATGAGGCGGCCCGCCGTCTCACGCAGAACACCGGTGGGGTTACCAGCGCTGTCGCGCTCGATAATGCCGCCTTCGGGGTTGGGCGTGGCGCGGTCGATGCCCGTCAGCGCCAGCGCGCGCGAGTTAGCCCAGACGCTGTGGCCGCTGACATCAAACAGCATGACCGGATTGTTGGGTGATACGGCATCGAGGGTTGCTGCGGTAATCGGTGTGCCTGCCATGAGCGAGGACTGCCACTGGCCGCCGCTGACCCACTCGCCGGGCTTGGCCGCCTTGACGCAGGCCTCTACGAGTTCAAGCAAGCGTTGCGGCCCTGCATCCTGCGGGATGCGGCATCGGCCTTCATCGCCCTTGGCCTGCAGCACCGGGTGCACGTGCATGTCGTATAGGCCGGGAAATACGGTACGCCCGCCAAGGTCCACCACCGTCGCGGCGGCGCGGGGCCATCTGCGGGCCTGCGCGCGGGTGCCTATGCGCAAGATCCGCGCCCCGCGCACCTCCATGGTGCTGCGCCAGCCCTGCGGCGTGTAGATATGACCGTTGATGAAGCGCAGCGCATGCTGTGGCGCGGCTTGCGCGAGCTGGGGCAGGGAGCAGGCAGCAAGCACGAGGCCAGCGGCAGACAAGATGCGGCGAAGGCCGCTACGCGTGGTCTTCATACCTGTATTCTCCCCATAGGCGGCTTTCCGGGCCCGGTCGCGCCGCCCGCCTGGCATGGCAGGGCGGGACGGCGCGCGCGCGGTTGCGCTCAGTAGCGGTAGGACGCGGTCACGCCAAACGTGCGCGGCCGCAGGGTTTCCCGGCGGAAGAACTCGAACGGGTTCGAGGCCCGTTCGCGCCGCGTCCACGTGGACTTGTCGAGGATATTGTTGACGAAAAGCGAGACATCGAAGTTGCCCGGCTTCACGCCCAGCCGCGCCGACCAAAACGCCACGGCGGGTGGCACCCGCAGCGCGGTGTCGATCGCGCCGTTGGCGGGGTTGAGATAAGGCGGCAGCGCGCTCTGCTTCGAACGGTAGTCGAAATCCGTGCGGATATAGCCGCCCTTTTCACGGAACACGTCGAAATCATACTGCCCGTGGATCGATGCGGTCCATGGCGCGCCGAGCACGGCATCGCCTGCACTCACGAAAGGCGCCGTGGCAGTCGGGCCACCCAGTACGGTATCGAGGAACTTGGCATCGACATAACCGACTTCGGCCTGCAGCGTGAGGCGATTGGTCGGGCGGACTTCAACTTGCAGGTCGAAGCCGCGGCTGCGCGCCTTGCCGAGGTTGTTGGTGAACTGGAAGCCGCAGCTGTTGAGCGCCACCGCCTGCTGGATGTTCTTCCAGTCGATCTGGTAGACGCTGGCCTGCACGCTGCCGAGCCCGCCGAACTTGCTCTTCACGCCAAGTTCGTAGCTCCAGACCGAGTCCGACTTGAAGTTGGTCGGGCGGCCATTCGGATAACCGATGCTGGCGAGTTCAGCCCCGCAGAAGGTGCCGACCTGCGGGTTGTAACCGCCGACACGGAAGCCGCGGGAAGCCGACGCATAGACCAGCGTATCGGGCGTCGCCTGGAAGTTGATCCCGAACTTGGGCGTGATCGGGTTCTCGCTCTGGCGGCCACGGTCATCGACCAGGGGCCCAACCACGAAGCCCTGGGCCACCGAGCGGATAGTGAACACGGTGTGGCTGTAGCGCAGGCCGGCAAGCACCGAGAGCTTGTCCGTGATCTTGTAGCTGAGCTGCCCGAAAACCGCCGCCTGCTCGTCGGTCGACACCGCGTTCTGGTCATAGATCGAGAATCCCTCAACCGGGGCCGGCGCGCCGAACAGGTAGACAGGGAAGTAGGGATCGGTCACTTTCTGCAGCGAAGTCTGCTCGGCGTGCGAATAGAATCCGCCGAGCACCCAGGTAAGCGGGCTTGACGTGCTGTTCGACTGGAGCCGCAGTTCGCCGGTCCAGTTCTTCTGCGCGACGAGGAAATCCGAAGGGCCCTTCTGCTCGGGGAAGAAGGGCAGGGCATTGACACCGGTGAACAGGGTCTGGTCGAAGTTGGTGTAGTCCTGAACGAAGGCCTGCTTGCGATCGAAATAGGACCCCACCGCGATCACATCGACCGCGCCGAGCCCCACGCTGACGTTGAGCGAGGCGAGGGTGAAGCGGTCCTTGCTCGTTTCGGCCAGCTGGTTGGCATTCACGAAAACGTGCTTGTCGTAGTCCGAATACTTCTCCCAGCTCTCGCCGCTATCGGCTGCCTTGATGTTCTGGTGGTAGACGGCGGGCGTGATCTTGACGTTGTCGACCGGCTGCCAGGTCAGCGCGATACGTCCAACGTAGCTGTCGGTCGAATTGGCGTTCTTCTGAACGACCTTGTTGGTGAACGAACTGATCCGGTCGACGTATCCGCCATCGCGCCGGTAGTAGCCGCTTGCGGCGATTCCGAGCTTGCCCTTGATGATCGGCGCGCTGATCGAGACACCGCCTTCGCCGTTTGCCGCGCCGTGCTCGGTCGCGCTAGCTTCAGCGCGGCCATAGACCTTCATCGCATCGAGGCTGGGCTGCTGGGTGATGAAGCGCACGGTGCCACCTTCCGAGCCTGCGCCAAACAGCGTGCCTTGCGGCCCGCGCAGCACTTCGACGCGGTCGAGATCAAACACCACGGGATAGGCGTTGCCGCCGCCATAGCCGAGTTGGCGGATCTGGATGGGCACGTCGTCGATGTAGATGCCGGTCGTGGCCGCGCCGACCGAGGAATTCACACCGCGAATAGCGATGTTGGTCGTCGTGTTCGATTTCTCGAAGCTCACCCCTGGGGTCTGGCGGATCACATCGGTGAAGTTGCGAATGCCACGGCTGTCCAGCGCCTCACGCGAAAGCGCACTGACACTGATCGGAACCTTGTTGATGCTTTCGCTTTTGCGCGTAGCTGTAACGATGATCTCGCCGCTCGCCTGATTATCGGTCGCCGCCTGATCAGCTTGTGCCATGGCCGCCTGGCCGGCAAGCAGTGTCGTGAGCGCCGTACCGGTCGCAATGAGGCTCGAAATGCGCCTGCCCATGATGATTTTCTCCCCTGAATTGCCCCCCGCCGAAACATCCATGGCTGGAATGGTCATGTGACAGGCTAGGTGCTGGGGGGAATTTGGAATTGACCCGAACTCGCATCGTGAAATCTGAGTGCGCGATCTGGCATATTCCTTCCATCGGGCGGCTTGGTTGGCCAAAATTGCCAAGTGGCGTGATGCCGGTCAGGCAACCGGCCGAATGCCGACTCCAGGCAAAAACTGATGTTCGAGCTACCACCTTGGAACGGCAGGATTGCCCCAGAGTCCGCCCATGCGCCAGATGATTCGGCCGGGAGGAAGCATTCTCGATTCCGGCTTTGGGAATTGAACCCACTTTGCATTTAGCTGTGATGGACCAATTGATAGACTGGCACCTCTGGCACCCAATAATTCTGCTTTATATCAATAGATTATATCTACAATTGGATTCCGGCTTGGCTCCAAAACCCCGCTATAGTCCGGCCCGAGTGCCGGAATGCTCCGGGCGCGCTCACGCGGTCGCATGGCGCGGCGCGTTCGCGGATGAGCGCTACTGCCGCGTTTACCAACAGCCCGCGCGGCTCGCGTTTCCTGCGTAGAGCCACCGAGAGATTTTTTTCAGCAAATTTACGATTTGGAAGGCGGTTCGCTCGCATGGACGAAGCTTGGGTTCACTGCGTGCCTGCAGTCTGGCCATTTCCGGCGGGACTTCGGCTTGCAGCACCGGCCCCGGGTCGCTTCTGGCCTGCCAGTTGGAGGAATGTCGCCACATGCCGCGCCAGTCGAAAGCAACGGGAGGCACTTTACGCGCCTCAATGCGATCGCTGATCGGGAGCCTGCTGCGCGATACGGCAGGCAACACGCTGGGAATCGCCTTGGCCACGATCATCCTTCTTGTGAGCCTTGCGGGCAGCGGCACTGACATGGCGCGCGCCTACATGACCAAGACCAGCCTTCAGAATGCCTGCGACGCGGGCGTTCTGGCCGGGCGCAAGGCCATGGCGACGTCGGGTACTTATGGTACTTCGGAGACGGCGAAGGCCCAGAAGATGTTCGACTTCAACTTCAACCCGGCTGCCACCAGTTCCACCTCGGTCGTCTTCAGCACGGTATCTTCCGGTACCGGCGCGGTCAGCGGCACGGCTTCGACGGTCATGCCCACGGTGATCATGGGCGTTTTCGGGTTCAAGTCGCTGCCGCTTTCGGTCGAGTGCAGCGCCGAACTGCAGATGGCGAGCGCGGACGTGATGTTCGTGCTGGATACGACTGGCTCGATGGCCGATACGCCTTCGAACGGCTATTCCAACAGCGGTCCCGATTCCAAGATCATGGGCCTGCGCCAGGCCATCCGCGATTTCTACAAGACCGTCGCCAACGCGGTGACCGACAAGACCAACACGCGCATCCGCTTTGGCTTTGTGCCGTATACTGCCACGGTCAACATGGGCGGGATCGTCGCTGCCGGGCAGATGCCGACGAGCTATTTCGCCGATACCCAGCCGTTCCAGACCGCGCTCGCGAACTACAACACGGCGGTCAATGTCCCGACGGTAGGTTCGCCGGTCGCCGATACGGAAACGTATGGCTCCGACATCACGTCAGCCAATTGCACCAATTGGGGCAAGAATACCTGGCCAACCAACATCGGAACGCCCGTGAGTGGCGGTGGTCCGGCTCCGGCGGCGACCACCAGCACCAGCTATTCCTGGCGGTCCTGGACCCTCGTCTCGGGCAGTGTCGGCAAATGCGTGCGCAACCGTACGGTGACGACGACGACGTATGTCACGCGCTACCAGTTCACCAACTGGATATTCCGGGCTGCAACGCTCGATGTGACCGCGTTCAAGGGCATGGGCAACGTGCCCGTCGTGACCAACATCGCGGCCAACGCGACGGTGCCGACGGCCGGCATCTATGACATGCCGACACTGGCCTCCATGGTCGGTAACACCGGCGTCACTGGTCTCACCACCGCGACGGCAAACTGGGACGGTTGCATCGAGGAGCGCCAGACCGTCCAGAATCTGGCCATGAACCCCGTGCCCAGCGACGCGACCGACCTTGATATGGACTCGGTGCCTTCGAGCGATGCAACGCGGTGGAAGCTCAATCTCAATGAAGTCGAATGGTACCGCGGCAGCTCGAACGTCGCCTCGCGCACGGAAACCAGCCTTAAGGGCGATACCACCCGTGTGGGGTCGCAGTGCCCGCCGCGCGCTATGCTGTTCAACGAGGTTGACACGAACAACCCGAACGTCGTGCCGACCTGGCTCGACACCTACATCAACACGCTGGTGGCTGCTGGCAGCACCTATCATGATATCGGCATGATCTGGGGCGCGCGCCTCGCGAGCCCGACCGGCATCTTCCAGTCGAACGTGATTGCGGATTCTGTCAAGTTTCCATCGGTCAGCCGCCACATCATCTTCATGACGGACGGACAGATGGCACCGACCACGACCGCCTACAGCGCTTATGGTCAGGAACTCTACGACAACCGCGTGGCGCCTTCCGGCAGCAACAATTCGACGCTCGTCAACTACCACAACAACCGCTTCCTCGCGGCCTGCTCGCGCGCGAAGAACCTCGGTTACACCGTGTGGGTAATCGGCTTCGGCACCTCGCTGACGACGCAGATGACGACCTGCGCCACGGCGGGCCGCGCCTATTACGCAAGCGATACGACCGCGCTCAACAACACGTTCAAGTTCATCGCCGGCCAGGTGGCCGACCTGCGGATCAACAAGTGATGACCCATCCCGCCCTGCGCCCGGCGTCGCGCCTGCTGCGCCGCACTTTCGCTAGCCGGCTGCTGCGCGATAGGCGCGGCGTCAGCGCAGTCGAATTCGGGATGACCGCGCCGATCCTGTTCCTTGTTGTGTTCGGAACGCTGCAGATCGCGCAAGGCTACTACGTGCTCACCGTGCTCAACGGCGCAGTCAACTCCGCCGCGCGGAAGTCTTCGCTGCAGACCGGGCCGACAAACGCGAGCACGCTCGATGGCCTTGTCACGAAAATGATCAAATACCCCATGCCGAACGCGAGCGTGACGTTCACTCGCAAGAACTACGCCGAATTTTCGGCGGTCGGCATGCCGGAAGACTATTCGGATACCAACAAGAACGGCCAGTATGACGCGACCGAATGCTTCGTCGACATGAACGGCAACGGGGTGTGGGACTCCGACATGGGAACGAGCGGTCTCGGCGGCGCGAACGACGCAGTCGTCTACACGGTGTCTGTGAGCTACAAGCAGTTCTTCGGCTTCGGCAAGATGTTCGGGTTGCCCGAAACCCAGAGTATGCATTCGACCACGATCCTCAAGAACCAGCCTTTCGCCACCCAGGCTACCCGGACAGGCGTTTCGATATGCCCATGATCACGTTGCTTCCGCCCGCCCCGCGCAGGTCCCTGCGCCGGCTGCGACAATGTGCCGCCGAATTTCTGCGCGACACGAGCGCGACGAGCGCGATCGAACTCGGCCTTGCCATGCCGTTCCTCATGGGGCTGGCGCTGAGCGGGGTCGAGGTCGTCAGCCTTGCGATCCTCCACGTGAAGCTCAACCAGCTGGCGATCACCGTGGCGGACAACGCCAGCCGCGCCAAGCAGGCGCAGGTGAACGGCGCGCCGCAGTTTCGCGAATACGATGCAAATCAGGTGTTCCAGGCTGCAGCCTTGCAATCCGAGGACCTCGATATGCCCAACCGCGGCCGGGTCATTCTCTCCAGCTTGCAGGTCAACGGTTCGGGGGGGCAGTGGATCGCCTGGCAACGCTGCTGGGGCAAGAACACGTGGGCCTCGCGCTACGGAACACAAGGTACGGGGGCCACCGGCACCGCATTCCAAGGCATGGGGTATACCACGACCAAGATGAAGGCGGATGCCGGGACTGCGATCATGTTCGTCGAGATCGCATACAACTACAAACCGTTCTTCTTCGGCAGCATCCTGCCTGCGAAGGTCATCCGCAAGGAAGCCGCCCTCTATGTGCGTGATGATCGCGATCTGACCAAGATTTTCCCGTCGCCGCCATCAGTTGCGGCAACATGCTAGGTCGTTGCCGCGGTTGACGGCGCGGGCACGAGCCGGCTGACGACCCAGACGACCGCGCCGAACCACACCGCGCCGAGCGTTGTGGCCACGATCACCTGGCGAAAATCCTCGCCGGCCTGAATAACCGGCGCATTGAACACGGTGACGAACAGCATCGTGCTCTGATTGCAAAAGAGCGCCGCGCGGCCCGCCACGACCAGAAACACCGCTACGATCATCAGCAGCAGTGCCAGCACGATGATTGCCGGGCTGCCCATCGCTGCGCCTGTCTGCAGCAGGAAGCTGAGCCCTGCCCCCGTGAGTGCGCCGATCAGCGCCCCGGGCATGGCCTTGAACGAAAGCTCGTGGAGCGCAGACCACGCCCAGAGCAGCAGGAACCCGGCATAGAGCGGCGTGACATGGAGCGCTGCGCCCAGCCCAACGAACCCGGCGATCACCACAACAACGCCCAGCGTAACGATCGCGGCCTGCCCCAAGGGCAGCTGTTTCGGCGCGGCGGCGCCATCGGATGTCGACATTGTGAACCTCTCCCGCAGCGTCCGGTGCGGTCATGCCGCCCGGATCTGGCGCAAGGCTCGCGCGCGCGCCGGTCAATGTCAACCGCAGGGCCCTTTGCGCCGGTTCCTGCCCGGTGCTAGGCGTCGGGCCATGATCGCCAAGCTCGACCCGTTTCACGCCATCACCATTTCCGCCATTGCGCAGACCCTCATGGCCGAGGGGCGCTCGGTCATCCGTATGGAATATGGCCAGCCCTCCACCGGTGCGCCCGCCGCTGCGCTGGAGCGCGCACGCGCGGCGCTGGGCGAGGACGACAAGGGCTATTGGGAAAGCACCGAGCTGCTCGCCCGGCTGGCCCGCCATGTCGAGCAGACCACCGACGTTGCGGTATCGCCTGCGCAGATCGTGCTGACTTGCGGCGCTTCGCCCGCGCTGGTGATCGCGCTATCGCTGCGCTTTGCCCCTGGCGCACGCATCGCCATCGCGCGGCCCGGCTATGTGGCCTATCGCAACACCTTGCGCGCCTTGTTCATGGAGCCGGTCGAGCTGCCATGCGGGCCCGAAGTGGGATACCAGATCACCGCCGCTGCGCTCGCTGGGCTTGATCCGGCCCCTGATGGCGTGATCATCGCCAGCCCCGCCAATCCCACCGGCACCGTGATCGCGCCTGATGAGATGGCCGCCATCGCCGAAGTGTGCCGCGCGCGCGGCATTCGCATCGTTTCGGACGAGATATACTTGGGCATCACTTATGGCGCGCCGGCGCAGTCAATGCTGCCGTTCGACCACGAGGCGATCGTGGTGAGCAGCTTCTCAAAATACTTCAGCATGCCGGGTTGGCGGCTCGGCTGGCTGGTGGTGCCGGAAGATCTGGTCGATCAGGCGCGCGCGCGGATGGGCAACCTGTTCCTCACGCCGCCCTCGCTCAGCCAACATGCGGGGCTGGCCGCGCTTGATTGCGGCGCGGAGCTCGATGGCCATGTGCGCACTTATGCGCGCAACCGCGATCTGCTGCTAGCGGCACTGCCGCAGATGGGGCTTGCCCGCATCGCTCCGCCCGATGGCGCGTTCTATGTCTATGCCGATGTCGGCCATCTCACGCAGGATTCGATGGCCTTCTGCATCAGGCTGCTGAAGGACACCGGGGTGGCAACAGCGCCGGGGATCGATTTTGATCCCGTGGAGGGACACCGTTTCGTGCGTTTCAGCTTTGCGGTCTCGACCCCGCTGATCGAGGAGGCCATCGCGCGGATGGTGCCGTGGTTCCAGGCGCAGCAAGCGCGCGCGCAGGGCTGATACGAAAAAGCGGCAGCCTTTCGGCCGCCGCTTTCGCATTCAGGATCAGGCCGTCACAGCGCGATGGCGAGCGAGGCACGGGCCGAATAACCGGTGCCGCCGCCCTGCAGCTTTTCATAGCCGCCGCTGACCTTCCACGTGTAGTCGAGCCCGCCCTGAATCAGGCTGACTTCGCCGGTCCAGGCGGAAGGCAGTTGCTGGCCGGTCAGCGTAAAGCTGTCGCCCCCGCTGGTGGCGCCGCGATTGAAGGTCGCGGTCGTATCTCCCACTTCGCCCGAGATGCGGCTGCGGCGGCCGCCCTCGACTTCGATGGTGAACGGGCGGTTCTCGTAGTCGCTCGGCGCCGTGCTCCAGCTGGCTACCAGGGTGGTGGTGCCGTTGACCACCTGGCTGGTGCGCTTGCCGAGGGTCAGCGCCAGCGGGGCGCTGCCGGTTTCGGTGTAGCCATTTTCCTTCAGGCGGAAATACTCGATTGTCGCCCGCGGCTTGAGCTTGAAGTGATCGCCGAAGGGGATGGCATAGGAAACGCCGCCCGCGCCGGAAATCAGCGTGCCCTTCCACTTGCCGCCCATGCCGTAGCTGAAGGACTGGCTATCCACCGTGCCTGCAAAGGAGCGGGTCGAGGTGAACGAGGGTCGGCCATACCCGACCCGCGCATAAGCATAGAGCGGGCCGGAAGCGAGGCGCCAGAACGCGGCCAGCTCGATGTCGCTGACCTTGACCTTCTGCGTCGCATCGGTGGTCGATGTGCCCGAGAGATACGTGAACGAGCCGCCGACATGGCCGAAACCAAGCCCCTTCTCGAAGCCGAACGAGAGACCGCCGCCGCTGTTGCTGTAGCCAGCGGTCGTGCCGGCCGTCTTCTTGCCCTTGAAGTAGATCGGCTCGATCCAGGCACCGGCGCTGCTGATGGTGAACCAGCTCGAATCGTCGTCGATGCGCCGTGCGGCAAGACGCGTGCCGCGTGCAAGCAGATCGAGCGTGCCGCCCGCGTAATCGGGCAGCATCTGGTTGAACTGCGTCTGCAGCGTGGCGGTGTCGGCGGCCTGCAGCAGGCTGGACTGAAGTAGCGTGTCCTTGCCGGCATTGGCGAGGATCGCGCTGTAGGCCTGCGACTGCGGGACATTGAGCCCAATTTCGCTGGCGGATTTGCGCGCGATGGTCAGCGTCACGTCGTTGCCTACCGCCGCGACCGTGCCCTTGAACAGCACCGACAGGTCAAGTGCCGAGGAGTTGACGTTGGCCCCGCCTGTGAGCGCGCCTGCGCTGAGCACGGTGTAGGTGCCTTCCGCCTTGGCGAGCGAGGTGAACTTGGCCGAAATCTTCGCGCCGCTGGCAAAGCTGGCTGTATCGGCAATCAGTTTGGATGCCGTGCCGGCAGTGCCATCGACATAGACGCCAAGCGTGCCGCCCGCGCCGACATCGAGCGACTTGATCGTGGTCGTGGTCGCAGAATTGGCCCCGAAGGTGCCGCCGTTGACGCTCACGGCAAGCTGTGAGCCGCCGGTCACGGTGCCGCGGTAGATCGCCTTGTCAGCCAGGGTGAGCGTGCCGGCCTGGTCATTCAGGATCAGCGTGCCCGTAAAGCGCGAATTGCCTGTCATCGCCAGCGATGCCGTGCCGGTGCCGTAGTCGATGTTGCCGGTGTATTTCGCGTCGTCGGCAAGTTTTACCGTGTCATCGCCCGCGCCCAGGAAGCTGATGCCGGTGATCGTGCCCGAACCGACATCGAGCGTGTCGTTGCCGCTGCCGGTGTAGATGTTGCCCTTGATCGAGGTGTAGACCTTGGCGGTATCGGGATTGTATCCGGTGGCGGCCTTGTCGGTCGTCTGCGAGGCGGCGTCCGTGCTGTTGAGGTACTGCTTGATCGTGACGCCGGTCGTGTTGGCCGAGACGTCGATCGCGGCAAGCTGATCCTGGGTCGAGCCGGTCACCGAAATGGTCTTGGTATTGTTGATCGTGGTGAGCGTGCCCGAAAGATCCTTGATCGCTGCTGATGAGCCGATCCCAGGCTGGCTGATCACCGCGCTGATCGTGCCCGCATTGTAAAGCGAACCGACTGTCGAACCCGCATTGATCAGGATGCCGACAGCGCCCGCATCAACGGTCGTCGCGGTCACGGTGCCGCTCACGCCGATACCCTTGGTAAGCGTGACGTTGCCGCCATTGCCGCCGATCACGACGGCTGCGGAATTGGTCGAGCTATAGGTGGAACTGGCACCCACGCTGCCATCGATGCCGAGCGAATACGTGCCGGTGCTGCTCGCGCCGCCGCCGATTGTGATGTCGCTGGCTCCGCCGATCTGGATTGCCGGGCTGTTGCCGATGGCTTGAATCGACCCGGTAGTCTCGGTGGTGGAACCGCTCGACGAGGCGGTGGTGACCACGACGCCGCCGGCCACGTTGCCATTTATCTCGACCGCGGCCTTGCCGGTGGACAGCGCGCTGCGCGGCAGGGTCTGCGTCGACCCGTCGTCAGCGGTGTAGGCGTTGGACTGGGAGAGCGAGCCGTTGATCTTGACCAAGCCGCCGACATCGCCGTTGATGACCAGCGCCTGCGACCCGCTGCCGATCACGCCGATGGTGCCGCCCGCCGACACATTGCCGGTCACCGCGCCGGTGCGGATGCCGACCGAATTGTCACCCTTGATCTTGATCGTGCCTGTGTTGCTGACCGAGCCGGTATAGGCGGAATCCACCGCGATACCGGCTGAATTCAGGCCATCGATCGTGATGGTGCCGCTGTTGGCAATGGTGCCGGTGGCCACGCCGCCCGGAGCAACGCGAATGCCATAGCGCCCGCTGGCCTGTGCGATCGGGCCTTCCGGGATACCATTCTTGTCGGCATCGGGCGCGGTAAAGGTTTCCAGCACCTGGATCGTGCCGGCGTTCGATATATTGGCAGTCGTGCCGGGCTGGACGATGATACCGGCAGCGCCGTTGCCGGCGCCCATGTCGAGCGTGCCGCCGGACTGGACTGTCACGTCTTTCGATGCATCGACCGTGACCGCGGTGCCGCTGTCGAGCTTGATCGTGCCGCTGCTGGCTACGGTTACTGCGCCTGCCGCAGAGGTTGCGAGCGGCGCCGTCGTCGCGGTGCTCACGGTGGTGTCTGCAAGCGCTGGGGAGATTCCGGCCATGAGAGCTGCCGGAGCCGCTGCGGCGAGGAGGCGGGCTGCGTGCTTTGTGGTGCGGGCGATGGGGGTTGAGCTGTGCATCGGTATCTCGTCATCCGGCCTGGGGAACGACCGCAAGGGAGCAGGCCGTGCCCGTGGGTTGTTCTTTCCGGCGCAGCGCGTTGTCGCGCGTCGGCATTCACAGGTGCAAAATCGCGCGAAACTCTCCGTTTCCGGCAGGTTCTCTGGTGCGATTTTGGCGCGTCTTAACGCGATTCTCCGCCAGGCCTTAGCGGAATATTTCAGCACTGTTGCCCGGCTGTAAACTCTCCGTTCAGGTGTGCCGAATCGGAGGCTATGCAGGGCTACTCATGCCACCGGAAAGCTCTTGCCGGGCGCTGTGATGGCAGCCATGGTGCTGCTCCGCTATGTCGTAATTGTTGCAAACATGGATAGTGCCCAGTGGCAGGACGCATTCTGCTCGTCGAGGATGATCCCCAGATTGCGGACTACATCATGTCCGGGCTGGCCGAAGAAGGCTTTACGGTGGACCGTGCCGGCAATGGGCGCGACGGCCTGTTCCTTGCCACCGACAGCCAGTTCGATCTTGTCGTGCTCGACAGGATGCTACCGGGCATGGACGGGCTGGCCCTGCTCAAGGCGTTGCGCGCCGCCGAAGTGGCGACACCGGTGATCATGCTCTCTGCGCTGGCCAGCACCGATGATCGCATTGCCGGGCTGACAGCCGGGGCGGACGATTACCTCGGCAAGCCGTTTTCCTTCAGCGAACTTCTTGCGCGGATTCAGGCGCTGCTGCGCCGTGCTGCGGGCGGCGTGCGACAAGTGCAGGAAACCACGCTGCGCTGCGCCGATCTGGAACTGGACCGGCTGACCCGGCAGGTGCGGCGCGCGGCGCGCAAGATCGCCCTTCAGCCGCGCGAGTTCCGGCTGCTCGAATACATGCTGCTGCACGCGGGGGAGGTCGTCACCCGCACCATGCTGCTGGAGGCTGTGTGGGATTATCACTTCGATCCCGGCACCAACGTGATCGATGTCCACATCAGCCGATTGCGCCGCAAGATCGATGACGGGGAGGAGCAAGCCCTGTTCCATACCGTGCGCGGGGCGGGTTACCGGCTCGCGGCCGACTGAAGCTGACGGTGGCGCCCAGCACTGTCCGACGCCTGCTGCGGCGGGGCCTTTCGCCAACGATGGTGCGGCTGGTGACCGCGATCTTTGTGCTGCAGCTTGTTTCCAGTGCTTTCGTGATCGTGTTTCTGCGCGGGCAGATGCTCGATGTGGTGCGGCTCGACCGGGAGCGGCAGGTCATCGACGTGCGCGACGATCTGCTGGCCGCCTATTACGATGGCGGCCGCGAGGAACTGGCCGCATTCATCACGGCGCGGCGCGGCAGTGCGGCAGATCCGGCTGTGTTCATCGCGCTCACCGGCCAGGGGGCGCCGGTGCTGAGCAACCTTGTGCGCGTTCCCATGATGCCAGTTGCGCCGCGCCCGCAGCCGGTTGTCGTGCGGCGCGGGCCCGATCAGCCGGCAAACGAGGGGCTCGCCCTCGTCGGCCAGTTGCCCGATGGCGAGCGGCTGGTGGTGGGCGTGGTGAGCCTGACCGAGCGGCGCATCGATATCGCCTTTGCCGCCACGGCCGGGCTGACCATTGCGGCGGCGGTGCTGATGGCGCTGCTCAGTGCGGTGGCCGTCGGCTTTGTCATCAGCCGCCGCACCCACCGTATCGCCGAGACAGCCGCGGAACTGGCATCGGGCAATTTCGGCGCGCGCGTGCCGATCGAGGGGACGGGCGACGGGTTTGATCACTTGCGCCAGCAGATGAACCTGATGGCCGAGCGGATCGGTGAACTCGTCGGGCAGCTGAGCGCGGTGTCCGGCGCGCTGGCGCATGATCTGCGTTCACCGGTCACACGGCTTTCGGCGGCGCTCGATCTTGCCCTGGCAAGGGTGGAGGAACCGCGCGCGGTCGAGGTGCTTCAGGCCGCGCGCGCCGATGCCGATGCCTTGCGCACAATGCTGGAGAACGCGCTGGAAATCAGCCTGATCGAAGGCGGCACGGTGGAAGACCGGCGCCGTCCGCTCGATCTCGCGGCGGTGGCTGAGGATCTGGTGGAGCTTTACGATCCGCTGGCCGAACAGTCTGGCGTGCGGCTCGAAACCCGGCTGGAAGCAGTGACGGCCCCGGCGGACCGCGAGCTGATGTCGCGCGCGCTGGCAAATCTCATCGACAATGCGCTCAAGTATGGCGGCGATGCGGTGATGGTCAGCACGCGGACGCAGACCGGCACGGACGGGGAAAGCTGGGCCGAGATCGCGGTAGAGGACAATGGGCCGGGCATTGCCCCGGCGGACCGGGCCCGCGCGGTCGAACGGTTCGTGCGGCTGGACGATGCGCGGACGCAGCCGGGCGGGGGGCTGGGCCTTGCCATGGTCGCTGCGGTGGCGCGGCTCCATGGCGGCAGCTTGAAGCTTTCCGACCCGCCGTCAGGCGGCAAGGGCCTTGTGGCCACCTTTCGCCTCCCCGCCCGAGATCTGCCCGCCTGAAACGCGGCCCGTCCGCTCCAGCTTGCCCCAGCCGATGCCCAGCCCTTGCAGCGCCGCCCCTACTGCGCGGATCACCACGCCGTACATCAGCTGCCGGTAGACGAAGCGCTGGCTCAGCAGCAGCAGCGGCGGGAAGCGCCGTTCGCGCACATCGAGGCGGTAGGCGACCCAGCCGCAAACAAGGTCGATGGCCGTGAAGGCTGCCCAGTATAGCCCCATGCGCAGCACGTCGGTCTGTGTCTGGGCCCAGCCGTGCTGCATGATCCTGAGGCCCGTGCCCAGGATGGAGACGGCGAGCGCCAGATCGATCAGCGGCGAGATCAGCGCAAAGAGGATCTGGAACAGCCACGCCTGCGGCATTCCGACATAGGCGAGCCCGGCGGGCCTGCGCTCCCACGGCACCGAACGGTGCTTCCACAGGCACTGCAGCGTGCCGAAGGCCCAGCGGAAGCGCTGCTTGGCAAGCGCGGCCAGCGTTTCGGGCGCTTCGGTCCAGGCGACCGCCTCTTCGTCGTAGCACACCTTCCAGCCCTTGCGCTGGATCGCGATGGTCAGGTCCTGATCCTCGGCCAGCGTGTCTTCCGGATAGCCGCCAACATCGGCGAGCGCGCTGCGCCGCCACGCGCCGACCGCGCCGGGCACGACCATGATCGCGCCGAAGCGGGTGAGCGCTCGCCGTTCGATGTTCTGCGCCGTGATATATTCCACCGCCTGCCAGCGGGTGACGAGATTGACCCGGTTGCCGACCTTGGCGTTGCCCGCCACCGCGCCCACGCGCTCGTTTTCGAACCAGCGCACGAGGCGCGCAATGGTCTGCGGCTCGAACTGGGTATCGGCATCGAGCGCGACGACGATCTCGCCCTGCGCCGCCGCCAGCGCGCGGTTGAGCGCGGACGCTTTGCCGCCGTTGGTCATGGTCATCAGCCGCACTTGCGGATCGTGGCCGAAGGCGGCGGCGACGATGGCGCTGGTGCTGTCCTTCGAGCCATCGTCCGCAACGATGACTTCCATGTGCGGATAATCGCTGGCGAGGATGCGATGCACCGCACTCTCGATCACCCGTTCCTCGTTGTAGGCGGGGATGATGACGCTGACCTTCGGCTGATAGCCGTTGTCCAGTGCAGGCACTTGCCTCCGATCGGGCACGAGCGCGAGCCCGGTCAGGCCCAGCGCGCGGATCACGCCCAGGGCAATCGCGAAGAAGAAACTCCAGTTGAGCGCGGCGAGCAGCACGGCAAGGCACGAGAACATCGCAACGTCGATGCGCACGGCGGCAAGGTCCCAGCCCTTGACTTGCGGCATCACGTCGTCGCGCTTGAGCCCGGCGAGCGTGGATGCGGGCACGAGGCGGTATCCGTCTGCCTCCAGTCGCTCGATGATGCGCGGCAGCGCCAGCACCGTCTGCTCGCGGTTGCCGCCGCCATCGTGCAGCAGGACGACGTTGGCGCTGTGGTCGGGGGTGGCATGTTCTACCGCGTCCACCGTGCGGTTCACGATGTCGTCGGCGCTGCGCTTCATCCAGTCGCCCGGATCGGCATGGAGCCCCACCACGGTATAGCCCTGTTGCTGGGCAATCAGTGCAGGCCCGAGCTCGTCTGCCGTGGTCGGCTCGGCATCGCCGAAATAGGGCGCACGGAACAGGCGGGTGGAACGGCCGGTATAGGCCTCGATCAGCCGCTGCGTGGCGTTGAGCTCAAGCTTTATGCCGGCCGCGGAATCCTCCGCCATGTTGGGATGGGTGTAGCTGTGGTTGCCGATCTCGTCCCCATCGGCGACCATGCGCTGCAAGGTGCTGCGCCCCGCCACGCCGTTTTCGCCGATGATGAAGAATGTTGCCGGCACATGGTAGCGCTCGAGCACCGAAAGCACTTCGGGCGTGTACTTGGGATCGGGCCCATCATCGAACGTCAGCGCGACGAGTTTGGCCCGGTCGCCGGTCTTGCGCACGACATAGGGCGTGGGCAGGCGGCCATATTGCTCGCTGTCGATCAGCGCGGGACGGGTGCCGCTTGCCGCAAGAAAGTGCACCTGTCGGCTGCCCGGTTCCGGCGTCGCGTCGATACGCAGGATTTCGCCGTTGCCTTCGACATCGACGTTGCTCGTCTGCTGGATACGGCTGAGATCGGGCCGCTGGCCATGGCCACCGCGCCAGGCCTTGAGCACGTCCCAGAAGCCCGGATCTTCAGAACCCATCCGCCACAGCGCAACCGATCGCGCGCCGAGCTGCGAAAGCATCTGCATCTGGTTCCAGCTGGAGGCGGCATCGAGCATCCACACCTGATGCCGCTTCGGCGGCGTGGCGGCGTTCCGGTCCTCGTCGTCGAGATAGCCGAAGCCGGTGTTGCCGCTGACCTTGTCCCATGTCGGCACGGTGCCGCTGTCATGCGCGGAAAGCCAGGCTTCCTCCACGGTCTGCGCATCAGCTTGCTTCTGGCCATCGGGCCCGCCATGCCAATCATAGCCATAATTGCCGAGCGCGACGATCACCTTGTCGGACGAAAGGCCCTTGAGCTGATCGGCCAGATGTCCCGCGAACCAGCCGTTCGAGGCAATCGGCCCGGGTTCGCCGCCCTGCCAGTGCTCGTCATAGGCCATGAGCACGACCTTGTCGGCCACCGTGGCCAGTTCCTTCGCCGACCAGTCGGCATCGTCGATCGGCATGGTCACCGCTACCACCCGGTGCTTGGTCACAAGGCGCGCGCGCAGATCGGCAAGGAAGCCGTGCAGCGCGGCAATCCCGGGGCGTGGCAGATTTTCGAAATCGATCATCACCCCGCCATCGCCGGACTTGTCGAGCGCGGCATCGATCTGGCTGACGAGCGCGGCGCGGCGGGCGGGGCTGGCCATCACGGCGGTCGCGCCTGCGCCGTCCCACTGCGCGTTCGCCGCGTTCTGCAGCACCGGCACCACCAGCGGACGGTGGAGTGCAGAGGCCAGCACGCGGCGCATTGGCGCATCATCGCTGACGACAAGGTTGCCGCCCTGACCGAGCGAAAACAATGTCGGCGCGATCCAATCGAGCTGGCCGACATGGCGCTGCAGGGAAAGCGCGCTGCCATCGCGCCAGGATGTGTAGAAGCCCACGCTCAGCGCCTGCCCGCTGCCGTGGGCCGCTGGCCCGGCGTGGCGGCCGAACAATTGGGCAAGCGTGTGGGAAATGCGGCTGACCTGCGTCTTGAGCGGAAACGGCGCCTGGCGCTCGAAGCCAAGCTGCAGCGGGGCGGCAGCCGGCACCGCCATCACGGTCGTTGCAAAGATCACTGCGGCCACAAGCAGCACGACAAGGCCGATGCCCGCGCCGCGGCGGGTCAGGCGGCGGCGGCGGCCGGTCGGATCGAAGAAAATCGGACGAGACACGTTTCAGTTCCCCGCATTGTGCCGGCAAGGCCAGCCCGGCGCGCCGGTGCATATGCGCCTGCGCGGGATCGGTCTGCCGCAGCCGGATGGGTGACGATGGGCGCCGGACCGGCAATCGGAACAGGGGACCGTCACGTCACGATTGCCGTGACAGACGCCCATCGTCGGAGGCCGTTCTAGGCCGCGGCGCCCGTCATCTGCGTGAGCGGAACATTACACTTTGGCCATTATTCAGGGGGATGCCCGCATGATCATCTGGGCGCCCGAGCTCGGGAAGGCCAAGGGCTTGCCATGCTACCTGCTCCTTCGCGCCGCGCCGCGCTTGATCATCTGCGCCAGTTCGTGCCGCGAGCCGGCGCATCGTATGCTTCCGGGCGCAACACTGATCCGGGGCCGGGCAGGCCCGCTGCCGTCTCACGTCTGGCGCCCGCGATCCGCTACCGGCTGGTGACCGAGCAGGACGTGGCGGGCGAAGTGCTGGCGCGGCACAGCTTCGGATCGGCGGGAAAGTTCATCCAGGAAGTCTGCTGGCGTACCTACTGGAAGGGCTGGCTCGAACTGCGCCCTGCCGTGTGGCAGCGCTTCATGGCCGAACGGGATGCAGCGCGCGAAACGATGGTGGGCAGCGCCGATCTGGCGGCAGCGGAAGAGGGGCGCACCGGGATCGACGCGTTCGATGCCTGGGCGCGCGAGCTTGCCGAGACCGGCTATCTCCACAACCACGCGCGGATGTGGTTCGCCTCGATCTGGATCTTCACGCTGCGCCTGCCGTGGACCTTGGGCGCGGATTTCTTCCTGCGGCACCTGATCGATGCGGATCCTGCCAGCAACACGCTTTCGTGGCGCTGGGTTGCCGGGTTGCAGACAGCGGGGAAGACCTATCTTGCGCGGGCAGACAATATCGCGCGTTACACCGAAGGTCGTTTTGTGCCGCGCGGGCTGGCTGAAGAAGCGGTGGCGCTAACCGAGCCGCCGGTGGGGCCTGCGGGCACGCTGGGGCCACTTTCGCCGCCCGATCTGGCGGCACCAAGCTTGCTGCTGGTGCACCACGAAGACCTACATCCCGAATCGCTGTTTGCGGCCGATGTGCCGGTGGGCCATGTGCTTGCGGCCCGCGATCCCGCATTGCTGTGGGGCGATGCGGCGCGGCGCTATGTGGCTGCCGCAACAGCCGATGCGGCGGCGCGCGCGGCGGCGCATTTTGGCTGCAGCGCCACTCTGGCAGAGGCGTTGGATGCCGAAGTGCTCCTTGCTGTCGCACGGACGGCGGGCGCCCGGCAGGTGCTGACACCCTTTGCGCCGGTCGGTCCGGTGGCTGATGCGCTGGCGGCCTTGGCGCCGCAGCTTGCGGAGGAAGGCATCGCACTGCGCCCGGTGCGGCGGCGCTGGGATGCCGGGCTCTGGCCGCACGCCCGGCGCGGCTTCTTTGCCTTCGATGCCGAGATCGAGGGGCATCTGCGGGCCGAGGGGATGCTGTGAAGCAGGCCCTGCAAGTTGTGTGGTTCAAGCGCGATTTGCGCGTGGCAGATCATCGCCCGCTTGCTCTTGCGGCCGCAGCAGGCCCGGTGCTGCCGCTCTACATTGCAGAGCCCGGGCTCTGGACGCAGGACGATGCTTCGGCCCGGCAATGGGCCTTCGCCGCCGAAAGCCTTGCTGAATTGCAGGCGACGCTCGGCGCGCTGGGCCAGCCGCTTTGCGTTGTGCGCGGTGATGTGGTCGCGGTCTTGCGCAAGATCCACGAACGTCATGGCATCGCCGCGCTGTGGAGCCACGAGGAGACCGGCAACGGCTGGACTTATGCGCGCGACAAGGCGGTGGCTGCATGGGCGCGCGCGGCGGGCGTGGCGTGGCATGAACTGCCGCAGACCGGTGTGATCCGCCGGCTCAAGACCCGTGCCGGCTGGGCCCGCGCATGGGAAAAGCGGATGGCCGAACCGCTCACCTCGCCGCCCGCCGCGCTCGCGCCGCTGGGCAGCGATTGGCCCACCCGCATTCCCGCTGCTGCCGATCTCGGCCTCGCGCCCGATCCTTGTCCGCAGCGCCAGAGCGGGGGGCGCGCGGCTGGCCTTGCGATCCTCGCCAGCTTCCTTGAGCGGCGGGGCCGAGACTATCGCTGGCAGATGTCGAGCCCGGTCACCGCGTTCGATGCCAGCTCGCGCCTTTCGCCGCACCTGACCTGGGGCACGCTCAGCTTGCGCGAAGTGGCGCAAGCAAGCCGGGCACGGCTGGCGGGCCTGCGCGGGGAGGAAAGCGCCGCTGCGCGAAGCTGGCGCGCTTCGATGACCTCGTTCACCGCCCGCCAGCACTGGCACTGCCACTTCATGCAGAAGCTGGAAGACGAACCGCGCATCGAGTTTGCCAATCTGCATCCCGCCTACAATGGCCTGCGCCCGGATGCGCCCGATGCCGATCGGCTGGCGGCATGGTGCGCCGGGCAGACCGGCTATCCCTTCGTCGATGCCTGCCTGCGCGCGCTGGATGCCCATGGCTGGCTCAATTTCCGGATGCGGGCGATGCTCGTGTCCTTCGCCAGCTATCAGCTATGGCTGCCGTGGCGCGCGAGCGGGCTGCATCTGGCGCGGCAGTTCGTGGACTATGAACCGGGCATCCACTGGAGCCAGGTGCAGATGCAATCGGGCACGACGGGGATCAACACGATGCGGGTCTACAATCCGGTCAAGCAGGGCCACGATCAGGATCCGGAAGGCGTGTTCGTGCGCCGCTGGGTACCCGAATTGGCGGCGGTGCCCACCCCGCTGATTCAAGAGCCATGGCTGTGGGAGGGGGCGGCCAGCCTCACCTATCCGCCGCCGATCGTCGATCACGCCAAGGCCGCCGCCGCCGCGCGCGAGGCGCTGCACGCCGTGCGCAAGCGCGGCGGACACCGCACAACGGCCAGCCGGATCGCCGAGAAGCACGGCAGCCGCAAGGCCGGGATGCCGATGACGGGCCAAAGACAATCCGGCCAGAAATCGCGCCGCCCCACCGCAACCAACCAGCTGGCGCTCGATCTGTGAGCCGCCTCATTCTCGTGCTGGGCGATCAGCTCGCTCCATCGCTCTCCTCGCTGCAGGCCGCAGACAAGACGCGCGACCGCGTGCTGATGGCCGAAGTGGCGGACGAAGCCACTTATGTGCGCCACCACAAGAAGAAGATCGCCTTCCTGTTCAGTGCGATGCGCCACTTTGCCGAGGAACTGCGCGGCGAAGGCTGGACGGTCGACTATGTGACTTTGGATGCGCCCGGCAACACGGGCAGTTTCTCCGGCGAAGTGGCCCGTGCCGTCGCCGCCCATCGACCTGAGCGGATCTTCGTCACCGAAGCGGGTGAATGGCGCGTGGCACAGATGATCGCGGGCTGGGAAGCGGCGCTGGGCGTTCCGGTCGAAGTCCTGCCCGATACGCGCTTCGTTTGCCCGCTCCCCGTGTTCCGCGCCTGGGCGGAAGGGCGCAAGGCGCTGCGCATGGAGTATTTCTACCGCGAGATGCGCCGCCGCACGGGCCTGCTGATGGAGGGCGACAAGCCCGCGGGCGGCGAGTGGAACTACGATGCCGAAAACCGCAAGGCCGCGGCGCCGGACCTGTTCATGCCGCGCCCGCCGGTCTTTGCGCCCGATGCCATTACGCAGGAGGTTCTGGCCTTGGTGGAGAGCCGCTTCGGCAATCACTTCGGTGATCTCGAACCGTTCCAGTTCGCCGTCACCCGCGCCGATGCCGAGGCCGCCTTCGCCGCTTTCGTCCGGCGCGCCTTGCCGCGTTTCGGCGATTATCAGGATGCCATGCTGGAAGGAGAGCCGTTCCTCTATCACGCCGTGATCGCGCAGTATCTCAACTGCGGGCTGCTCGATCCACTGGAGGTCTGCCGCGAGGTGGAAGCGGAATGGCAGGCGGGCCGCGTGCCCCTGAATGCCGCCGAAGGCTTCATCCGCCAGATCATTGGTTGGCGCGAATATGTGCGCGGGATCTACTGGCTGACGATGCCCGGCTACGAGCGGCGCAATTTCCTCGAACACACCCGTCCGCTGCCCGATTTCTACTGGACGGCCGAGACGGACATGGCCTGCCTGCGCGCTGCCGTCACGCAGACGCGCGAGCACGCTTATGCCCACCATATCCAGCGCCTGATGGTGACCGGCACGTTCGCGCTGATTGCCGGGATCGATCCCCATGCGCTCCACGAATGGTATCTCAGCGTCTATGCCGATGCCTATGAATGGGTGGAGCTGCCCAACACCGTGGGCATGAGCCAGTTTGCCGATGGCGGGATGCTCGCCTCCAAGCCCTATGCGGCGAGCGGGGCCTACATCAACCGGATGTCCAATTACTGCGGTGGTTGCCGCTATGATGTGAAGCAGCGGACCGGCCCCAATGCCTGCCCGTTCAACCCGCTCTACTGGGATTTCATCGCCCGCCACCGCGGCAAGATTGGCGGCAACCCGCGCATGGCGCAGATGGTGCGGACTTATGACAAGTTCGCCGAAGACGAGAAGGCGCGGATTGCGCAAAGCGCGGCGGCGGTGCTGGCGAAGCTCTGACCGTTCGAGTTTGTCGAACACAGGCCTGCACATCTTGTGGCTGTTGCGCAGGCTGACGGCGCACTAGATTGGCGTCCATGAAACAGCCCGTATTCTTCCTTTCGCATGGCGGCGGCCCCTGGCCCTGGCTCGATGGCCCTTTCCGCGATGGCTTCGCCTGGCTGGAGGCTTCGTTGAAGGCGCTTCCCGCGCAGCTGCCTGAGCCTCCCCGGGCCGTGCTTGCGGTTTCGGGCCATTGGGAGGAGCCTGAGTTCACCGTCTCCAGCGCCGCGCAGCCGGGGATGGTATTCGACTACTACGGCTTTCCCGAGCATACCTACCACATCAGCTACCCCGCGCCGGGCGATCCAGCGCTCGCGGCAAGGGTGCGCGAACTGGTAGCGGCTGGGGGGATCGCGGTTGGCGATGATCCCGCGCGCGGGTTCGATCACGGCACATTCTCGATGATGCAACCGATCTGCCCGCGAGCGGATCTGCCGGTCGTCAGCCTCTCGATGAAGATCGGATATGATCCGGCAGCGCACCTCGCGCTGGGCCGCGCGCTGGCACCCTTGCGGGAGGAAGGCGTGGTGATCCTTGGTTCGGGCCTGTCCTACCACAATCTCGGGATGTTCGATGCGCGCGCAGCCGAACCCTCGCGCCAGTTCGACAGCTGGTTGCGCCGCACTTTGCTCGATCTCAAGCCGGAGGCCCGAAGCGCCGCTCTGGAGCGCTGGGATGAGGCGCCTTCCGCGCGCCTCGCCCACCCGCGCGAGGATCATCTCATTCCGCTGATGGTTGCGGTCGGCGCCGCGGGGGATGATCCGGGCGTGTGCATCTATTCCGAAAACGATCTGCGCGGCGGCATCACCGCTTCGGCCTATCGCTTTGGCGAGGACCTGACGCCAAGCGGGTTCGACCGGCTAGCCGCCTAGGGATTGCATTCCCCGCAGTGCATCGGATCCGCGCTTGCCGCGCTGGCCGGGCGCTCTTCGCGGAGGCCGCAGCCTTCGCAGCCCCACACCTCGGCGCGTGTCAGGTGCGTCGGGCTGGCGCACCATGCACATGGCAAGCCCGCAACCCGTCCGTTCACGGCAAAGCCGGGCCGCGTGCAGACAGGGCAGCGGCTGCGCGATCGGCGGACCAGATCGATCATCGCCCGCTTGATCGCCCGCATCCTGCGCGGGTTGCGATGCGCGCGCATATCCGTTTCGATGTGCGCCGCGCCGGTCAGCGCAATGGTTCTCTCGATCACGGCGGCAAGCTCTGCAGCCGTGGCGACGGACTTGAACAGGGCGATATGGGGCGCGGGCTCTCCGTCCAGCACGCCCATCACGATCACGCCAGAGACAGGGAAGCCGGCCTGTGCGGCAAAGGCCGTGCCGGCCGCGCATGTCGTCACTTGCGCATGGGCGAAGTTGGTATCCAGCGACGCATGGTGGCCGACAAGCTCCAGCCCGCTTGTCCGGTCAATCAGCAGCACCAGTTCGCGGCCCAGCACGGCGAATGGCATGTGCGGGTGCGGGCCGAAGCTGCCCTCGCTGGCCAGCCCCACTTGCGCATCGCCTGCAAGCGCAAAAGCCGCCGCGATCTTGGCACGCGCTGCATCGATCGGGGTGCCGATGCGCGCTATATCGCGGCTGAAGGTGCCGAAGGCGTCGGTATCGAGCCCTTGCGCCACCTTCACATCAAGGCCAAGGAACCGCGCGGCGATGGGGGTGAGCACCTGCTCCTTGCCGTGCATTGTCGCCAGAACGGCGCGGGCGCCGTGCCAGGGCGGCGGCGCTTCCGCCATGGCTCAGACTGCCATTTCCGCCGCCGCCTGCACCGGGGACGCTTCGCTGGCCGCTTCCCACCGGAGATCGCCGGCATAGCGCCATGCGAGCTGTCCCGTCTCATCAATGGCAAAGAGATGCAGCCAGCGGTTGTCGAACAGCGCACGCACTCCGGCGTGCTTTTCCAGCACAGCCGTCATCGCCTCACGCGGGGCCTCGATGCACACCGAAAGCCGCAGCGGCTCGTGCATCAGCGTGTGCCCGTCATGGACCGATTGCCAGGGCAGGCCCGCGCGCAGCGGGCCGCCATTGCCTTCGATCACGCCGATCCCGCCGACGACATTGTGCAGCAGCTTGTTGCCTCCGCCGAACAGCTCCGGCGCCACGCTCGAACCATAGTACTGTAGGCTGATCCAGCTCGCGACGACAACCGGCGCAGTCATGATCAGTTCGAGCACGCTGAACGCCTTGTCCTGCTGCCAGACATAGTCGTGCAGGAAGGCGCGGCCCTCAAGGCTCTTGCCAGCGGTGCGTGCACGCGGCGCGGCGATGAAGGCCTTGCAGCCGGCCAGCGCCCATTCGGCGCGGGTTTCGGACCAGTCGCGGCTGCGCTTGATCACGCTGGCGTCGCTATCCGCGCGCGGCAGGCGCAGCGCCCGCTCGCCGCGGGTGAGCACACCGGCCGCCGCCAGCCAGCTTTCCGCCTGCGCGATCGCCTCACCATGCACTTCGCTATAGTGGTCCTCGGTGTAGAGCGTGATCGTGTCGGTGGTCGTATCGTGCAGCGCGGGAAGGAACAGCGTGGTGGCGGGGATCACAATGCCCCGCTCGATCAGCCCCGCACGCACCATCGGCTCATTCAGCAGCCCCGCCAGCAGCCGCGCGTTGACCTCGCCCGAATAGCCGCCGCAGGCGCCGCAGTGCAGGCCGCTGGCATGCGGGTTGTTGACCACATTGGCGCCGTGCCCGACAAGCAGGACCAGCGGCGCGAAATCCGTGGTGAGCGACATCGCGCCCAGGACCGAGGCAGCCATGGCGATGCGCGTGGCGGCATCCGGCGCAGGATCGGCGAAAGGCTTGGGATCGCGCGGCGCCTGATTGGCCTTGAGGCCCAGCGCATCCTTGATCAGCTTGCCGATATAGATCGGGCCTGCCGCCTCGACGAACGCGAAGGACGAAACCGCCGCCAGCTTGAACCGGCCCCAGGCGCGCGCGGCGCGCGCAGTGTGGCGGGCATGGGTCGCGCCCGCCCCGCCGGTGCGGCTGGTGATCCCGGCGTTCAGGAGCACCGGCAGGCGGTGTTCGTGAACGTCAGAGGCAAAGCGCTGGTGCGAGGCGGTGAGGCCGAAGAACCCGGCAAAGCCCAGTGTCTGGATGCGCCGATCAAGCGATTCCAGCGCGCGGCGGAACAATTCGGAGCGCACGTCGATGCAGAACGCGGCCTGCAGCATGGGCGGCTCGCGCTCTGTCAGGCTCCGCGGCGCGGCGAGCGTTTCGGCAAGGGCCGATTGGCCAGCGCGCTCGGCGGCTTCCTGCAGGATGGCGCCTACGATGTGGTCCTCGCCGAGGGCCAGCGGCTCCTCGTGCGCGGCGATGGTCGCCAGCCACCCATGGCCGATCTCGGCCCCGTAGCGGTCCAGCAGCGCTTGCTCCCACAAGAGACGAATGGTCAGGAAATCGGTGATGGTCTCGTCGCTGCGCCCGGCCAGTTCGGCCTGCCACAGTTCGTAGCGCGCGACATGCGCCCAGCCGCCGAGCGAGACGAGCAGGCTGTGAAAGTAGGTTTCCAGCGCCGCGGGCGGCAGCTGAAGTGCGGCGACCGCGCTGGCGAGCGCTTCGGCCGCGCGTTCCGGCGCATCGGCTACGAAGCTGCCGAAGCCGGTGAGGCCCGCGATTTCAGGCGTCAGATCGTGCGAGGCGACCGCTTGCCATGCGGCATAGGCGCCCTTGCCGCGCGGTGCGGCCCATAGCGCCTGGCCCTGATCGAAATAGCCGCCCGCCCAGGCGCCGAAGCGCTCGGCGATCACGCCCGGCCAATCGATGCCCGATGCCTTGGCGGCCAGATCGGCCACAGTGGGCACGGCCCTGATCGGCGCCGGATCATGGGCGATCGCGGCGCGCAGTGCAGCGAGCGACGCCGGTTTGCCGGAATGGGGCGATGCCGCGAGTGCGGCGGCGAGATCCGCTTCGGTGATGGCGCCGCTGGCGATCCGATCACGGTACCACTGGCGCGGCATGGTGACCGGCGTGCCGGACACGCGCGCCATCAGCGCGGCGGTTTCTGCGAGGTGCAGACCGGTCTGCCCGAGATACGGGTTGACCGCGACGCTGGAGGCAAGCGGCCAGACCGGCGGAATGGCGCGCGCTGCGCCATCGGCGGCAACCTTGAGCCGGGCGATGGTCTGGCTGTTGTCGGCGGGGATCATGAGCATGGGAGCGATCCTTTGGGGGAAAGGGAGAGCGGGTTCAGGCGCGTGTTTAGGCGGATGTTCAGGTAGGCCGCCTGAGGGCCCAGCCGCCGAGCATCCGGTCGAACAGTGCGTTGGCGTAGAGGCCGTTGGACAAGTGGACACGCAGCCCCGCCGCTGCCGGGTGATAGGCCCAGAGCGGGAACATCGACTGCGCGACGGCGACAAGGCCGAAGCTCAGCACCGCAAGCACCATCAGCGTCCATTCGAGCGGCCCCGGCGCGGGCGTGGCGGGCAGCGTCCCGGCGGTGAGCCAGAGCGCGAGGCCATGGAGCGCGAAGTAGCCGATCGAGGCTGCAACCGCGTAAACCGCCATCCTCCGGGTCAGGGCGCGCGGTGCACTGTCGGCAAGGCCTTGCGCGAAAAGGTAGGCCACGCCGAAGATCAGGATGGCCCCTAGCGCGATGGCTTGCGGTGACTTGTGGTGGAAGCCGGGCAGGGCATCGAAGGCCAGGCTCATCAGCGCGTAGATCGCCAGTGCCGCGAGGAACGCGCGGCCGACCGCCGCAGGGCGGGGGATCGCGACCGGCCCCGGGCGCCGCGCTGCCGCGATCTGCTCCACCGCCCCGCCCGAGGCGAGGAAGGCATGCGCCTTGTAGAGCGAGTGCAGCACGATGTGCAGCAGCGCGAGCGGGAACAGCGCCAGCCCGCATTGCATGATCATGAAGCCCATCTGGCCGACGGTCGACCAGGCGAGCGAGGTCTTGATGGCGGGCTGGGTGAGCATGACGAGCCCGCCGAACAGCGCGGTGAAACCCCCGGCCATGACCAGCACCGCGAGCACGCCGGGGGCCAGCAGCATGACATCGGCAAAACGGATGAGGAGGAATCCGCCCGCGTTGATCACACCGGCGTGGAGCAGCGCGGAGACCGGGGTGGGCGCTTCCATCACTTCCGTCAGCCAGCCATGCAGCGGGAATTGCGCAGACTTGAGCAATGCGGCCAGCGCCAGCAGCCCGGCAGCGGCCATGACCGCGTATCCGCCCATGCCGGCATGGGCAGCGGCGAGGATCGCGGCAATATCGGCCGTGCCATAGGCCTTGAGCATCAGCAGCGCTGCGCCCAGCAGCGCGGCATCCCCGGCGCGGGCGGTGACGAACTTCTTGCGCGCGGCGCGCTGCGCGGCGACCCGTTCGGGATAGAACAGCAGCAACTTGTGGAGCGCGAGGCTGGTCGCGATCCACGCCAGAACGAGTTGCACAAGCGAGCCCGCCGTCACCAGCAGCACGACCATCGCCAGCGTCGTCGTCAGCCAGGCCATGAACACGCCGTGGCGCGCTTCGCCATCCAGATAGACGCGGGCGTAGCGCACCACGATCCAGCCGATGAAACTGACGAGCAGCAGCATGGTTGCGCTGATAAGGTCGAGCCGGAAGGCCAACAGCGGCAGGGCAGGGCCGGCGGCCGCCAGCGTGAGCGTGGCCGGACCGCCGATAGCCAGGGCCGCCATCGCGCCTCCGGCCAGAGCGGCGGCGAGAAATGCGAGCGTCTCGATCATGGCCAGCGTGCCGCGGCCGATGCGGCCGGGCTGAGCGAACCCGAGCGCGGCGGCGATCAGCAGCAGTGCGGGCGTGGCAAGGACCAGAAGGTGAAGGGGCATGCGCGGCGCTCCGCTTGAGGGGCTTTCGAAGTTGCCCTGATCCTAGCGAAACCGCGACCGCGCAAAAAATTCATTGTTTAGCCGATATCGTTCGTTTTAAGTGAACGATATGGCTGAGCTCAATTACAACCATCTCCGCTATTTCTGGGCCGTCGCGCAGGATGGAAACCTTTCGCGCACGGCAGAGCGCCTCAATGTCTCGCAGTCCGCGCTTTCGGTGCAGATTCGCAAACTGGAGGACCGGCTGGGGCATGCGCTGTTCGAGCGACGCGGCCGCGCGCTGCACCTGACTGAAGCGGGCCGGATCACGCTCGATCACGCTCAGGC